>NZ_JBHRWI010000006.1:0-215520 GCF_042647905.1 Amycolatopsis halotolerans
CTTCACCCCCGATCCCGGCGGCAGCATGACTTGACAAACCCCATTGGGAAGTCCTTTCGGGTGGGCGGGCGTCATGAGCGCAACATATCATTAGTGGTAAATATGATTTAAGAGGCAAATCCTCACGTCAGGACGCTAGCCGCGCAGCGCGGACGCGAAGATCCCGGGCAGCTTGGACCAGCCAGGACGTCCGGCGAAGGCGGCCAGGCGGCGTCCGGTGACCCGCGCCGTCCGGTTGGTGACGAACCACGGCGGGCGCGGCGAGATCGCGAGCTGCCCGGTGGCGACTGACCGGGGGAACGGCCGGAACGGGCCGTGCGCTACGGTCCGTTCGACGTGGTCGAGCAGCAGCGCGTTGTGCACCACGCCGATTCCGCTTTGGACGTCGGTGAGCGGATGCCCGGGGAACGCGCCCCACGAGGCGCGGGCCGTCAGGTAACCGACGCCGGTCCAGGCGTTGATCGCGATGGTGCCGTACCGCAGGCGCGTGATCGCCTCGGTGAAGCTGCGGCCCAGACGCCGTTTCGTCCGCGGGTGGAGCACGATGTTCGCGCCCAGCGTCCCGGCCAGTTTCTCGTTCGCGAAGTCGACGGCTCGGTCGAGGAACTGCCGCGGATCTCCTGGCAGCTGAGTGACCGCCAGGACCGGGCCGAAGTACTCCTCGGTGAAAGCGGCGTCGCCGTCCGCGGGCACGTCGAGCAGAAGCCGGTCTTCCCAGTGTTCCGCGGCCGGGTGCTCGGCGAGGGCAAGGAAAACGTCCTTCTGCTCCCAATCGCTGCTGAGCACCAGGACTTGCGACGCGACGCAGTTGTACCCGTTGTTGTGCAGCTTCTGCGTGACGACGTGTTCGGCCTGGAACGCCAAGTCCCGCGCGGACCAGCGGCCGGGAACGACGATCGTCGGCGACACCCCGCCGAGTTCGCTGGTGATCGGCTTGGCCGCGTCCGGGGCGCCGGGGGATTTTCTCGACTATCTGGTGCGGCAGGAGGACTTGCAGGTGCGGATGATGCACGCGGCACTGATCGGGAACGCCTCGGACGTGCCCGGGATGGTCGAGGAGTTCATCAGCGTCTGGGACGGCTAGGTCAGACGCCGTATCCGCCGTCCACGTCGAGCTTCTGCCCGCTGATGAACCCGGCCCGGTCCGAGGCCAGGAAACACACTGCCTCCGCGATGTCCCGCGCACTGCCGAAGGTGCGCAACGGGATGGCGCGCCGCGCGGCCTCAAGAGCGCGTTCGTCGAGGTCGCCGCGCGCCATCAGGTCCGCGGCCATGCCGTCGGTCAACATCCCCGGCCCGACGCAGTTGACGCGCACGCCGAACCGGCCCTCCTCGGCGGCGAGTGCCCGGGCGGTCGCCTCGACCGCGCCCTTGGGCCCGGCGGACAAACCGTCGCGGACCGGGTACCGCCTCGTCGCCGCGGTGGTGACCGCCACGATCGATCCTTTGCTGGCCCGCAGCGCGGGCAGCGCCGGGTGGACGAGATTGAAGAACGCGGCGGCTTCCGCGGCGAGACGCGTGCCGAACTCGTCAGGGTCCACTGTAGACAGATGCTGCTGCGGGACCAGCGGTCCGGCGGCGTGGACGAGGGTGTGGATCGCCCCGAAACGCTCGACCACACTGCCGACGTACGCCTTGCTCCGCGCGGGGTCGGTGAGGTCGAGAGAATCGGCCGTCGCGCCGAGTTCGGCTGCCAGGCTTTCCGCTGCTTCCCGGTTGCTGAGGTAGGTGAAGGCGATCGCGCAGCCGCGCTCGGCGAGAGTCCGGCAGATCGCGGCGCCGAGTCCGCCGGTGCCGCCGGTCACGACCGCGACGCCCGGCTTGCCGTGAAAGTCTTTCAAGGGCCGGTCTTCTCCCGTCAGGCACGATAGCAAGCAAACGCTTGGTCGAGTTTACGAGGCCGTGCCGCACTGGTCAAACGGAAGCCGGAGGCGTCCGCTGAGCCGACGCATGCGCCCCGCTCTTCCCGCTGGCGAAGGTACCTTCGCGCGACCACGCACCCCGAGCCGAAGGAAGTGGAACGTGACCGACCAACTCGTGGACCTGCGGGACAAGATCGTGTTCGTCACCGGTGCCGCACAAGGACAGGGCGCGGAGCATGCCCGGACGGCTGCCCGGCTGGGCGCGGACGTCGTGCTGGCCGACCTCGACGAGAGCGCCGTCGCGAAAGTAGCCGCGGAGATCGACGGGCGAGCCATCGGACTCGACGTGCGCAGCAAGGAGAACTGGGCTGCCGTCATGGAACGCGTCCGCGCCGAGTTCGGCCGGATCGACGTGCTCGTCAACAACGCCGGGTTTTATCGCAAAGCACCGTTGGAGAGTTTCGAGGAGGAGCACCTGGCGCAAACCTTGGGCGTCAACCTGATCGGGCCGGTCCTCGGGATGCAGGCCGTGCTGCCGTTGATGCGCGACCGCGGCGGTTCGATCATCAACGTCGCTTCGACCGCGGGGTTGATGGGTTTCGCGGGCGGGCTGGGGTACAGCGCGTCGAAATGGGGACTGCGCGGCGCCAGCAAATCCGCAGCGAAGGAGCTTGGCGAGTTCGGTATCCGGGTGAACTGTGTCTGCCCGGGCGCGATCGACACGCAGATGATCTCCGAAACGACCCGCGCGGGCGGGGGAGCGGTGGCAGGTCAGCCAATCCCTCGTCCGGGGACGACGGCCGAGGTGGCCGCGTTGGTGGCTTTCCTCGCCAGCGACGCGAGCAGCTACTGCACCGGACAGGACTTCGTGATCGACGGCGGCCAAACCGCCTGACAACCAGGCTGGTCGGCCCTCCGCAACGAGGGCCGACTAACCAGCAGCAGGCCCGCCATTGGCCAGTTGCAGCTCAACCGCAGGCGGAAGCTCCGGCACCGCCCGGGGACGCAGCGTCGGAACGCCATTGGCGACCCGCCACACAGTAGCGGCGGCATTGCGCACCTCGGTGATCGTCGAGACCAGATCGAGCGCCCGGGTCGGACCGCACACAGACAGCGCGAAATGCCCGTCGTCGTCCATCGTGGTGATCGGGGCGGCCACCACAGTCACGCCGTGATGAGTGCCCTGCGCATCCACGGCCACACCCCCGCGGTCGCGGACCCGGGCCAGGTCTCGCAGGAGCTGGCTGCGCGACTGGATGGAGTACTGGGTGGGCGCGTGGCCGAAATGCAGCTCAGGCCAATGATCGGGGGCCAGGGTGGCGAGCAATGCCCGTCCGGGGGCGGTGAGCGGGACCGGCTGCCGGGCGCCCGCGCTCCATTGCCCGGAGGCGGACGGCCACGAGCCGATCCGTTCGAGGTGCATGATCTCGGAGCCGACCAGCATGCTCAGGTACACGGTCAGCCCGCTTCGGCGATGCAGTTCGGCCATCACCGCGACGGCGGCGCGCGGGACGGTGCGCCGCCGGGTGAACTGCGAGCCGAGTTCGAACATCCGCACGCCCAGCGTGTAGGTGAACTCCTTGCGCTCCACCCAGCCGAGTTCGACCAGCCGCTGCAGGATCCGGTGCGCCGACGACCGCGGCACGTGGGAGCGGCGGGCGAGTTCGGCCAGCGTCAGGGGCCGTTCGCCCACGAAGGACTCCAGCAGCGACGCGACGCGGTCGATCATCGCCGCGGGGGCTTCCTCGATGTGCGCCATTGCAACACCACCTCCAGAGACTGCGTGTGTCAGATTAAGACTACCTGTCAGAATCTGACATCTTGGAGTGTAGGCACATCGACGCTCGGCTGTAAACCGGCTCGCGGACAGAGAAGTGCGCCGTGTCCGGGCGAACCGGGCACGGCGCACCTGTGCGGTCACACCGTCTGGACGATCCGGAGCCGTCCTGCCGCGACTTCGGCTTCGAGGGACTCCTTGAGCCGCGAACATCCCGCCAGCGCCGGTCCCGGCATCGGCGACGCGCCGAGTTCCGCGCAGGCTTCGACGGCGTCGGCGTTCCACTGCAGGCTCGTCTGGTGCACGGTGCTCTTGCGCGCCAGCAGTCGCGCCGCGCAGTGCTGGCACCGCAGCGGCTGCATCGGCACGTCGTCGAGCCGGTTGTCGGTCCTGAGTTCGCTCACGGCGCGGTCTCCGTCGGCTTGGCCTGCCGGGCGATGTTCGCGGCCACCTCGTCGTGCCACGCCTTCGTCGGGCGGGTGAGATCCAGTTCGTACTCGAATCGGTCGACCATCTCCGGCTGGACGTCCGCGACGTCGACGTAGAACTGCTCGTACCAGCGGCGCAGCTGGTACACCGGGCCGTCTTCCTCGCACAGCAGCGGGTTGTCGATCCGGGCCTTGTTCTTCCAGATCTCGACGTCCTGCTCGAAGCCGACCTTGATGTAGTCGCCGAGCGCGATCGCCGAAGCCATCGCCGCGTCCTCCGGCAGCGAGGCCGACTTCTTGACGATGATCCCGTACTGCAGCACGAACGAATCCGCCGTGATCGGGTAGTGGCAGTTGAGCAGAACCGTGTGGTGATCGCCGAACTCGTAGTGATACGTCAGGTCGTCGATCATGAACGACGGGCCGTAATACGACGCGACCGAAGTGGTGCCGAGCATTTTCGGCTGGCCCTCGGGCGCGGGGTAGTCGTCGCGGGCGTCGCCGTTCATGTACTGGGTCGCGACGTGGCCCTCGAAGACGTTCTTGAAGTACGTCGGCAGCGATCCGTGCACATAAAAGAAATGCGCCATGTCGACGACGTTGTCGATGATCTCGCGGCAGTTGGTGTTCACGACGGTCGTGTACCAGTGCCAGTCGGTCCACTCGTCGCTTTCCGCGCCCTCGATGCGCGGGATGGCGACCTCTTCGGTCGGCTTCTTGCCCTCCGGGTCGTGCCAGACGAACAACAAGCCGTCCTGTTCCGACGTGGTCCAAGCCCGGGTGCGCGCGAGCATGGGGACGCGTTTGCTGTACGGGATCTGCTTGCACCGGCCGTCGCCGCCCCAGCGCCAGTCGTGGAACGGGCAGGCGATCTCGTCGCCCTTGACCTCGCCCTGGGACAGGTCGCCGCCGAGGTGCCGGCAGTAGGAATCGAGAATATTGATCTTTCCGCTCTCCCCGCGGAACACCACGAGTTTCGTGCCGAAGGCGTGCACGGTATGCGGTTTCCCGTCGCCGAAATCGCGGACGAGACCCAGGCAATGCCAGCCGCGGGCGAAGCGGGCGGGGGCCGAATCCGCTTCGATCAGGCGGATCTCGTCCGGTTGCAGAGAAGTCATCGCGCTCTCCTGGAAAGGGTTGGTGGGGAGCTGTCAGTCCGGTGCGTTCCGGTTTTAACAAGTGCTGGGGCCATGAACCCGGTCACAGTTCACTGACTGGAACGTCGTTGGTGCACGACGTCGGCCGGGCTCCAGATCGCGCGCATGCTCGTGATCCGGCCGCGTTCGTCGAACGTCATGACGTCGATCGGCTCGATCGAGCTGACGAACTCCTCGGTCGTGGTGATCACGCGCAGATGGAAGGCCGCCGTGTCGCCGGACGCGCGGACGGTCAGCAGTTCGGCGGTGAGAGCGAGGCCGTCGAGTTCGCTGTAGAACGCGGCGATGGCTTCGCGGCCCTTGCGGACGGCGCTGCCCGCGGGGTCTTCGACGGTGGCGTCCTCGGCGTAAAGCTCGGCGATCTTGGCCGCGTCGCCTGCTTCGAGCCGGCGCGCGTACTCCGCGACGGTCTGGGTGATCTTGTCGATGGTCAGCATGCGGGGATGCAAGCACAGCCGGGGCTGGGAAAAAGCCCGAGCAACCGCTTGGTGGGAAGCGACCGGTCTCCCAGTCAGCGAAACGCACCCGCCTCGCCGCCCTTTCCCCGCCCTACCGTTCCCCGGGACCGCCCGCGCTGAAGTCCGTGAGGGGAACCCTGAGGGAATCAGATTCCCTCAGGGTTCCCCTCACGGACGGGGCGGCGGGTTGGGCGACGAGGACCAGGAGGGTGGATGTCCACCGAAACGAGTACCGGCCGCGAGGCCGCGCCGGGTTCGCGCGGGAAACGGGTCCGGGTGACCGACGTCGTGGAGGAGACCGCCGACGCGCGCTCGTTCGTCGTGGAGCCGGTCGGGGACGCCGCGTTCGGCTACCGTGCGGGGCAGTTCCTGACCGTCCGGGTCCCGGACGCCGGAACGGGGTCCGCGCGCTGCTACTCGCTGTCGAGTTCGCCGCACAGCGACCAGGCGATGAAGTTCACCGTCAAGCGCGTGCGCGGCGGACACGGCTCCAACTGGCTGTGCGACACGGTCTCGGCTGGCGACGAACTCGACGTCCTCCCGCCCGCCGGGACCTTCACACCCGCGTCGCTGGACCAGCCGGTGGTGCTGGTCGCGGGCGGCAGCGGGATCACGCCGGTGATCGCCATCGCGAAGTCGATCCTGTTCGGCGGCAGCGGGAACATCGTGCTGATCTACGCGAACCGCGACGAGGCGTCGGTGATCTTCGCCGGAGAACTGGCCGCGCTCGAGAGCAAGTTTCCCGATCGCTTCACCGTGATCCACCTGCTGGAGTCGCTGCAGGGCTATCCCGGCCGGAACCTGCTGACCGTGCTGCTGCGTCCGTTCGCCGGCCGCGACGTCTACCTCTGCGGTCCGGAACCGTTGATGGACCTGGCGGCGGACGTGTGCGCCGGAATCCCCGGGACCCGGGTGCACTCGGAACGATTCCTTTCCCTGCAGCAAGATCCGTTCGCCGACGACCCGGAGACCGGGACCGGTGAGGTCGCGTGCACTGTGAAGGTCTCGCTCGACGGCGACGACCACGTCGTGCCCTGGAATGCCGGGCAAAAACTCCTCGACGCCCTCCTGGCCGCAGGCGTCGACGCGCCGTACTCGTGTCGCGAAGGCGCCTGCAGCGCGTGCGTGTGCGCGCTGACCTCGGGGAAGGTGAACCTGGCGCGCAACGAGATTCTCACCGAAGACGACCTCGCCGAGGGATACATCCTGGCGTGCCAGGCGGAACCGGTCAGCGACGAGATCGCCGTCGAGTACTGAGGCCCCTGTTCCACTCATCAGGAGACCTGGTCCGATCCGGCTTCCTGGTTGGCAAGCTCGACCCACTGCGAAGATCTAGGAGCCCCTATGCCGAATCCAGTGCTCGACAACATCGAGGCGATCGCCGACGAACTCCGGGCCGCCGCCGACGAGGGCGAGTCGCTCGGCCGCCTTCCCGACGACATGGCCAAGCGGCTCAAGCAGGCGGGCGTCATCCGTTTGCTGCAGCGCAAGAAGTACAACGGCTACGAGGCTCACCCGCGCGAGTTCGCCGAGACGGTCATGAAGACCGCGAGCATCTACGGTTCGGCGGGCTGGGTGGGCGGCATCGTCGGCGTCCACCCGTGGCAGCTGGCCTTCGCGGATCCGAAGGTGCAGGAAGAAATCCTGGGCGAGGACACCGACACGTGGCAGGCGTCGCCGTACATGCCCGCCGGGGTCGCGGTTCCGGCCGACGGCGGGTTCGTGCTGAACGGCCGCTGGCAGTTCTCGTCGGGCACCGACCACTGCGACTGGATCTTCCTCGGCGCGATGCTCGGCGGCCAGGACGGCCAGCCGCTGATGCCGCCGCACAGCATGCACGTGATCCTGCCGCGTTCGGACTACGAGATCATCGACGGTTCCTGGGACGTCGTCGGCCTTCGCGGCACCGGCAGCAAGGACATCGTGGTCAAGGACGCGTTCGTCCCGGCGTACCGGGTGATGGACGCGGACAAGGTCATCGACGGCTCCGCGGCGAGGGAGTACGGCGTCACCGAGACGCTGTACAAGATGCCGTGGTCGACGATCTTCCCGCTGGGCATCACCTCGGCCACCATCGGCATTTGCGAAGGGGTGCTGGCCGCTGGGGTCGATTACCAGCGCAACCGCGTCGGCGCGACCGGAACCCTTGTCAAGGACGACCCGTACGTGCTGCACGCGCTCAGCGATTCGGCCTCGGAGATCGACGCCGCGCGCCAGCAGCTGCTGTCCAATGTGGATCGAGCGTGGGACAAGGTCGACCGCGGCGAGGAGATCGACTTCGCCACCCGTGCCCAGATCCGCCGCGACCAGGCCCGCGCGGCGTGGCGAGCGGTGCGCGCCGCCGACGAGATCTTCGACCGCGCCGGCGGAAACGCGTTGCGGATGGACAACCCGCTGCAGCGCTTCTGGCGCGACGCGCACGCCGGGCTGCACCACGCGATCCACGTCACCAGCACCACCTACCACGCCGCCGCGCTGGCGTCGCTGAACGTCGAAGTCCCGCAGGGTCCCCTGCGCGTGATGATCTGAGAAAGGATCCCCGTCATGAGCGAAATCAAGGGACTCGGCTACGTCCGGGTCATCGCCACCGACCTGGAGCGCTGGCGCGAACTCGGCTTCGACGTGCTCGGTTTCGCGCCGGGCTTCGGCGACGAGAAGGACGCGCTGCACTTCCGGATGGACGAGCGCCCGTCCCGCATCACCGTCGAGCAGGGCGACGCGGACCGCGTGACGGCGGTCGGCTGGGAAGTGCGCGACGCTCCGGCGTTGCGTCGGCTCCGGGCGACTCTCGAAGACGCTGGCGTGGAGTGCACGCCGATGTCGCAGGAACTCGCGGACCGGCGCAAGGTCGAGGCGGGCTTCTCCGCGAAGGATCCGGGCGGCACGCCGCTGGAGTTCTTCCACGGTCCGGTGCTCGAACACAGCCCGGTGGTGACCAAGTACGCCCACAAGTTCGTCACCGGCGCGCAGGGACTCGGCCACGTGGTCATGCCGACCACCAGCTTCGACGAGTCCTTCGAGTTCTACACCGAGACGCTCGGCTTCCTGTCGCGCGGTGCGTTCCGGATGCCCGGCCCGCCGGAAGCCGGTCCGCTGCGCATCCGGTTCCTCGGGATCAACCAGCGCCACCACAGCCTGGCGATCATGCCGAGCCTGGAAGGCCGCGACCCGGGTCTGATCCACGTGATGGTGGAGGTCGATTCGCTCGACGCGGTCGGCCGCGCCTACGACCAGGTGCTGGCGCGCGACTTCCCGGTGTCCTCCACTCTTGGGCGGCACACCAACGACAAGATGATCTCGTTCTACGTGCGCGTCCCCGGCGGCTGGGACATCGAGTACGGCTACGGCGGCCAGCCCGTCGACGAAAGCTATTACACCGCCGAGGAAGTCACCGCGGACAGCTACTGGGGCCACGAATGGCTCTGGATGAAGGAAATGAAGGAAGCGCAGAAGGCCGCCGAGTCCACTGTGGATGCCTGACGTGGAAAACTCTTTCGACGCAGTCGTCGTCGGCGCCGGGATCGCCGGGCTCTACGCGGTGCACAAACTGCGTGCGCGCGGAATGCGGGTGCGGGGCTTCGAGAGCGCGGCCGGGGTGGGCGGCACCTGGTACCACAACCGGTATCCCGGTGCGCGCTGCGACGTCGAAAGCATCGACTATTCCTACTCGTTCGACGAAGAACTGCAGCAGGAATGGACGTGGAGCGAGCGGTTCGCGGCCCAGGACGAGATCCTGCGGTATCTCGGCCACGTCGCGAACCGGCACGACCTGCGCTCGGCGTACGAGTTCTCGACCAGGGTGACGGCGGCGGACTACGACGACCGGTCCGGGCGGTGGACAGTGCGAACGGACACCGCCCGGACCGTCAGCGCGCGGTTTCTCGTGCTGGCCACCGGTGTTCTGTCGGCCACCAACATGCCGGAGATTCCCGGACGGGACAGTTTCGCGGGCGAGCTGTACCACACCGGAGCCTGGCCGCACCACGGCGTGGAGTTCGAAGGCAAGCGCGTCGGCGTGATCGGGACCGGGTCGTCCGGAATCCAGACGATCCCGGTCGTCGCCGAAACCGCGGCGCGGGTGACGGTTTTCCAGCGCAGTCCCAACTATTCGATTCCCGCGCGGAACCGTCCGTTGCCGCCCGAGTTCATCGCGGACGTCAAAGCCGGCTATCCCGAACGGCGGCGGTTGTCGCGGATCAGCGGCGGCGGCACGCCTAACAGCCCGCACCCGCGCGGCGCGCTCGAAGTCGACGCCGCCGAGCGGACCCGGATCTACGACCAGTGGTGGGAACGCGGGGGATACCTGTTCGCCAAGGCTTTCCCCGACCAGACCACGAATCTCGCCGCGAACGACACCGCGCGCGAATACGTCGAAGCCAAGATCCGCGAACTCGTGCACGACCCGGAAATCGCCGAACAGCTCATCCCGGACGACCATCCGATCGGCACGAAACGCATCGTCACCGACAGCGGCTATTTCGAGGCGTACAACCGCGAAAACGTCGAGCTGGTCAACCTCCGGCGCACGCCGATCACCGAGATCACGCCCAGCGGAGTCCGCACGTCGGACGGTCTGCGTGAACTCGACATGCTGATCTTCGCGACCGGTTTCGACGCGATGACGGGTTCGCTGTCCCGCATCGACCTCCGCGGCCGGGACGGGCGCACGCTGCGCGACGCCTGGTCGGCGGGCCCGCGCACCTACCTCGGGCTGGCGGTTTCCGGATTTCCCAACATGTTCGTCGTGTCCGGGCCGGGCAGCCCGAGCGTGCTGGCGAACATGGTGCTGACCGCCGAACAGCACGTGGACTGGATCGCGTCCTGTTTGGACTATCTCGACGAGCACCGCGCGACGACGATCGAGGCGAGCGAGGACGCCGTCACCGAATGGGTGGCCACGTGCAACGCCAACGCGGCGGCGACGCTGTTCCCGGCCGCCAACTCCTGGTATCTCGGCGCGAACATCCCCGGCAAGCCTCGCGTGTTCATGCCGTACGTCGGCGGGCTCGGCAAGTACCGCGCGATCTGCGATGACGTCGCGTCCGACGGGTATCGCGGGTTCGTCCTCGACGACCGCGCCGCCGAGGTGAAGGCGATGCTGGCCGGTCTGGCGGACTTCCCGGACGTGACCCAGCACGATCCCGCGGGCCTGCGGACGCTCATCCGCTCGCGCCGGGCGCCGCTGACACATCAGCCCGCGATGCGGATCGCGGAAGACCGCGTCATTCCTGGGCCCGGCGGCGACCTGAGGCTGCGGATCTACGCGCCACACCACGAAGGGCCGCTCCCGGTCGTGGTCTTCGCGCACGGCGGCGGGTTCGTGTTCTGCGACCTCGACAGCCACGACGAGTTCTGCCGTTCCCTGGCGGATGCGGTCGAAGCGGTGGTGATCGCGGTCGACTACCGGCTGGCCCCGGAACATCCCGGTCCCGCAGCGATGGAGGACGTGTACGCGGCGGTGGTCTGGGCTGCTGAGCACGCCGCCGAATACGGGGGAGACCCGGCCCGGATCGGCGTGGTCGGCGACAGCGCGGGCGGCAACCTGGCCGCGACGGTGTGCCTCGCGGCCCGCGACCGCGGCGGCCCGCGCATCGCCGCGCAAGTCCTGCTGTACCCGGTGATCGACGACGATTTCTCCACCGAGTCCTACCAGCGCTACGGCGAGGGCTACTACAACACCGAGACCGCGATGCGGTGGTACTGGGCGCAATACGCGCCGAACGGAACCGACAGCCCCTACCTGGTGCCGACCCGGGCGGAGTCCCTTGTGGACCTTCCTCCCGCTGTGGTCGCGACCGCCGAACTGGATCCGTTGTGCACGGCCGGAGACGACTACGCCGAGCGCCTGCGGGAAGCCGGGGTCTCCGTGACCGCGCACCGGTTCGAGGGCCTGTTCCACGGCTTCCTGACGATCCCGGCGTTGTCCCTGACCGAACCCGCGCGCGAGAAGCTCTGGCAGATGATGCGGGACCTCCTGGCCTAGTCGTCCGTGAGGGGAACCCTGAGGGACTCAGAGTCCGTGAGGGTTCCCCTCACGGCACGCCGCACCCCGCAACGAGAAAGGACTCACGTATGACGGCAGGCAAGCTGCGTCCCGTCCCGGCCGCCGCGATCGCCGAATGGCACGAGACCGCGGACGTGGTGATCGCCGGCTACGGCATCGCTGGCGTGTCCGCGGCGATCGAGGCCGCGAGGTCCGGCGCGCAGGTGCTGATCCTGGAACGCACAAGCGGCTGGGGCGGCGCGGCGGCGCTGGCCGGCGGCTTCGTGTACCTCGGCGGCGGCACTCCGCTCCAGCGCGCGCTCGGGTTCGAGGACTCCGCGGAGAACATGGAGAAGTTCCTGCTCGCGGCCGTCGGCCCGGGCGCCGACGCGGCCAAGATCGCCGATTACTGCCGCGGCAGCCTGGAACACTACGACTGGCTGGTCGGCAACGGCGTGCCCTTCCGCGAGGCGCTCTGGGACGAACCGGGCTGGGAACCGCCGCACGACGAGGGCCTGGCCTATTCCGGCGGCGAGAACGCGGCTCCGTTCAACGCCGTCGCCAGCCCCGCGCCGCGCGGACACGTGCCGCGGATGCGCGACAAGCGCACGGGGGAGCGAGGCGGCGGCTACATGCTGATGAAGCCGCTCGCGGAGACCGCCGAAGCGCTCGGCGTGCGCGTTTCCTACGACGTCCGCCTGACCCGTCTCATCGTGGACGGCGAACGGGTCGTCGGGGTGCTCGCGCGGCGCTACGGGCGCGAGATCGCCGTCCGGGCCGAACTCGGGGTCGTACTGGCGACCGGCGGTTTCGCCTACTCCGAGCAGATGGTCGCCGACCACGCGCCGCGGCTGATCGGCCGTCCGGGAGCCGCTATCGAGGAACACGACGGCGTCGGCATCCTGGCCGCGACCGCGTTCGGCGCGGCGACCGCGCACATGGACGCCACCGAAGTCGCCTTCTTCGGCGACCCGCAGATGATGGCGCGCGGCATTCTCGTCAACGGCCAGGGCCAGCGCTACGTCACCGAAGACACCTACCCGGGCCGGATCGGCCAGGCGACGCTGTTCCATCAAGACAACCAGGCCTTCCTGGTGATCGACGAACAAGCGCACGAGGAAGCCCTCGCGACCGAGACCGCCACCCCGGTCTTCCGCGTGCCGCCGACCTGGGCCGCGGAGACCGTCGCCGAACTGGAGGCCGACATGGGCCTGCCGGAACTCGCTTTGCAGACCACGGTCGAGGTCTACAACACCTATGCCGCGCAAGGCCTGGACCCGCTGTTCGGCAAGAAACCGGAGTGGCTGCGCCCGCTCACCGGCGCGGTCGCCGCCTTCGACCTGCGGGGCGCGACCGCCGGATTCCCTCTGGGCGGTTTGCGAACCGATCTGGATTCGCGAGTGCTGCACGTGTCCGGGGAGCCAATCCCCGGCCTGTTCGCCGCCGGACGCTGTACGGCAGGCATCTGCACCGGCGGCTACGTCAGCGGCGCTTCACTGGGAGACGGCAGCTTCTACGGCCGCCGGGCCGGACTCGCTGCGGCCAAGGGAGAAGTTGAATGAACAAACCGTCGGACCCCACGCGGATGCGGGCCGTGCTGGGACATTTCGCGACCGGCGTCGTGGCGATCACCGGAATCGACCCGGACACGGGCGCACCGGTCGGCCTGGCGGCGAACTCGTTCACGTCGGTGTCGCTCGACCCGCCGCTGGTCGCGTTCTGCGTGGCCGCGACCAGCACGTCGTGGCCACGAGTGCGCGCCGCGGGCTGCTACGCGATCAGCATCCTGTCCGAGTCCCAGGAAGCCGTCTGCCGAAGCTTGGCGGCCCGCGGTGTCGACAAGTTCGCCGGTATCGACTGGACGCCGTCGCCCTCGGGCGCACCAGTGGTCACCGATTCCCTGGCGTGGATCGAAGCGGAACTCGACACCGAGCACGCGGCGGGCGACCACACGATCGTCGTCTCCCGCGTACGGCACCTGTACTCGTCGGACCAAGAGCCGCTGGTCTTCTTCCGCGGCCGCTACGGACGCATCAGCGTGCCCGCCTGAGAGCGTCCGCTGATCGGGAAAGCCGTCCGACCGGGGCAGATTCCGCTGGCAAAGTCGAGCCATGACCGCCGAATCCGCTCCCGAACTCCGCGAACTCCCCACCGAACACGGCGTCCTGCGCTACCGCGAAAGCGGCGACGGCCCGCCGCTGGTGCTGCTGCACGGTTCCGGCCCCGGCGTGACAGGCTGGCGCAACTTCGGCGCCAACCTGCCGACCTTCGCCCCGCACTACCGCACCATCGTGCTGGAGTTCCCCGGCTTCGGCGTCAGCGACGATTTCGGCGCCGCGCACCCGATGCAGTCCGCCGGGGCCGCCGTCCGCGCGCTGCTGGACGGTCTCTCGCTGGACCGCGTGCGCATGGTAGGCAACTCAATGGGCGGCTTCGTCGCAACGGACTTCGCCCTCTCGTCCCCCGAACGCGTCGAGCGCTTGGTCACGATCGGCGGCATCGGAACCCCGATCTTCAGTTCGCAACCAGGGGAAGGCATCGTCCGCCTGAGCGAGTTCGTGGAAAACCCGACCCGCGACGCACTGGTCGCCTGGCTGCGCTCGATGGTCTACGACCAGTCCATGGTCACCGAGCAGCTGATCGAGGAACGCTGGGCCCAAGCAACAGATCCCGCCACCCTGGAAAACTCCCGCCGCATGTACGGCGCCGCAGCCCTCACCGCCATGGCCGCCGCCGCCCGCAACGCGGAAACCCCCGCCTGGGCAAAACTACGCCACCTGACCACCCCAACCCTGATCACCTGGGGCCGAGACGACCGAGTGAGCCCCGTCGACATGTCCCTGCTCCCCATGCGCACTCTCCCAAAAGGCGAAATCCACATCTTCCCGAACTGCGGCCACTGGGTCATGATCGAACAAAAAGCGGCCTGGGAAGCCACAGTCTTAGCCTTCCTAGCCCGTTGATCTTCCTCCGCCACAGCTTTCGCCCGCTTCCCTGAACTTGCCCACCACGCGGGATCGCGCCGGCGTTTGGGGGCTGCCCGGCGTGACAGGCCGAAGGCCCCTCACGCCGGGCAGCCCCCAAACGCCGGCTTAAAAGCGATCCCGCCCGCGACGACGAAGTCGGCGCCAAAAACACAGGAGCAACGTGAAAAACAAAGTCCCCGCCGTAACACCAGCCAAGAACAAAACCGTAGACCTGCTAGTAATCGGCTCCGGCACCGGCCTAGCCGCCGCCCTCTCCGCCCACGAACGAGGCCTCTCCACCCTGGTCGTCGAAAAAACCCCCTACGTAGGCGGCTCAACAGCCCGCTCCGGCGGCGCCTTCTGGATCCCAGGAAACCCCACCCTGCCCGACACCGGCCCCCAAGCAGTCACCGACGCAACCACCTACCTAAAAGCAGTAGTCGGAACTTCAGCCCCACCCGAACGCGGACACGCCTACCTAAAACACGGCGCCGCAGCCGTAGACATGCTCCGTCGCACCACACCAATGCGATTCTTCTGGGCAAAAGGCTACTCCGATTACCACCCAGAAAAACCAGGCGGCCGCCCAGAAGGCCGAACCTGCGAATGCCGCCCATTCAACGCTTCCGTCCTAGGCCCCGAACGCCCCAGACTGCGCCCGGGCGTAATGGAGGCCCCAGTGCCAATGCCAGTCACCGGCGCAGACTACAAGTGGATGAACCTGGTAGCACGCAAACCACTCAAGGCGCTACCACGGATCCTCGCGCGAGCCGCACTGGGCATCGGCGGCATGCTCATCGGCCGCGACTACCTAGCAGGCGGGCAAGCACTCGCGGCCGGAATGTTCGCGGGCGTACTGCGCGCGGGCATTCCCGTGTGGACAGAGACCAGCCTGATCCGCCTGCTCCAAGACGACGACCGAGTCACCGGAGCCGTACTGCGGCAGGGAGACAAGGAAGTCACCGTCCGAGCCCGACGCGGCGTAGTCCTGGCCGCAGGCGGCTTCGACCACGACGTCGAGGCGCGGCACAAATTCCAGTCACCCCGACTCGGCGAACACGCCAGCCTAGGATCGGAAGGCAACACCGGCGACGGCATCCACGCAGGCCAGGAACTCGGCGCGGACACCGCTTTGATGGACCAGGCCTGGTGGTTCCCGGCGTTCGCACCGGTACCGGGCGGCGCTCCGGCAGTCATGCTGGCCGAGCGTTCGCTGCCGGGCTCGTTCATCGTCGACCAGAACGGAAAACGGTTCATCAACGAGGCGATCGACTACATGTCGTTCGGACAGGAAATCCTCGCCCGCGAACGGGCGGGCGCGCCGGTCGAGGAGATGTGGCTGGTGTTCGACCAGCGCTACCGGGACAGCTACATCTTGGCGGGCCGCTGCTTCCCGCGGCAGCCGCTCCCGGAATCGTGGTACCGGGCCGGAATCGCGCACAAGGCGGAAGACCTCGGCACGCTTGCCGCGGCGATGGGCGTGCCGGTTGCCGCGTTCCAGGACACCTTCCAGCAGTTCAACGAACGCGCGGCAACCGGAACCGACCCCGACTTCGGCCGGGGCGACAGCGCTTACGACCGCTACTACGGCGACCCCACGATCGGCCCCAACCCGAACCTGGCCCCGCTGCGCCGAGCGCCGTACTACGCGGTCAAGGTGGTCCTGAGCGACCTCGGCACTTGCGGCGGTCTCGTCGCCGACGAACACGCCCGAGTCCTGCGCGAGGACGGCGAAGCGGTCGACGGTCTCTACGCGATCGGAAACACCGCGGCGAACGCCTTCGGCACGTCATACCCGGGCGCAGGCGCGACGATCGGGCAGGGCGTGGTGTACGGCTACATCGCCGCGATGCACGCCGCTGGCGCGTCCTCGTAACTCCCGCTGTAGCCGGGCGGGACTCGTCACTCGGCGATTCCCGCTCGGTCCACAAAGGACTACTTGGCGAGCCGGGTCAACCCGCTCAACGCCATCCGCAACCCCCGCGAGTCCCACCGCTCAATGTCACTGAAGTCATCAGACCCACCGCTCTGCACCCACCGCGTCAGCGAGTGCCGCATAGTCTGTATCACCAGCAGCGCCGGAAGTTCGCGCAGGAACGGGTCCGGGTCAAGCTCGTAGTACCGCGCGAGAAACCGCGTGACCGCCCCGCTCAGCCCCTCGCACCACTCCACGAACCGCAGCCGGTACTGAGGGGTGTTGACGATCAGGGTCATGATCTGGTGGTCGTACTCGGGCACCTGCCGCCGGTTCAGCTCCGTCGTGAGCGCGGTCGTCAAGACCTCGATCGGATCCGCGTCGTCCGGTGCGTCCTCCAGGCCCTGCACGATCACTCGCTCGCTGCGGCGCAGCAGCGGCATCAGGACGTCCTCCTTGACCGGGAAGTGCCGGTGGAACGTCCGCGGGTTGATCCCGACGATCTCGCAGATCCGCTCGACAGTCACCGACGTGTCGCCCTCGGTCACGAACAGGTCCCGCGCGGTGAGCGCGATGCTCATGCGCAGCTCCTCGGCCCGGCGTTCGGTGAGGGTCTGCCGTTTCGGTTCCGTCACCAGGACTCCCTCCCTGTCGCGTTCATGGACCGTAGCCGCGCGGACGCACTTCGTGACGCCCGCTGACCACTCTGCGGAACAACGCGCCGTGCGGCCGCGAATGTCAGAATATGACACGTCCCAGCAGGCCCGGCGCCGATCCTGCTACGCTGATCGTGATGAGCAACTACTCGAACAGATCGGGGGTTCCGTTCGCCAAAGGTGAGTGCTGATGCACCCTTTGCCCGCGAACGAGAATCTTCGCCTCCTTTTCTGGGCGCGCGTGCGCGAATTCGCCGTGCCGCCGTCGATGATCGAGTCAGCGACTGCCCGCCGCTCGGCGGGCGACTGGGCCGGGGCCTGTGCCGCGGCGCGCGTCGACGTGGATCTGAACCTCCGGGCCATCAGCCGCACCCATGGCGGCTGGCTGGCGGCACAGGTCCGCGCCGATTTGCGGCATCTCGCCCCTGACCTGCTTCGCTGGCATTTCCCGCGCATCGCGCCGGACGGCCTGCTCCGGCCAGGGCTCACGGTGTCCCTGGCCCGGTACGGCGAGTTCCACCTTGTCGCGCGTACGCCGCCCGCCTGGGCGGATGCCGGGCAGCGGATCAGTCTCGCGCTGTGGTCGCCGTCCCAGCGCGCGGCCGGACTCCATCCGCATCCGCGTCCCGACCGGCGTTATCGCCTCGACCTGCACCGTCACTTGTGGGACGTGCGCAGGGCGGGCGAGCTGCGAGAACGGTCGGGGCGCTGGCCCCCGGACGAGAATGCCATCCAGCTCCCAGGCGGAGTGGGACCCTGCGCGGTCGACCGGTGGACGGCCGAGGCGGCGTTGCTGCTGCGCGCGGAGGGGCGCACGGACGGCGTCGTCGCGGTACGGCTCACCTCCCGGCACCGGCTGATGCTGGATATCGGCGCAGGAGACCGGACCCGTGCGGCACCGGTCCTGCCAGACGCCGCGACCTGGGTCCTGCCCGACCTGGAGCTGCTCCACGCCAGGCTGCTCGACGTCGACCAGCTGCATCCGCTTGTCGCAGCGGCACTTCGGCCCGGCCACCGACCCGGCGCGGCACGGAATTCCACCGCAACGGGGAATTCTCGCCTCGTCGACTGTCGCGGCGCCACGCATCGGATCGGCGTGGTGAACGGCGTGCTCGTCCCGCTGGACCACGACCCCGGCGAAATTCGCCGCGAAGAACTGCTGGGCGCGCTGGGCGGCCCCGAACTGCCGTGCCTGCGGGCGATCGACGAGGCGCACCGGTCTCCGGAAAGCCTCGTGGACGTCCGCGCCCGGCTCGATCACGGCGATGCGGCCGGCGCCCTCGCCGCCGTCGAAGGACTGCTCGGCCCGGACGTACTCCTGCGCAGCGGCGCACTGCGCGACGAACTGGAAACGGCAGTGGATCGCCAAGTCGTCCACGGCCTCTACCGGGCCGGACTGGCCGGATACGCACAGCCGTACTGGCCCGGGCCCGCCGCCCGGCACGCCAGCCACCGCGGCCACCCCCGGCACGCGACCTCTCGCTGATTCGCTCAGCCCTGATTCGACCCCAAAGGTGATGAAACCTGTTTACTGCCATGGATAATCGACGACCCCTGGACACCGCCGCCGCTCTCCTTTCCCTGCTGAACGACACGAGCACCGAACCGCGCCCCGACAGCCAGCTGGAAGCCTTGACGCTGGCCGTGTCCGCCGACCTGCCGGTGCTGCTGTGGGGCGAGCCGGGCATCGGCAAGACCGCCGCGCTCACCCAGCTCGCCGAGGCGCTCGAACTGCCGCTGACCACGGTGATCGCCAGCGTGCACGAACCGTCCGACTTCTCCGGCCTGCCGGTGGTCGGCGACGATCCCGCCGAGCAGGGCGTGCCGATGGCCCCGCCGGACTGGGCCGTGCGCCTGGTCCGTGCCGGCCGCGGACTTCTGTTCCTGGACGAGCTTTCCACCGCCCCGCCCGCCGTCCAGGCCGCGCTGCTGCGCGTCGTGCTCGAGCGGCGGGTCGGGGCGCTCAGGCTTCCTCCCGGCGTGCGGATCGTGGCCGCCGCCAACCCGCGTTCCTCCGCCGCCGACGGCTGGGAGCTGAGCCCGCCGCTGGCCAACCGGTTCGTGCACCTGCAATGGACCTACGACCACGACGTCGTGGTGCGCGGACTCGGCGGAACGTGGCCCCAAGCAGCGCTGCCCCAGCTGGACCCAACGCAGTTGCCCGACGCCGTGACGTTCGCCCGCCGCGCGGTCTGCGGGCTCCTGAGCACCCGGCCCGGGCTGGTGCATCAGCTGCCGAAGAGCGAAGCCCGGCGCGGCGGTCCGTGGCCTTCGCCGCGCAGCTGGGAAATGACCCTGCGACTGGTCGCTTTCGCCACCGCGGCGGGCGCTTCCCGGGAAGTGCTGTCCATGCTGGTGCGCGGCACGGTCGGCGACGGCCCGGGTCTGGAGCTGCTCGCCAGCCTCGACCGGATGGATCTGCCGGACCCCGAAACCTTGCTCGCGGACCCTCGATCGGCGGTGCTGCCCGAACGCGGCGACCTGCGCCAGACCGTCCTGGACGGGGTAGTGGAAGCGGTGCGGAAACGGCCGGAACAGGCCCGCTGGGACGCGGCGTGGGCGTTGCTGGTGCTGGCGTTGGAAACCGGCGCGCCGGACCTCGTGGTCGTGCCCGCGACGACGCTCGCCTCGCTGCGCCGCGAAGACTGGCAGGTACCGGCGGCGATCGAACGGCTGTCCGGCGCGGTGGCGTTGTCCCGGCGGGCGCAACCCGCAGGTGAGCGCTGATGGACGAGGAGAAGCTTTACGCCGCAAGGCTTTACGCCGTCCGGCACCGGCCGTATCTGGCGACCGCGTTGTTCGCCTTGCACGTGGTGGAGTCACGGCGAGTGCCGACGATGGGCGTTGACCGCCACTGGCGTTGCTACGTTTCGCCGAGGTTCGTGGACCGCACGCCGCTGGAGGAGCTGGCCGGAGTCTGGGTGCACGAGGTCTCCCACTTGCTGCGCGACCACCACGGCCGCGGCGACCGGTACGCCGCGAAGCACGAGCTGACCGGGCCGGCGGAGCGATTGCGGATGAACATCGCCGCGGACTGCGAAATCAACGACGACGTCTTCGGCGACGGCCTGGACCGGCCCGAGGGCGCCGTCGATCCGCAACTGCTGAGGCTGCGCGAAGGCGAGTTGATGGAGGAGTACCTGGCCCAGTTCCGGCTCGGTCCGTACACCGCCGAATTCGCCTGGCTCGACTGCGGCAGCGGCGCCGACGGCCTGGAGCGCGACTGGGATCTCGGCCTTGACGGCGCGCACGGGCTCAGCGAGCAGGAACGGGACGCCGTCCGGTTCCGGGTCGCGCAAGGCATCAACGGCAACCCGGGCGACGTTCCGGCGGGCTGGAAACGCTGGGCCGAGGAAGCGTTCCATCCGCCGCTGCCGTGGCGGGAACTGCTGGGCGCGGCGCTTCGGTCCGCGATGTCGGGCGCGGGCGAGGATTACACCTACGGCCGCCCGTCGCGCCGGTCGGCCAGCCTGCCCGGCGTCATCCTGCCGAGCCTGCGCCGCAGGCCGCCGCAGGTCTGCGTCATCGTCGACACCTCCGGCTCGGTGAGCGACGCCGAACTGGGCAGCGCACTCCTCGAAATCGCCGCGATAGTCCGCGCGGTGGGCGGCCGCCGGGATCTCGTCTCGGTGCTGTCGTGCGACGCCGCCGCGTACGTCACGCAACAGCTGTGCGGCGCCGAAGGAATCCCGTTGCTGGGCGGCGGCGGTACGGATCTGCGCACCGGTTTCGCCGGGGCGCTGAGAAGCAACCCCCGCCCCGATGTGATCGTGGCGTTGACCGACGGCCAAACCCCTTGGCCCAGCTCGAGACCGCCCTGTCGGACGGTGGTGGGCCTGTTCCCCAGGGTGGGTCGGCTGGCCGAGAACATTCCCGGCTATCGGCCGGATTCGCCGCCTGATTGGGCCCGCGTGGTCACCGTGGGGTGAGCTACCTTCGGAGAATGCCTTTCACCGGTCTGGACGCCTGGTTGAGTGCCCGAGCCGCCGCCGACGAGTTCTCCGGGGTGGTGTTGATCCGGCGCGGCGAGGAAGTGCTGTTTTCGGGCGCGTACGGGCCGGCGAGCCGTCGATGGGCCGTGTCGAACCGGCTCGACCTCCGGTTCGACACGGCCTCCATCACCAAGCTCTTCACCGCGGTGGCCGCGTTGCAGCTGGTGGACGAAGGCCGGCTGGACCTGGACATGCCGATCACCGAGATCGTCGACCTGGCCGGTACGGCGATCTTGCCGAGCGTGTGCGTGCGGCACCTGCTCACGCACACCTCCGGGATCGCCGACGACGCGGACGAGGAAGCCGGCGAGAGCTATGAGGCGTTGTGGGCCGACAAGCCGGTCTACTCGGTGCCGCGAACGCGTGACCACCTGCCGAATTTCGTTCACAAGCCGCCGAATTTCCCGCCGGGGGAGGGCTGCCGGTACTGCAACACGGGGTACGTCCTCGTCGGCCTGGCGATCGAGGAGATCACCGGAACCGCGTACCGCGACCACATCCGGAGCGCGGTTTTCGCACGGGCGGGCATGACCGCGGCGGACTTCTACGACCGCAGGGAAGCGGCGCCGGACGTCGCGGAGGGCTGGGATCCGGTCACCGATTCCGAAGGCCGGATCACCGGGTGGAAGCAGAACATCTTCAGCTATCCGTCGATCGGCTCGCCCGACGGCGGCGCGCACGTCACCGCGGCCGATCTGGTGCGGTTCCTGCGCGCGGTCCGCGGCGGCGAGCTCATGTCGGCCGAGCGGACCGAGCAGTTCCTCACCCCGCGGGTGCTGCACCACCGAGCCGAGGACGGCGACGTGTGGTACGGCTTCGGGCTGGAATTCACCTTGCGGCAGAACGGTTCTGTCCGGAACTACTACAAGGAGGGCCGCAACGCCGGCGTCGGCGGCATCGCGCGGCACTACCCCGCCGAGGACATCGACGTTGCGGTGCTGTCCAACGCCGCACGCGGCGCCCTGGCCGTGATCCGCGAAATCGACCGCCGCATTTAACTGGCAGCCGGTTAATTGCCGGGGCAAAGTATGAGACTGTGCTCCAGTTGAGGTTTCAACCTGCTACGCAATGGCCGTGAATGAGTGCGCGAATGTCCGAGTTTATCGGGTTGTGATAGGTGTGTTCATCTGTTGTTAACCTGCACGTTCCTGTCTGGTTAACCTAGGCAGCGCCACCATTGTGCACCATGCCCACCCCCGCCCAGGCTAGTGAAAATACTTTCATGACACCGTCGGGAGGCCCCCTTTCCCCCGGCGAACTCGCCGTCTTCCTTCGTCTGGAAGAAACTGAAAAGTTCGCGCCGCCGGAGCTTGCCGCGCACTACGCGGAATGTCTTCCGGAAGCGCGGGCGACGACTATGTCCCGGCTGCTCTCCGCTGTGGCGCGCGAGGGTTTGCTGAAAATGGACCTGGCCCGCGAACGCGGTCTGGACCTGGTGCTGCGCCAGGCGACGAAGACCGGCCGCCTGGTCCTCGCCGGTCCGGTGCGCCTCGACGGCTGCGAGGTCGCCGATCCGTTGCGGCTCTGGGATTTCCTGGTGAGAGAACAGCTTTGTTCCGGCGACGGCGACTCTTGGGATCGGCTGCGCGCCGAACTCGCCGACAGCGTCACCGGTCACGCGCTGTCCCTGGCCGCCGCCGGTCTCTTCGCGGCCGACCTGCGCGATCGGGATGATTCCGACAACGAGCCCGGAACCCGGCCGTTCACCGCGCTGGTCGCCGCGCTCCGCGAATCGGGAGAGACCGGGTCGCTGCTGGTTCCTTTCGAGAGAATGGTCGTCGAAGGGCACCCATTGCATCCGGTCGCCAAAATGAAAGTCGGGATGTCCGCCGAGGACGCCGTCCGCTATTCCCCGGAATTCGGTCCGGAATTCGGCCTGCCCCTGGTTTCGGTTTCCCGGGACGCCGCCGCCGGAGCGAACGGCCTTGATGCTTCGCAAACACTGCTGAGCGAAGCCTTTCCGCGAACTGTCGCCGCGGCGACGGTCGAGATGCGCGCGGCCGGGCTGATTCCCGAGCAGCGCGTGCTGATTCCCGTTCATCCGCACCAGCGTTTCCACGCCCTGCCCGTGCTGCACGCCGACGCGATCGCCGACGGCACGGTGGTGCCGCTGCGGACCCGGATCCCGGCGCGTCCGCTGATCTCGGTCCGGACCCTGTCGGCGCGCGAGGCCGCGGCCAGCGCGGGGCTGCACGTCAAGACCGCGCTGGAAGTGCAGCTCACCAGCGCCGTCCGCGGGGTTTCGCCCGCCGCGGTGCACAACGGCCCGCGGCTGTCCGCGCTGCTCGAACGCATCGTCGCCGGAGACCTGGACCTGTCGCTCGCCACGCCGGACGGGCGTCGCCGGTTCGCGGTGCTGCGAGAGTTGGCCAGCGTCGCGTATGTGCCGCCGGACGGAGACCCCGCCCCGGCGCGACGTCGTTCGCTCGCCGCCGTCCTCCGCGAAGACAGCGAAGATCTGCTCGGCCCGGACGAACTGTCGATGCCGATCGCGTCGCTGTTCGCGAAATCGCCGTTGACCGGCGCCAGCCTGCTCCACGACCTGATCACCGAGACCGCTTCGGGCACCGGCGCTCCGCTGACCGAAGTGGCCCGGCAGTGGCTGGCCGCGCACGTCGAGTGCTGCGTCCCGCCGGTGCTGACGCTCCTCGTCCGCTACGGCATCGCGCTCGAACCCCATCCGCAGAACACCGTTCTCGTGCTGAAAGACCGCTGGCCGCACCGCGTTCTGGCCCGGGACCTCGGCGCCGCGCGCCTGCTGGAGTCCCGCTTGGCCCGGCGGGCCATGACCGGCGACTTCCTGCCCGGCTCGCCCCTGCTCGCCCGCGACGCCGCGACGCTGCGCGCCAAGCTGTACTACCCGCTCTTCGGACACCACCTCGGAGAACTCGTCGCCGAGCTCGCGAACACAGCCGGGTGCTCGGAGGACCTTCTGTGGCCGGTGGTGGGGGAGTGCGTGCGGAGGACGTTCCACCGGCTCGCCATGTCCGCCGGCTGTCCCGAAGAGGCCGAGGACGCCAGGGCGGACGCCGAAGCGCTGCTGAGCGGGCCGTGGCAGCACAAAGCGTTGCTGACAATGCGGTTGAAGAACCTCGTCACCGATCAGCAGTACGTCGAGGGGCCGAATCCGCTTGTCGCGCCGGTCGCGGAGCCGGAACCGCCGGACCTCAACGAGGCGGAGCGGGACATGTTCGCCGGCCTGCGGGATCGTCGGCCGGAACTCGTGCGGCCGTGGCTGGACGAACTCGCCGGGGCGCGACTGAGCACCCTCAACGGAGCGTGCGGCGCCCTGCTGCGCGAGCGGAGATCGTTGTCCGCCAAGCGGATCACCGAGATCGTCCTGCCCTTCACCGGAACCCCGCCGGTTTCCCCGAGCGTTCTCGCGCTGCTCGGTCCGCGCACGGGCAGGCTGATGTGCGTGACCCTGCCGTCCGGACGACGGCTGGCCGTGGTGTGCGAGCTGGAGAACGGGTTCGGGGCCAACGAAGTGGCGAGCCCCGTGGTAGTGAGCGACGGCGTCGAAGTCCGCGCGCTCGACCGTCCCGAACAACTGGTCGACGCCGTCGCTTCACCCGGCGGAGAGATGGATTGGGGCGCGCTCCGAGACGATCTCGTCGACTCCGCGCGCAACCTCGCCCTGTCCCGCGCCTGCGTCCGGCGCGGCCTGCCCCTGCACCGGCTGGCCGAGCAGCGCGCCGCTTCCGACCTCACGCTCGACCTGGACGCGGCAAGCGCGGAAGGGCACACGATCCACCTCTGCCCGAGGGTTCGCCGAGGCTTCACCCCGGCGGATTCTCTCGCGTACTGCCCGGAAAGCGCCGACACGGTAGGCCTTTCCTTCGTCGCGGTGCGCAAGGATTCCGTGCGCTCGACCCCCGACCCGTCGGGCGCCTCGGTGGGCACGATCGTGGCCGACCACTTTCCCGCGATAGCCGCGCGCGCCATCGACGGACTCGCCGCCCGCGGGCATGCCCCCGCCGAGTACGAGCTGATCCCCGTGCATCCGTGGCAGATGCGGAGCCGGCTGGCCGCCGAGTACCACGAGGAACTGGTAGCGGGCAGCATCGTCCCGCTCCCCGAAGCGCAACTGGCGTGCCGCCCGACCGTCTCGGTGCGCACCCTGGTCACCGCCGCCCCGGGCAGGCACGGACGTCGCCTGACGGTCAAAACCTCGCTCGACGTCCAGCTCACCTCGCGGCGGCGCACGATCTCGCCCGCCACCACCGACAACGGCCCGCGGATGAGCCGTCTCCTGCAACGCCTCCTGGCGGACGACCCCGCCACGCGCGGCAGAGTCGTCTGCGTACCGGAGCTGGCCGGCATCGCTTTCTCCTCGCCGGCAGGCAAAGGCGCACCCGAGCGAGAACGCGGCCTTTCCGCGCTGCTCCGAGACGATCCCGCCGACTACGCGATGCCCGGCGAGATCGTCCTGTCCGCCTGCGCTCTGCGCGGAGCTTCGCAGCCGGACGGAACCGTTCTGGCGGAATTGGCCCAGGAACGCCCGCACGAGTTCTTCGAGCAGTACGTCGAGTTGATGCTGACCGCGGGGCTGCCCTTGCTGTGGCGATACGGCATCGGCCTGGAAGCCCACCTGCAGAACACGCTGCTGGTGGTTCGCGACGGACTCCCGGTGCGAGTCCTCGTCCGCGACTTCGGCGGGATCCGCGTCAATCCCCGCCGGATGCACGAGGCAGGCCTCGATTTCGCCCCGCACCCCGATTCGATCACCTTCACCGACGACATCGACTACGTCCGCCGAAAAGTGTCGTATGCACTGCTGCAGGCCAACATCGCGCAAGTGGTGACGATGTTCGCGGCGACCTGGAACCTGCCCGGCGAGCAGCTCTGGGCGACGGTGCGCACCAAGATGACGGACCTGCTGGCCGGCCTCCCCGAGAACCTGCTCGCCAGGGCGTCCGCCGACGTGGCGTTCCTCCGGACGTCGCATCTTCCGCAGAAAGCGTTCGGCCTCATGCGATTGCTGGCGGCCGACCACGACATCTACCTGCCACAGGCCAATCCTCTGCACGGCGCGGGCGACCCCGTGCGATGAGCACCGGCCCTGCCGGACGGCTGCCGCTGCGCCTGTTCCTGGCCGGCACGCTGTCCTCCCGGATCGGCGACACCGCGGATCTCGTCGCCCTCAACTGGTACGTGGTCGAGCAGACCGGTTCGGCGACCGCGCTGGCGACGGTGAACGTGGTGCGGCTCGCGCCCATCCTGCTGTTCACCGCGCCGGCCGGGTGGCTCGCCGACCGCTACGACCAACGCCGGCTCCTCGCGGGCCTGCGCGTGGCGCTCTTCGTCTCGACCCTGTGCCTGGCCTGGATCGTCACCACCGGCGGCCCGCTGTGGCTCGTGTGCGCGATGGTGTTCGCGCGGGCCTCAGCGGGCAGCGCCGAACCCGTGCTGAGACAGACGCTCCTCCCGCTGCTGCGGGACCAGCGACCGCTCACCGCCGTGATCGCGATGCACTCCGCCTGCCTGAACGCCGCGATGATCCTCGGCCCCGCGGTCGGCGCGCTCGTCCTCGCGGTCAGTTCGGTCCCTACCGCGTTCTGGTTCAACGCGTTCTGCACGCTGGTCGCCCTGTGCTGCCTGACCATCCTGCCCGAGTCCGCCCCTCCGGAACCGTCCGCTTCGGACCCGCCGACGGATTCGGTCTGGCACCTGCTCCGGCGAAACCCGGCGATGCGCCGCCAGATCGCCCTCGCGATGGGACCGATGCTGTTCGCTTTCCCTTACACCGCAATGATGCCGCTCCTGTCGAAAGACCTCTTCGACGGCGACGGAAGCACCGCGGCCCTGCTGCTGACCTGCGGCGCGGCGGGCGCGTTGGCCGCGTCGACCACCATGTCCCGCCGCCCGCCGGCCAACCCCGCGCGACTGGCCGCGATCGGCGCGGTGCTCCTCGGCTGCGCCCTGCTGGTCCTCCTGGTGCCGAGCGGCTTCACCGGAAGTCCCGCCGCAGTAGGCGCCGGCGCGACGATGGTCGTGGTCGGCCTGGTCGGCCAGTGTTACCGCACGGCCAACCGGGCAGCCTTGCAAGCGACCGCCCCCGGCAACCTCCTCGGCCGGATCATGGGCATCGCGAGCACCGACCGCGCGATGATCCCGGTCGGCACCGCGGTGCTGGGCCCGATCGCGGAACTCGCGGGCACCCGGGCGATGCTCGCGTTCATGGGGCTCGGATGCGTGGTCACGACGCTGCTGACGATCCGGATCTACCGGGCCCCGCCGCAGCCGGAACCGGGTCTGGCCCCTGGCTGATTCCCGCGCTCGCCGCCTGCCATCTGTACGTATTCGCTGTCCAGCGCGTCAATGACCGAAACTCGCGCCAAGCGCCCCAGCCCCATGAACGCGAGTGTGGCGACCGGCAGCACGATTTCGCCGAAGTCGGCCCCGCTCGCAGACCTGACCGAGGCGGCCCGAGCCTGGACTTCCTCGGTTCGCGGCGGTCGTGCAGCAAACGCGCTCTCCTGGGCCTCGACCGCGCGCTGCCGGTGACGAATCCGCCCTGAATGCGAGGACACGCCGGGACGCCCGCCCCTCGCGGCCCGAAATCGCCCGCCGACAGTCCTCAGTGGATCTCCCGAGCGGCGGATTGCGCCATCTGCCCCAATGGCGCCGGGCCGCAGCGGGTATCCCCACCCCATGAACCGGATCACCCGCACGGTCGCCCGAGGCGAAAAGACCGACACCGCCCAGTTGCTCGGCCGGGCGGGGATGGCGTGTTACGCGCTCGTGCACCTCATCCTCGCCTGGCTCGCCGTGCGAGTCGCCTTCGGCAGCGGCGAACAGACCGACCAGAAGGGTGCCCTGCGGGAGGTCGGCTCGACGGGGTTCGGCCAGGTTCTCTTATGGGTGCTCGCGTCCGGCCTGGCCGCCTTCGGGCTGTGGCAGTTCCTGATGGCCGCGACCGGATACGCCTGGACCAGCGGCGGAAAGCGAACTCGCAAACGGTTAGGCGCCGCCGCCCGGGGAATCGTGGTGCTCGCGCTGGGCGGCACCGCCTTCCGCCTCGCCGCGGGCGAGGGCGGGGGAGGTTCGAGCGATCAGACGCAGCAGGAGTTCACCGCGAAGCTGCTCCAACTCCCCGCCGGTCCGGCGTTGGTGGTGGCCGCCGCGGCGATTGTGCTCGGCGTCGCCGTTGCCGCTGGGGTCAAAGGCGTGAAGCAGACTTTTCTGGAAGACCTCGACCCGAGCGGGCTGCCCGGCAAGACCCGCCGCTGGGTCGGCTGGCTGGGCACTACGGGATATCTGGCGAAGGCCGTCGTGTTCGCGGTGACTGCTTTCCTGCTGGGCTACGCGGGTTTCCGCGCCGATCCGAGGCAGGCGGGCGGGCTGGACGCCAGCCTCAAGACTCTCGCCGCCCAGCCGTTCGGGACGGTGCTGCTGACGGTGGTCGCGGCGGGTCTGGCGGCGTTCGGCGTCTATTGCCTGGCTGCGGCTTGGGCACACCGGCGCTGAGGCGGGTCAGCCGGTGCCCGCGAGCAGGTCGACGACATCCTCACCGCGTCCCCGCTCCGCGAAGCGCTGTCGTTGCCGATCCGCGCCGCTGCCCTCGGCGCACAGCCGCGTCACGGCTTCCCGGGCGAACTCCAGGTCCCCAGCTGCTTCCAGCGCAGAAGAAGCCAGCTCGACCAGATCAGTCAAGACCGTCTTCGTCGGAGCCAGATCGCCGCTGCTCGGGTGCGGGCAACTGCCGATGACCCCGTCCCGCGACGCGCGCCAGCCGAGCAGGACCGCTTCCTGCGGGGTCGCGGCGACGTCGGCCATGCGGAACTCGATGGTCGGCTGCTTCTCCGAGAGCCGGACGTCCCAGTAGACCATCCCGCGGTCGAGGATCGCGCCCGAGCACAGCCACGCGTCGACGACGCTTTCGTACTCGTCGAGCGACGCGAACCGCGGCGGGGGACCGGCCGAGGGCCAGCGGCTCCATTGCTGGTCACGCCAGCTGCGGTATCCGGTGTCGTAGCCGTCGGCGATGGCGGAATTCGCGGTCACGGTCAGCAGCGCCGGCAGCCACGGCCGGATCCGCCCGAGCACCTGGGTTCCGGTCTCCTTGTCCGGGACGGCGACGTGCACGTGACAGCCACAGGTCCGCGCCGTACGCGCGATGGCCCCGAAATGCTCGGCGATCCGCTCGTAGCGCGGATTCGGCGTGACGCTGGGCAAACCGGCTTCGGCCACCGGCGGCGTGCCCGCGGGCAGCAACCGGCGTTGCTGCCGGCGCGCGGCTGCGGCCAGGTCCTCGCGCAATTCGCGCAGCCGCCGCAGCGCCTCGTCACGGGTCCGGCAGACATCCGCGCAAACAGCGCTTTGAGGGCAGCGCCAAGTCCACAAAGGACCGAATCAGGTGAGTTTGCTGCCGCCGGCAAGCGAACCCTTCAGCGCACCGGTAGCCGCAGTGAGTGCCTTGGTCGCGGCACTGACGTCCATACTGTCGTTCCAAGTGCTCATGACCGCGACCGCGAAAGTCCGG
The DNA here is from genome assembly GCF_042647905.1 of Amycolatopsis halotolerans. Classification (NCBI taxonomy): domain Bacteria; kingdom Bacillati; phylum Actinomycetota; class Actinomycetes; order Pseudonocardiales; family Pseudonocardiaceae; genus Amycolatopsis; species Amycolatopsis halotolerans. The sequence goes on from NZ_JBHRWI010000006.1 coordinate 29,680, forward strand.
GACTCGATCCGCACCAGACCGGTCGTATTGAGCACCCGCCGCCCGTCGGAAGTGCCCCACCCCTGTTTCACCGCCCATTTCGCGTCCGGGAACGCGCGCGGGATCCCGAAATGCTGGTCAAACCCGTCAGCGGCGTTGCGCGAGGCGTTTTCCAAGGCCTCAGTAAGGAATTCCCGCTCCTCGTCGGACCGGCCCGAGGTGATGTGCCGGTACACCGCGACGACGTCGTCAGCCGACATCTGCGTGGAACCCCATTGGCCGGGGTCGGCGGGCGGCGAGGTGTGCGCGAGGCCCAGTTTTTCGGCCTGGTGCCGGACAATCGCCGGTCCGCCGAGTTGCTGCCACAGGCGGCTGGCGATGCGGTCGTCGCTGGCCGAGAGCATGGTGCGGACGGCGGTGGCGTCGTCGTCGGAGGGAACTCCGGAACGGTCGATCAGCTCGAGTGCGATCAGCAGCTTCACCACGGACGCGGTCGGCTGCGGCTGGTCGGCTTTCCAGCTCACCTCGACGGAGCACGCGTCGAGATCGACGACCTCGATCTCGAGCCGAGGGTCGTTTCCGTTGCTCAGCAAGGCTTTCCGGGCTTCGGCGACGGCGCCCGGATGCTTGGCCGCCGCCGCGGCCGGAGCCGTTCTGCACGAGGCGGTCCAGTCGGTCCCGCCGGAACTGCTGGCGATGACGGTCGCGGCGACCAAACTTCCCGCGACCGCGAGCGCGGCCACCCCCACGAGCATCTTCATCGATGCGAACTCCTTCGGCAACGGTCCGCTTCCGCGGGAAGCGGGAGCGATGCGAAGGTAGTGAGAGCGGGGGAATGGCAGGATCGTCCGAAGAGTCCGTCCATTCAGGCCAGTCGGCGGGCAACCCCGTCCGGGCATCGGCCATTTGGCCGACCCGCGGCGCGCTGAACTGCGGAGACTCGACGGCCGCCAGCGATGCGGCGACGGCGGCCGGGAGCGCGAACAACTCGGCGACGGCGGAAGCCGGAGGACGTTCAGGCAGATCCGCTTGCCCGATCTTGCCTTTCCGGCCGCCTTTTGTCGGTCTCCGGGGTTCGTTCAATCGGTTTCGGGTTGCTGCCACGTCCGTCCGGCCCGCTGGGCGGCCAGCCGGATCTCGTCGCCGACCACCTGCCAGTTCTGGTCCGTCGGGTCGTGGTCGCCGATCCACGTGCGCCGCGGCGCCGCGAGGGAGCCGCCGGCCGGCTGCGGGTTTTCTGTCATCTGAGTCATGATTCCTCCGTCTCCGGACGAAAACCACCTCGGACTACCCCTATCGAGCCCCGCGAGGCGATCGAAAGATTTCCGCTGAGGGGTGTCGATCCTCGCTACGGTCGTTCGACGCGTAGTCGAAGGCCCCTCGAAAGGCAGCCGCCGAGACCCCAAGGACCCTCCCATGACCGAACTGAACGCGGAACTCGTCCGGCAAGCGATCGTCGACCACACGAGGCACCTGGCGGAATCAGCCGTCGCCGCCGGGCCGGGCGCTGCCGTGCCGACCGCTCCGAAGTGGACTGTCGCTGACCTGGTCGCGCACGTGGGCCAGACCCAGCGCTGGGTCGCCGAGATCATCGAGCGCCGCATCACCGACCCCGCCCAGCTGCCCACCGAGATGGCCGCCCCGCCTTCGGATCCGGCTGAGTGGCGGGCCTGGCTGTCGGAATCCGCGCAACGGGTCGCGAACGCGTGCTCCGATGAAGCGCTCGACGCACCGGTCTTCAACGCCTCAGGAGACACCCGGTCCGGGACGCGATTCTGGATGACCAGCATGCTGAACGAAGCGGTCGTCCACGGCTTCGACGCCGCCAACGCCGCGCACCGCTCGCTCGACGTCGACCCCGGCATCGCGGCCGCGCTCATCACCAACCACCTGACGATGCTCACCTCGCCCACGTGGGAGATGCAGCGGTCCGAGTCCGCGCACGCCATCCGGGGCACCGGTCAGACGCTGCAGTGGCTGGCCACCGACACCTCAGCCGCCTGGTCCGTCGAACGACAGCCGGACGGCGCGACCTGGCAGCCCGGAACCCGCGAGGCCGACGTGACCGTGACCGGCCCGGCGCAATCCCTGCTCCTTCTCTTGACCCGGCGGCTCCCGCTGGCCGACTGCGAAACCGTCGACGGCGACACCGCCCTCGCTCAGCATTGGCTCGACAACACCGCCCACGCCAGCGACTGACCTGGAGCTCACCGGCGCGGAACCGGCCGGGAAAGCCGCAGTTCGATCAGGTCCGCACCGCGCCGCAACAGGTCCACCCACTGCTCGGGATCGTGGTCGAAGCGCGCGGAGGACCAGCCGATCGACAGGCTGCCGTACGGTTCGCCGCGCAGGAAAACGGGCACCGCGAGCGTCGCCACGCCGGTGTCGTACTCGCCGGTGGTGAACGCCCAGCCCCGGTCGGCGACCTCGGCCAGCTGATCGCGCAGGACGGCGAGGTCAGTGACCGTGTCCGGCGTGAAGCGCGCCATCGGCCGGTCGGCGAACAGCCGGTCGCGCTCCTCCTCGGGCAGGAACGCGAAGTACGCCTTGCTGGTCGCGCCCGCGTGCGCCGGGTACAGCTCGCCGACCAGCGAATAGCCGCGCAGCCGTCCGTCGGTGCCTTCCGCGGCCAGCACGCACCGGGTGTGCGCGCCGTCGGGCAGGGACAGCAGGGCGGCGTGCCCGGTCTGGGCGGCGAGGTCGGAGAGGACCGGGACCACCAGCAGGTCCAGTGCCCCGGCCCGGTCCCACAACCGGCCGAGGTGCAGCGCGGCGGGCCCGATCCGGTACCGGCGGGTGCTGTCGTCGCGGACGAGGAAACCGCGATGCGCCAGCACCGCCAGGAGCCGCTGCGCGATCGAGGTGTGCAGCCCGAACTCGCGCGCCACCGCGGTGACTCCCCATTCCGGGCGGGCGCGGTCGAACGCGAGCAGCACCTGCAGCGCGCGGTCCGCGGTCTGCGGCAGGCCGGGCGGGGTGGCGCGCTCGTCGTGGTCCGGCATCCGGCCATTGTGCGAATAACGGGAAATATTTGTAAAGCCGGTGCACCCGGACCGAGTCTGGTCGGACCACCCCCGGCGGCCTGACTTCTCAGAGGAACCACATGCTCAAACACGTCCTGGAACTGCTCGAAATCCTCGACGACCCGGCGGTGACCGGGAAAGAGGTCGTCGCCTACCTCGACGCCGTCGCCGGCGCCGCGGGCAGCGGCGCGGAAATCACCACCGTGACTGGCGACGCCGGCCAGACCGACTTCGTCCGGGTGCGGGTGCCCGGCAGCCGCGGCCGCACCGCGGGCGGCGACGCGCCGACCCTCGGCGTGGTGGGCCGCCTCGGCGGAGTAGGCGCCCGGCCGGAGGTGACCGGTTTCGTGTCCGACGGCGACGGCGCCGCCGCCGCGCTGGCCGCCGCCGCCAAGCTGCTGTCGATGCGGGCGCGCGGGGACGTGCTGGCCGGTGACGTGCTGATCGGCACGCACATCTGCCCGGACGCGCCGACGCTGCCGCACGACCCGGTGCCGTTCATGAACTCGCCGGTCGACATCGCCACGATGAACAGCTACGAGCTGTCCGCCGAGATGGCCGCCGTGCTGTCGATCGACACCACCAAGGGCAACCGGGTGATCAACCACCGCGGGCTCGCCCTGTCCCCGACGGTCCGCAGCGGCTACATCCTGCGGGTGTCCGAGGGCCTCGGCGAACTGCTGGAAACGGTGACCGGCGCGCCGCTGGTGACCTACCCGATCACCACCCAGGACATCACGCCCTACGGCAACGGCGTCTACCACCTGAACTCGATCCTCCAGCCGGCGACCGCGACGGACGCGCCGGTGGTCGGACTGGCGATCACCTCGGCCGCGACGGTGGCCGGCTGCGCCACCGGGGCGAGCCACGAGACGGACATCGCCGCCGCCGCGCGTTACACGGTCGAGGTCGCGAAGCAGTTCGGCGCGGGCACGCTGCATTTCCACGACGAGACGGAATTCGCCACCCTGCAGACCCGCTACGGCTCGATGGCGCACCTGCAAACCCTGGGCACGGAGGTGACCGGATGAGCACCGCGACGCAAACCGCGAAGCACGCCAAAAAGCGGATCGGCAACGACGACTACGCGCTGCGCCGCGTCCCCGGGGACGCCCGCTACGGGTTCGGTTCGATGCTGCTGCAGTGGCTTGCGCAGTCCGGGTCGCTGTCCCAGTTCGTGCTCGGCGCGACGCTCGGCGTCGGGATGCGGTTCTCCGACGCGTTCTGGGCGTTCACCCTCGGCGCGGTGATCCTGGAGGCGGTGATCTTCCTGATCGGCCTCGCCGGGCAGCGCGAGGGACTCACGATGACCATGCTGACCCGGTTCACCGGCTTCGGCCGCAACGGGTCCGCGCTGGTGAGCCTGGTGATCGCGATCAGCCTGGTCGGCTGGTTCGGCGTGCAGAACGGCATCTTCGGCAAGAGCATGAACGCCCTGGTCGGCGGGCCGGTGTGGCTGTGGTGCGCGGTGTCCGGCGTGGTGCTGACGCTGCTGGTGATCTACGGCTTCAAGTACATGATGTGGCTCGCGAAAATCGCGGTGCCGCTATTCTTCGGGCTCGTCGCGTGGAGCGTCATCTCGACCCTGTCGGAGCACTCGGTGGGCGCGCTGATGTCGGCCGCGCCGACCGCGACCGCGATCTCCGTCCCGGCCGCGGCGACGATCATCGCGGGCGGCTACATGACCGGCGCCGTGGTCGCCCCGGACATGACCCGGTTCAACCGCAAGGGCTGGCACGTCCTGCTGCAGAGCTCGGCGTCGATGGTCCTGTCCGAATACATCGTCGGCATGACCGGCGTGCTGCTCGGGCACCTGGTCGGCAGCTCTGACGTCACGCACATCGTGCTCTCCACGTCGGGCTTCGTCGGGCTGATCGTGGTGGTGCTGGCGACCGCGAAGATCAACGACTGGAACCTGTACGGCTCCTCGCTGGGCGTGGTGAACTTCGTGCGGACCGTGTTCGGCCGCCCGCTGCACCGCGGCGTGGTCACCCTGGTGATCGGGATCGCCGGGACAGTGCTGTCCGCGATCGGCTTCCTGCAGCACTTCACCGCGTTCCTGTCGCTGCTGGGCGTCGCGATTCCGCCCGTGGGCGGGATCATCGTGGCCGAGTACTTCCTGGTGCGCCGGCTTTCCACGCCGCTGCGGGAAACCCGGGCGGCCGGGCGGGTGCCCGCCACGATGCCGGTCTGGGTGCCCGCCACGCTCGCGGTGTGGGCGGCGGCGTTCTGCGTCGGCAAGTTCGTGCACTGGGGCATCCCCGCGCTGAACTCGCTGCTCACCGCGGCGATCCTGTACACGGTGCTGGGCTGGGCCGGGCTCATCCGGCCGGTGGGCTCGGTGGAACTGGAGGAGGTGGCCGCGTGACCAGCGCACAGGACGAGGTGGTCGAGCTTTGCCGCGACCTGATCCGGATCGACACCTCCAACCCGGGCGCGACCGAGCGGCCCGCAGCGGAGTACGTCGCGGAGAAACTCGGCGAGGCCGGGCTGGAACCGACTCTGGTGGAGAGCGCGCCCGGGCGGGCCAGCGTGTTCGCCCGACTGGCCGGAGTGGACTCTTCGCGGCCCGCGCTGCTCCTGCACGGGCACCTGGACGTGGTGCCCGCGGACGCCGACGAGTGGAGCGTCCCGCCGTTCTCCGGGGAGATCGCCGACGGCATGCTGTGGGGCCGCGGCGCGATCGACATGAAGGATTTCGACGCGGCGATCCTCGCGCTGGCGCGGCAATTCGGCCGCACCGGCGAGAAACCGCCGCGCGACCTCGTGTTCGGCTTCCTCGCCGACGAGGAGGGCGGCGGGAAGTTCGGTTCGCACTGGCTGGTCGAGAACCGCCCGGATCTGTTCGAGGGCGTCGGCGAGGCGATCACCGAGGGCGGCGGCGTGTCGTTCGACCTCGGCAACGGCAGCCGGCTGTATCCGATCGAATGCGCGCAGCGCGGGCAGGCGTGGCTGCGCCTGGTCGCCACCGGCCGCGCCGGGCACGGTTCCTCGCCGAACGACGAGAACGCGGTCACCGATCTCGCCGAATCGCTCGCCCGGATCGGCCGCCACCGGTTTCCGGTCCGGCTGATCGAACCGGTGCGGGCGCTGCTGGAACGCGCGGCGGAACTGCTCGGCGTCCCGTTCGATCCGTCCGATGTGGACGGGAGCCTGGCGCGGATGGGCCGGGTGGGGGAGCTGGTGAACGTGATCCTGCGCAATTCGGCGAACCCCACCATGATCTCCGGCGGGTACCAGGTCAACGTCATCCCCGGCCGGGCCACCGCTGCGGTCGACGGCCGGTTCTTGCCTGGGTACGAGCAGGAACTGCTGGACACGATCGACGAGCTGCTGCTGCCGTCGGTGCGCCGCGAGTTCATCCATCGGGACATCGCGATGGAGAGCGGCTTCGACGGTCCGCTGGTGGACGCGATGTGCGCGGCCGTCACCGCGGAGGACCCCGACGGCCACCCCGCCCCGTACTGCAACGCCGGCGGCACCGACAACAAGGCGCTGTCCGCGCTCGGCATCCGCGGCTTCGGGTTCAAGGCGCTGCGCGTCCCGCCGGAACTGCCTTACAACCGGCTGTTCCACGGCGTCGACGAACGGGTGCCGCTGGAGTCGCTGCGGTTCTCCGTCCGGGTCCTGGACCGGCTGCTGCGGACTTGCTGAACAATGGCGGGCGAACCAAGGAGAATCGCGTGACTGACCTGCTGTTGCTGTCCAACTCGACCAACCACGGCCGCGACCCGCTCGACCACGCGCTGGACGCGGTCGCCGAGGTGCTGGACGGGCGCACCGAACTGGTGTTCGTGCCGTTCGCGCTGGCCGACCACGACGGCTACACCGAGCGCATCGCTGCCGCGGTGGCGCCGCTCGGCGTACGGGTGCGCGGGCTGCACACCGCCGCCGACCCGGTCGCCGCGGTGCGCTCGGCCCCGGCGGTGTTCACCGGCGGCGGCAACACCTTCCGCCTGCTGGCCGAGCTGTACCGCCGCGAGCTGCTGGAACCGTTGCGGGACAGGGTGTCCGAGGGGATGCCCTACCTCGGAGCGAGCGCGGGAACCAACATCGCCGGTCCCACGGTGCGCACCACCAACGACATGCCCATCGTGGAGCCGCCGAGTCTCACTTCGCTGGGACTGGTGCCGTTCCAGCTCAACCCGCACTACGTCGACCCCGACCCGGCCAGCAGGCACATGGGGGAGACCCGGGAGAAGCGGCTCGCGGAATTCCACGAGTGCAACGACATTCCGGTGCTCGGCCTGCGCGAGGGCACGTGGCTGCGCGTGCGCGGCGACTGGGCGGAACTGTCCGGCGTGTCCACGAGCGGCGGTGCGCCCGGACGGCTGTTCCGGCGGGGTGCGCCGGGCGAGGACGTCTCCGGCGACGTCAGCGACCTGCTCGCTCCCGCGACCGAACCGGTGTGGGGCTGATCGCGCGACGTCTGCACGTCGTTCCGCGGGTCGACAACTGGGAAGGGCTGGGCCAGCGGGCTCGGCCCTTCCCGGTTTGCTTTCTCGGCAGCCGTTGTGCCCGGCGCGCAGCGGCTCCCGCAGATGTCCGTGAAGGGCTCCTTGCGGGAACCCGATTCCCTCAAGGAGCCCTTCACGGACCTCCACGGCCGCGCACCGTCGGCGTTGCGCTGCTGCTGAGAACCTCGTCATGGCATCGAGGAAGAGGCCTCTGCCGAGATAGCTTGACACAAGCATCTTAGGACAAAGATACTTCCCGGCGACCCCGCCGGCCGAGGCGGCCGGTCCGGCGTCGCGGCGGGTCCGCGCGGTCCGGGCCGCCTCGCGATGGTCCGGCCCGGAAAGGAACCGCCGTGACCGTGCTGAGGGAAGACCGCCGCCCCGGCGCGCCGCTGTCCGCGTGGCTGGGCGTGCTGGCGCTCCTGGTGGTCGTGGCGGTTTCCTACATCGACCGGGTCAACGTGTCCGTCCTGATCACCGATCCGGCCTTCACGCAGCATTTCGGGATCGCGGGCAACCGCGCGGCGCAAGGCGCGCTGATGACGCTTTTCCTTGCCGGATACGGAATCGCGGCCATGCTGATCACGCCGTGGTACGAGGCGGTGTTCGGGGTGCGGCGAGGGCTGCTCGTCAGCCTGGCGTGCTGGGCGCTGTTCACGCTCGCGTCCCCGTATGCCGGGGGAGCGGTGGTGCTGCTGACGCTGCGGTTCCTGCTCGGCGCCAGCGAGGGGCCGCTGTTCTCGCTGAAGACCATGTACGTCAAGGACAATTTCGCCGAAGGCACCTGGGGCAAGCCCAACGCGGTCAGCTCGATGGGCGTTTCGCTGGGGACGGCGCTGGGCATCCCGGTGATCACCTTCGCCCTCGTGCACTTCGGCTGGCACGGCTCGTTCCTCCTGCTCGCGGCCCTCAACCTGGTGGTCGGGCTGCCGCTGGTGGCTGTGTTCGTCCGCGCCTCGCGGCATCGGACAGCCGCGCGGCAACCGGCGTTGCGGCGGTTCGCCGGAGCGCTGCGCACACCCAAGCTCGGCTGGATCCTGCTGATAGAGGTGGCCACGCTCGGCTATCTGTGGGGCAGCACCTCGTGGCTTCCGTCGTATTTGCTGCAGGCGCGGCATTTCTCGCTGGCGCAGATGAGCGCGCTGTCGGCACTGCCGTTCGTGGTCAGCCTCGGATCCGGCTTCCTCGGCGGGTATCTCATCGACCGGATGCCCGCTCGCCGGGCGCCGCTCGTGCTGGTGATCGGCAGCGTCGGCACCGCCCTGTGCGCGACGACCGTGACCCTCGCCGATTCGCGCTGGCTGGCGGCGGCGACGCTCATCCTCGCCAACGCGTTCTGGGGCCTGCAGGGACCGGCGATTCCGACGCTGGTGCAGCAATACGCGCCGGCGGGCGCCGTCGGGAGCGCCTACGGCCTGATCAACGGAGTCGGCAATCTCGTCTCCGCGCTGCTTCCCACGTTGATGGGCGTGGCGATCGCCGCGGGCGGCGACCACGGATTCGCCGCCGGGTACGCACTGCTCGCCGCGACCCAGCTGCTCACGCTGCTCGGTGCGGTCGTGCTTCTCCGCGGCCGCGGCCCAGCCGGAAAGGACCCCGCTGTGGCCGATGTCCCCGCGGTGCCGGAAGAGTCCCGTTAGGACTCGTTGTCGCCGCGCGAACACCGGATAGGCTCCGTCCGCACCCTGGCGGACAAGGAGTCGATGACGATGGACACGGTCGATCAGGTGGTGGCGGACTGGGCGCGGCAACGCCCGGACCTGGACGCCTCGCCGATCGCGATCTTCGGCCGGATCCGGCGGATCGCCGACCTGGCCGCCGGGAGCCTCCGCGGATACCTGGCCTCGTACGGCCTGACTCCCGGTTCGTTCGACATCCTGTGCAACCTGCGCCGAGGCGGCCGCCCCTATCGGAAGACACCGTCCGAGCTGGCGGCCTCCGCCCTCGTCACCTCGGGTGCCCTGACCGCTCGGCTGGACGCGCTAGAACGCGACGGCCTGATCCGCCGCCGCGACCACCCAGCCGACCGCAGGGTCAGCTACGCCGAACTGACCGCCGCCGGCCGCAAGCTCATCGACCGCGTCCTCGAAGGACACCTAGACCGGGAGGAAGCGCTCCTCGCCGGTCTGAGCGAAGCCGACCGCAAAGACGTCGAACGGGCACTCGCACTGCTGGAAGACACGGTCCGGGAAGCTTCTCCAGCGCAGTAGCCCGCAGAGGTTCATTCGGGCAGACAACGAACCCGCCGAAGCTACGCGGCCGCCGGGCCTCCGCAGGCGTGGCTAGCGTGATCATCATGGAAGCCGAGAAGCCGACTACGTTCGTTCTGGTGCACGGCGCCTGGCACGGCCCATGGTGCTGGGAACGGGTGAGCGAGCACCTAATCGCGCGCGGTCACGAGGTGGTCTGCCCGTCGCTGCCGTGCGACAACGCCGAGGCAGGACAGGACGAGTACCTGGCGGTGCTCGAAGCCGCGCTCCGAGGCCGTTCCGGCGTCGTTCTCGTCGCGCACTCGATGAGCGGCATGGTGGCACCGTTGGCGACTGGCAACCCCGCGGTCAGCTCCCTGATCCTGCTGGCCGCCCTGGTGCGCAAACCCGGCTCGTCGCTGACCGACGACGGGGCAGCGCCACTTGCCGAGCCGCTGCAAAAGGCTGTGGCGCGCGCCGTCGTGGACGAGTCCGGACGCGTAGTCCTGGACCCAGCCGACGCGACCGACGTGCTGTACCACGACTGCGCCCCGGCGGACGCCGCCGACGCGGTCCGCCAATTGCGCCCCAGCGCGAATACCGTGGGCGCGCAAACCTGCCCTGCTTTGCCGGAACGCCGCGTGCCGACCACGTACGTGTCCTGTCGTGCCGATCGCGCGGTGAACTGCGACTGGAACGCCGCCCGCGCGCGGGAACTACTAGCGGCGGAAGTCCGCGAGATCGACGGCGGGCACTCGCCGTTCTGGTCGGCGCCGGAAGAATTCGCCGCGCTGCTGGTCGAACTGGCCTGACGGAACACCTCGTTCGCCGCACCGGATGTCGGCTTGGGCTAAAAGCGGCCTGTCGGGGGTACGAAATTGTCGTACCCCTGTGTGATCGTAGGGCAGCCCGTTGTTCCTCGGGGGAGGAGAACCGACGATGCCCGCAGCTCGACCGACGCCGGAAGGCCGCGAGTGGTCCGCAGTCCGGATCACCGACGGCTTTACCGAGCCCGCCGACCCCGGCAGCACCGGCCCCGCAGGCGAGCCGCAGCCCGCCGGGATCGAACGCGCCGAAGCCCGCCTGGCCTACGTCGAGGCCACTCAGCACCGGCCCGCCCCAGGTGGATTGTCCTGGATCAACCAGCGTCCGGACAGCGTCGCGGCCGGAGCGATCCGGTGAGCGGCGTGTTCGGCGTTCTCAACCAGCAGGTCGCTCCGCCCGGGCTCGGGCTGGTGCTGGCGCTGGGGGTGTTCGCGGTCGCGGTGTCGGCGGCGACGTTCGTGCTGATGCTGGCCGGTCCCGCACGGTGGCGGCCGCTCACCCGGGCCAACGTGCTGAGCACCGTCGTGCACGAGGGCGGGCACGCGCTGCTGAGCATCGTGACCGGCGGCGGAGTGTTCCAGATCGAGGTCACCAGCGCCGAAACCGGGCTCACCCGCACCTGGAGCACGTCTCGCTGGTCGCGGGTGCTGACCCTGGTCGCCGGATACGCGACGCCGCCGCTGGCCGGTCTCGGCGCGGCCGCGCTGCTGCACCGGGGGCTCGCACCGGCGGTGCTCGCGCTGACCGTGCTGGCCATGGTGCTGGTGCTGCTGGCGACCCGGGACGTGCTCACGCTCGGGATCGTGGTGGCGCTGGCCGCGGCCGCGTTCGCGACGCTGAAGTGGGGACCGGACTGGCTGCGGAACACCGTCGCTTACCTGGAAGCGTGGCTGCTGCTGACGAGCGAACTCGGCGGCGTCGCGGCGCTCGTCGTCGGCCGGCTCCGCCACGGCTACTACGGCCTTGAAGACGACGCCGCCGGACTGGCCGAGGCGAGCGGGATTCCGGCGTTCGCGTGGATCGCCGGTTGGGCCGCCCTGATCGGCTGGACGGCCTGGACCGCGGTGCCCCTGCTCTGGCCGACCGCGTAAAGGCCAATGCCGGGGACTCAAGCTGCGCGGCCCACGCCCGTCCACAAAGGACCTCAGCGCCACCGGAACGCCTGATTTGTCGCCAGGCGGCCGGGTCTTGAAGTCCGTGAAGGGAACCCTGATTGACTCTGAGTCCCTCAGGGTTCCCCTTACGGACGCCTGGCCCCGCCCAAATCCTTCGACCTGGGCAAACCGAACCTGCAGCGCCGCCTTAGGTCCCTGCCATTGGGCCGACCGCGTGAACGCCCGTGCCCGCACGGACGCCAGCAGGCAGCAGCGATGCTCGCCCAGCACTGCGGTTCTTGCCAGTTCTCGCGATGGGCGAGCCCTCTCGCGTCGTCGAGTCGCCAATCGCTTCTGCGGAGTCTTCGCGGACGTGCGCGGCCACTGGGTCAGGCGTCGCCCTTGATTTTCTTCATCGTCAGGTGGGAGGTGACCCGCAGGACGCCGGGCAGACCGGACAGCTTCCGGGTCTGGAACTCCTCGTAGGCGGCGTGGTCGGCGACCGCGACGCGGATGAAGTAGTCCGGGCGGCCGAAGAGCCGCCGGAACTCGATGACCTCGTCGTAGGAGGCGATCGTGTCCTCAAGCGCCTCGATGGTCGCCCGGTCGGTCGCGTAGACCTCGAGGTCGATCAGCGTTTCCAGCCCCCGGCCGACAGCTTCGGGATCGATCACCGCGCGGTAACCGGCGATCACCCCGGCTTCTTCAAGGCGCTTGACCCGGCGCAGGCACGGGGGAGGGGTGAGCCCGACCCGTTTGGCGAGTTCGACGTTGGTCAGCCTGCCGTCCTGACGCAGGTGAAACAAAATATCCCGATCCAGCGCATCCAGCCGCACTACATTGCTCACCGACCCATGGTAACGCCATGATCGGACACCAAATTAGCCGAGAGCTGACGTAGTGTTCCAAGGGTGGAAACCGTCTCCGACCTGGCTGTTCGCGATCGCCCGCCCGCTCTGGCCGCGCTGAAGGACTGCGGGTCCGTCGGCATCGGCCTGGTCCCGCTCGGACTCGCCTTCGGCGCGTTCCTCACGCATTCGGGCCTCGCCTGGTGGTGGGCGACGGTGTTCACGACGTTCATCTACGCGGGCTCGTTCGAGTTCCTGCTCATCGGACTGGCCGTCGCGGCCGCCCCGCTGGCGTCGATCGGGCTCTCGGCGTTCCTGGTCAACGTCCGCCACGTCTTCTACGCCCTCTCCTTCCCGCTGCACCGCGTGCGCGGCCGCAGGGCACGCGCGTACAGCACCTTCGCCCTCACCGACGAGGCGTACGCACTGTCCACAACGGACGCCGCCCGCGAGTGGAACGGCGCGCGAATCCTGTGGCTGCAACTGTTCCTGCACCTGTTCTGGGTCGGCGGAGCAACGGTGGGCGGCCTGCTCGGCTCGCTGATCCCCAGCGGTGTCGTCGGCCTGGACTTCGCCATGACGGCCCTGTTCGTCGTACTCGCGCTCGACGCGGTCCGCGACCGAAAAGGCGACCTGCCGACGCCCGTCCTAGCTGCCCTGAGCGCGGTCGTCGCCCGCGTGGTCTTCCCCGGCCAACTGCTCCTGGCGGCCTTCCTGCTGTTCGTCGGAGGACTGGTCGTCCGCTCCGTCGTGGCCGAACGGAGCTTGAGCAATGCCTGACCCTGGCTACCTGCTCGCCGCGGTCGCAGTATCCGCCGCGGTCACCTGGGGTTTGCGCGCACTCCCGTTCGCGGTCCTGGCACCGTTGCGCGCCAGCCGGATCGTGCAATACCTGAGCACCCGCATGCCAGCGGGCGTCATGGTGATCCTGCTGGTCTACTGCCTGCGCGACGTGTCGTGGACGTCCTCGAGCGCCGTCGCCCCGACCATCGCGCTGGCGGTGACGATCGGCCTGCATCTGTGGCGCCGCAACGCAGTACTGAGCATCGTCGGCGGTACGACAGTGCATGTTTTGCTGGCTAGCCTGCTGTTTCCAGCGTGAGGTCGCCGAAGAATTCTCTTCGCGAACTCGAACACGGGGGCACCGCCAGTACCTGTATCAGGCGGGCCTCCCGGCCGCCCGCGAGGCGACCTAATCTGGCTTTACCGGTCCCGGCTGAACAGCGGGGACGACGGGCCAGATTATCTTTTGCCGAAGGAGCACTCTCCAGTGCGGAAACGCAAACTCGGACAGCACCTCGAAGTTTCAGCCATGGGACTCGGTTGCATGGGCATGAGCTTCTTCTACGGTTCGCCCCCGGACCCAGCCGAGATGACGAAGTTGCTGCGGGCCGCCGCGGACCGCGGCGTGACTCTGTTCGACACCGCCGAGGTCTATGGCCCTTTCACCAACGAAGAGCTGGTCGGTCAGGCGCTGGCACCGGTCCGCGACCAGGTGGTGATCGCCACCAAATTCGGTCTCAAGCACGGAGAACACGGGCCGGCCCCGGCTTCCGGACTCGACAGCAGGCCCGAGCAGATCCGCCGGGTGACCGAGGCCTCGCTCCAGCGTCTGCGCACGGATCGCATTGACCTGCTTTACCAGCACCGCGTCGATCCTGACGTGCCGATCGAGGAAGTTGCGGGCACGGTCAAGGAATTGATCGCCGAAGGCAAGGTCAAGCACTTCGGTTTGTCGGAGGCCGGTGTGACGACGATCAGCCGCGCCCACGCCGTGCAGCCCGTGACGGCGCTGCAAAGCGAATACTCCCTCTGGACCCGGGAACACGAAACCGAGGTCATCCCGGCCTTGGAGAAACTGGGCATCGGCCTGGTGCCCTACAGTCCGCTGGGCAAAGGCTATCTGACCGGCACCATCGACTCCCGTACCTCGCTGGCCGACAACGACCTCCGCCGCATGCTGCCGCGCTTCACTCCCGAAGCACGGCAGGCCAACCAAGCACTGATCGACTTGCTCCAGGAGATCGCCGGAGACAAGGGAGCCACCCCGGCTCAGATCGCTCTCGCCTGGGTGCTGGCGCAGAAGCCGTGGTTCGTGCCGATTCCCGGGACCACCAAACTGCATCGGTTGGAAGAGAACCTGGGAGCGCTCGACGTCGAATTGACGTCCGGCGACCTGCGGCGCATCGAGGAGGCGGCGAGCCATATCCACGGTGAGCGCATTCCCGACGCGGTGAAGTCTCAGTTCGGCCGCTGAGCCTCAGAACGTCGAATAGCGGAATCGCGTCCTTCTGCAGTACGGCAGGCAAATGCGCCGTTTGCGAGACCGCCCTCGCTTCCTCCCGATCAAGGAGCGGAAAGGGCGCTGCCGCGCCGCAGCCGAATGCTTCTGGCGGAGAGGTAACGCCGCCGGTCGGTGACGAGGATCGAAACGAGGCCGCCGACCAGCAGCCATGCGGCGAGCTGAGCGACGCCGGCGGCCAGCCCGGTCCCGTCGGTGGCGGCGGCTCGCAACGCGAGCACCGCGCCGTGGGTGGGCAGGTAGCCGGCGAGTGCGTACAGCGGTCCGGGAAGTGTCGAGACGACACCGGTCGCCCCGGCCAGGACCAGCACTGCCAGCGAGGCTATCCGGCCGGCCCGGCCGAAGATCGCCGTCGCGGCCTGGTTGAGGGCGACGAACGCCGACGCGGCCAGCAACGCGATCAGCAGGAACCCGACGGTGCCGCCGAGGCTGAGTTTGAGCACGGGGACGGCGATCGCGGTGATGGCGACGGCGGCGAGGGCGGCGGCGGTCGCGCCCGGGATGGCGGCGCGCAGGATGATTCGCCAGGTGGGTTCGCGGGCGGTGAGCACCGCGTCGGGAACGGCGCGGGTGACGAGGTAGGTGGCCAGTGCCAGCGCCCAGAGGCCCAAAGCGGCGAACAGCGTGAGGGCCAGGGTTCCGGTCGGCGTTCCGCCGGCGGCTGAGGTGCTCGGCGCGGCGGCGACGGTCTTGAGATGTGCGCGTTCGGCGTCGGTGTAGCTGGGCACTTGATCGCGGCCCTTGTCGAGCTGGGTGGCCAGTTCCCGGGCGCCGCGGTCGGCCTTCTTGGCGCCGTCGGTCAGCTGCCCGGTGCCGTCGGCGAGCTTGTGGGCACCGGAATTCGTTTGCCGGACGCCGTTATCGAGCTGACGGGCACCGTCCGCGGCGGCCGCGATTCCGGCGGCGAGCTGGCCGGATTTGCCGGCCAGCTGGGCATTTCCGTCGGCGACCTTGCGGGATCCGGCGGCCAGGGCCTGGATGGAGTCGCGAGCCTTGACGGCGTTGGCCCGGACGGCGGCCTTGGCGCCGTCGATCTTCTGCGCGTCGCTGGTGAACCGGTCCGCGCTCTGGCTCAGGTCGCTGCAGAAGGAGGCTGAACCGCCGTTGGCGGGGCACTGGTCGGCCAGCTGCCGGAATTGCTGCGCGGCGCTGCCCGCCGACGGGAGTGCGTCGATGGCGGCGATGATCCGGTTGGCCAGCGGGACCACCACGGCGGCGAGTTGTTCGTTGCCGTCGGCGACTTGATCCGCTCCGTCGGCGAGTTGGCGGGTCAGCGCGGGCAGTTGCGCCGTGTCCCGTTCGGCTTGGGTGAGCCCGGACGAAAGTTTCCCGGACCCGGCGGCGAGCTTTTCGGTTCCGTTGGCGAGCTGGCCGGCGCCGTCGTTGAGCTGACTGGCGGCCTCGGCCAGCTGCCGGTTCCCGTCGGCCAGCTGGGCCGCTCCGTCGGCTGCCTGTCCGACCTGCTTGTGCAGCGTCGTGAACCCGACGTACACGTTGTCCAGGTAGGTTTCCACGACTTGCTGATTGAGGGTTTGCTGGGTGGCCTTGGCGATGTGCGTCGCCAGGCTGGGATCGGTGACCCCGGCGGCGTCGGACGTCTGCACCTGCAGCCGCGCCTGCCGCGCGTCGAGCGGTTTGCCGGTGGCGCTGGAGGTGGCGCGGGCGGAGAAGTCCTTCGGGATCGTGACGGTGGCGGCATAGCTGCCGTCGGCCAGCCCGGAGGCGGCGTCGTCGGCGTCGGTGAGCACCCAGGTGTACGAGGAATCCTCGCTGTGGGTCAGGTATCCGGCGAGCTGACGGCCGAGCGGGATGGTCTGCCCGTTGACCTGCACTGGTTCGTCGTTGTTCACCACGGCTGCTTTCGCGGTGCCGTGATTGGCGTCCGGCGCCCAGAACGCCCAGGTGAGCAAACCCATGACGATCAGCGGCACGGCGATGAGACCGGTCCAGGTGCGCCAGGTCAGCGGCCCGGCGGCCAGTGCGCGGGCGGAGTTGGCGAACGGCTTCAGCATCAGCGGACCTCGGTGGGCTTGGCGGCGGTGAGACCGTGCAGGCGGGTGGTTCCGGCAGGCAGCAGGTCCCGGATGCGGTCGGGATCCTGGCAGGTGAGCACGAAGGTGGCGGTTTCGCCGGAGCGGGTGCGGCGATCGCCGAGCAGCGCGCGCACCTGGTCTCGGACATCCGTGCGGAGCACGAGATCGACGTCGTCGACGACGATGAGCCCGGCGTCGCTCCGAAGAGCTTCAGCGATCTGGCCCGCCGGGTTTTCCTCGTCGCGGCAGGGAATGACAGCGACATCCCGGCGCAGGGCGTGTGCGTGCTGCGGCAGGACGCGCCCGAGCACCTTCAGATCGCCGGTGAACTTCGTGACCCGTCCGGCGAGCGTGTACAGCAATGCTGTTTTGCCGCACGCGCCCGCGCCGTGCAGCACAAGGACTTCTCCGCCCTGGAGGTGCAGCTCGATTCCCGAGTAGATCGGACGGCCCCGGTCGTCTTCGAGCCGGAGAGCCCGGGCACTGACCGCTTCGGTGCTGTCTGGTGCGGGCCAGTCGGCCAGGCGCAATTCGTGGACGAGCGCGTCGCCCTCCGCGTCGAACACCGGCAAGGCGCGGTCGAGCTTCGGGGGCAGTCCCCAGGCGCGGCGGCCCAGCAGCGCGAGGACCGCGGGCACCAGGGTCATGCGCACGATGAAGGCGTCGATGAAGACTCCGACCGCGAGACTGAACGCGATCGGCTTGATCGTGGCGCTGCCTTCGGGCACGAACGCGGCGAAGACGGCGAGCATGATCACCGCGGCCGCGACGACCACCCGCGACGCGGAAACGAACCCGGATTCGATGGCATGGTGCGGATCGCCCTGGTGGACGTAGTCCTCGCGGATGCGCGAAACGAGGAAGACCTCGTAGTCCATGGCCAGCCCGAAAAGGACACCCATGAGGATGATCGGCAGAAAGCTGATCACGCTCCCGACGTGAGTCACGTTGAGGACGTCCGCGAGATGTCCCTGGACGAACACGAACGACGTCGCGCCGAAAGCCGCGGCGACCGAGAGCAGGTAACCCGCGGTCGCTTTGATCGGAACCCAGATCGACCGGAACACCATGGCCAGCAGGATCAGCGAGAGGCCGACCACCAGGATCCCGAACGGCACCAGGGCGTCGCCGAGTTGTGCGGACACGTCGATCCCGACCGCGGTGATCCCGGTGACGGCGGTCTGCGCGCCGTAGGTTTCCCGGAAGTGCGGCTCCATCCCGCGCAGCCGGGCGACCAGGTCGTCGGTCTGCACTGAGTCCGGCGCGGTCGCGGGGATGACCTGCACGATGCCGGTGTCGCCCTTGGGGTTCGGCGTGGCCAGCGGAACCGAGGCGACGCCGGGCACGTGCCGGATCTCCTCGGCGAGCTTGTTCATCAGCCCGATCGGATCGGTGCTGGTGATGATGTCCGCCGTGACGATCAGCGGACCGTTGTAGCCGGGCCCGAAATGGTCGCTGACGACGTCGTAGGTGTCGCGCGCGGGGCTGCCGTGTTCCTCGGTTCCGCTGTCGGGCAACGCCAGGCGCAAGGACAGCGCCGGGATCGCGCAGACCGCCAGACCGGCGACCACGACCAGCACGGTGACCAGCGGAGCCTTGGTCGCGAGCCGGACCCACCCGCGCGCGATCTGCGGCTTCTGACGGCGCCGGGTCCGCCGTCGCGGCTTCCTGACCCGCGGCCGCAACCGGTTGCCGGCGAAGGACATCAGCGCCGGCACCAGCGTGACGGCGATCGCGACGGCCAGTGCGACCGCGACGGCGGCGGCAATGCCCATGGTGGTCAGGAACGGGATGCCCGCGACCGCCAGCCCGAGCAGGGCGATGACCACGGTCAGCCCGGCGAAGATCACGGCCGACCCGGCGGTGGCGGTGGCCCGGGCGATCGACTCTTCGACGTCGAGGCCCTCCGCGAGCTGGTCGCGATGCCGGGAGAGCAGGAACAAGGCGTAGTCGATCCCGACGGCGAGCCCGATCATCACCGCCAGCATCGGCGCGGTCGAGGAGATCGGGGTGACCAGCGTGGCCAGGAAGATCAGGCCGCCCGCGACGCCGACGCCGAGGACCGCCGTCGCCAGCGGCATCGCCGCGGCGATCAGCGACCGGAACATCAGCACCAGCACCAGCAAGGCGATGACCAGGCCGATGCCCTCGGTCGGGCTGAGCTTCGGGACCCGGTCGGAAAACGCGTCGCCGCCGGTGCGGACCTCCGTGCCGGTCGCCTTCGCGAGGTCGGCGGCGATCCCGGCGACCTGAGTCTTAGTGGTTGGGTGGACCTCGGCGAGCTGCACTTTCAACGGCACGGCGATCAGCGCGGCCCGGCCGTCCTTCGACACCGCGCCGTTGACGTCTTTGCCGAACGGGTCCACGACCGTGGCGACCTGGTCCAGCTTCCCGATCCGGTCCACCGCTTGGCCGACCGCGGCCCGGACCCGCGGGGTATCGGCCTTCGCGCCCTCCGGCGCCACGAGCACCAGTTGCGCCGACGTGCCGCTGACCTCAGGAAAGACGCGGCCCAGGTGGTCGAGGGCATCTTGGGACTCCGAGCCCGGAATGGCGAACGCGTCGTCGGTGCCTTGATTGGCCACGAGCGCCGCGCCGCCGGCCGCGGCCAGGATCACGACCCACAGCGCCACCACGAGCACGCGCGCTCGGGCGGCGGCGCGGCCCAGCCGGTACAGAAATGACGACACGGGCGCTCCCAACACATCGGATACAAGGTGTATCGTAATGCAGTGTGCATCCGATGCAACGTGTATCCGATCACCTGGTCGGGGGAGATAGGGTGAGCGACATGGCGACGACCGGCGCGAGCCTGGAAACCCCGAAGCGCATGACCCGCCGCCGCGCGGAAACGAGGCGGCGAGTCATGGCCGCCGCTTACGAAGTGTTCGCCGAGACGGGCATCCGGGACGCTCCCGTCGAGCTGATCTGCGAACGGGCCGGTTTCACCCGCGGCGCCTTCTACTCGAACTTCGCCAGCAAGGAAGAACTGTTCCTCGCGATCTACGAGGTGGAGATGCGGGAGCGCGCCGAGCGGTTGCGCGGCGCCGTCGAAGA
Organism: Amycolatopsis halotolerans; assembly: GCF_042647905.1. Taxonomy (NCBI): domain Bacteria; kingdom Bacillati; phylum Actinomycetota; class Actinomycetes; order Pseudonocardiales; family Pseudonocardiaceae; genus Amycolatopsis; species Amycolatopsis halotolerans. Next base: position 49,487 of record NZ_JBHRWI010000006.1, read on the forward strand.
GGCGGTCGAGCGGGCCGTGCCCGGTTCCGTCGACGAGGTGCTGCCGAAAGCCGGTCTGCTGTTCATGGAATCCCTCGCGGCGGACGAGACGTGGTACCTGCTCAACGCCGAGTTCCGGGCACAGGCGCTCCGTCAGCCGGACCTGCGCGCGCCGGCCGCGGCCGCGGAACGCCGCTTCCACGACGCCCTCTCCGACATCCTTCGGAACCTGCTCGACCGGCTGGACATGCGGCTGACCGTCGAACCGCGCAGTGCCGTCGTCGCGATCGTGGCGCTCTACGAGACCATGCTCGAACGCGCGATCCTCGACGAACTCCCCGACAAGGCCGACAGCCGCTATCTGACCGACGTGCTCCCTCGGCTGTTCACGGCGCTGACGACCGCGGGCCGGTGACTCAGGACCCGACAACCTGCGCCAGCCGGGGGAGTTCGCGCAGGCTGTTGGCTCGTTCGATCTGAAGCCGGTCGCTGGTTGTGAAGGTCTGATCGAGTTCGGGCTGCGGATCTCCGGAACCGGTGAGGGTCAACTGGGAGAATGGCCAGTCGCTGCCGAACACGACGCGGGACTGCTGCCCGGCCGCGAGCACGCTGCGCATATCCGTTGCCGCCGGGCTCAACGCGGTGTCGTAGAAGAAAGTCTTGACCAATTCGGCGACGTCGAACGCCGACGGTCGCGGCACGCCGGGCGGAAACAGGTCGGCGGCCCCGGTTTTCGAGAGCACGCCCAGGCGGTAGGTCAGGAAGGGGATCGTGCCGCCGGCGTGCGCGAGCTGGAACCTGATGCGGGGATAGCGGCGCATCGTTCCGGTGTACATCAGCATTGTCGCGGCGCGGGTGGTGTCGAAGGTGAACTCGTAGAGGAAATCCGGGAGAGGCAGTTCTGGTTTCGAGTCGCGGGACACGGACGCGGGGTGGACGAAGACGTACGCGTTGTGCCGGTCGAGAGCGGCCATCAGCGGCTCGAAGCGCGGGTCGCCGAGATAGATGCCGTCGTACGAGGACAACAGCACGACGCCGTCCAGTTTCAACACGGTCAGCGCGTATTCGAGTTCGGCGATCGACGCTGCCACGTCAGGCATGGGCAGCACCGCGAAACCGCCGAAGCGAGTCGGATGGGACTTGAACAAGCTTGCGGCGTAGGTGTTGCAGTACCGGGCCATGTCCCGAGCCTCGGTGCCGCGGAGGAAGGACACGCCGGGGTCCGAAATGGACAGTGCCTGGGCGGCGATCCCGTAGCGGTCCATGAAGTCCAGCGCCGCCTCCGGCGACCATTCGGGGGTCGGATAGCCGCCGATGGTGAAATAACCGTGGCTCAGCAAGGAAGCCCGGTATTCGGGTGGCAGGAAGTGCGCGTGCAGATCAATCCGGTAGGCACCGGAAGGCGGCGCGGTCGCTCGTGCGGCCGCCGTGCTGAACAGGCCAGCGCTGGCTAGGGCTGCGGCACTGGTGACCGCGCGGCGACGGGTGAACTTTCGGTTCATGGCGGTGGTCCTTCCGGGTCAGGAAAGCAGGCGATCAGCGTCGAGCGGCCGGAGTCCGGCTGGCGGCGGGGAGAGCGCGGTGGTGGCGTCTGCGGCGGCGTAGACGAAGCCGTCTGGCCGCAGGACCAAGGTGTGCGCCCGATGCGTCCGCATCCAGGCGAGAAGGGTGCTGTCGATGTCGACCACGCATCCGTTTTCCGGCTGTGCTCCGGGAGGGAGGACCGTCAGGCGGGCGGCGGCGGTCCACGCCGGGTCCGGGACGGCGGCGCAGGTGCTCAGCACGGTCCACTTGCCGTCGAGGACGTCGTCGAGCCTGCTGCGGGCACCGTCGCTGTCGAGTACCCACGGCTGGGGCACCTTGTGGCCGACAGCGGGGGTGCCGCCGCCGAGGAATCCGCGTGGGTAGCGCGCCGGGGGTAGCCAGGACAGCTTGACGAGGAGTCGCCGGACCGGCGACAGCCGCGATAGCGGACGCACCAGCGTGTCGCGGATGTGGCAGATCCGGCGACGGCGTTCGGTGATGATCCGGCCCACCAGTACCGCGCGGCGCGTCACCTCGCGCACATGCGGTTTGCGCTCGGTCTCGTAGGAATCCAGCACGGTCTCGGGCAATTCGCCGCGGATGACGGAGGCGAGCTTCCAGCACAGGTTGGCCGCGTCGCGCACCCCGGCGGCCATGCCCTGGCCGATCCACGGCGGCATGGCGTGGGCCGCGTCGCCGGCGAGGAAGACGCGGCCGACGCGCCAGCGGGCGGCTGCGCGGACGTGGTGGCTGTAGACCACGGCCCGCAGCACGGTCACCTCGTCGCGGGTGATGCCCTGGCGGCCGAGCAGACGCCATACGGCCGCGTCGGTGACGAGGTCGTTTTCGTCTTCGCCGGGAAGGACGGGGAATTCCCAGCGGTGGTGCCCCAGCGGCGTGGGGCAGTCCACGGCAGGGCGGAGCGGGTCGCAGTGGAAGCGCAGCCGGTCGTGACCGGGCCACTCGCGCTTGACCTCGGTGTCGATGACCACCCAGCGGGTTTCGTAGGTGCGGCCGTCGAAGCCGACGCCGAGCTGGCCGCGGGTCGGGCTGGAACCGCCGTCCGCGGCGATGACCCAGGAGGCGCGTACCCGCTTGAGATGCTCGCCGCCGTCCTCGGCCAGCAGCAGTTCGGCGCCGCCGGTGTCTTGGCGCACGCGCAGGCATTCGTGGGCCAGCAGCAGGTCGACGTTCGGGAACCTCGTGACGCCCTTGCGCAGGGTCGCTTCCAGGGTCGGTTGGTAGATGAACAGCTGAGGCGGGTAGCCATGGCCTGCCGAGTCGAAGGACGCGGACAGGAACGACCGTCCCCGGTGATCGACGAAGTCGATCGGCAGCCCGGCCAGCATGTCTCGCTGCAGCTCTTCGGCCAGGCCGACCTGTTGCCAGACGCGCAGCACCTCCTCGTCGGTGGAGATCGCGCGGGCCCGGGTGTAGACCTCGGCGTCGCGTTCGACGACGACCACCTTCAAGCCCTGCGCGCCAAGCAGATTGGCGGCAGTGACCCCGGTGGGCCCGTACCCGATGACGGCCACGTCGTAGCGGGGGATTTCGGACACTTCCGTGTGCCTCCTTGGCTGAGACGGATGTCAGCGGTGGGTGCCCAACGCGGTGGCGGACAGCGCCGGGACGGTCTCCTCCTGCTCGCGCAGCGACCGGACCGCGGCTTGGAAACGCGACATGAGGGCGGCGACGCCTGCGCCGGCCGTGGTGTGCCCCCAGAGCGAAATGCCTTGGTACGTAGCGGGTTCCCAGGTCTCTTCCCGTTCGGGGGTGACGACGACCGGGTTCCAGCCGACCTCGAGTTCGAATCCGGACGGGGTGACGCAGTAGTAGGACAGCTCGCGGTCGTTGGTGTGCTGGCCGATCGACCAGGCCATGGCGAAGCCGAGTTCGGTGACCCGGTGAAAGCCGGCGAGGAGGTCGTCGAGGGTGGCGATCTCGATGTTGACGTGCTGCACGGAGGTGCGGACCGGGTCGAGCGCGAGTCCGGCGACGTTGGCGAGTGCGATGGAGTGGTGGCGCTGCCCGCTGCGCAGGAACCGGATGTTCAGTTTCGCCGGGCCGACGCGTTCGACGATCCGATCCGACAGGCGCAGGTCCAGCAGGTTGTTCCAGTAGGTGTGCAGCTGCTCGGGCCGGGTGGTGGTGATCGCCAGGTGACCCATGCCGGAACGGCCGGTGACGAAGGCGGTGTTGCACATCCGCAACGGTGCGGCGGTGGTGCGGGCACGGGTGAAGACCTCGGTGGCGATGCCTTTCGGACCGGGGAATCGCCACAGCCGTTCGACCCCGCGCAGGGCGGCTTCCTCCGGGGAGCCTTCGGTGACGGGAAGTCCGGCGGCGGCGACCCGTCCCAGTACGATCTCGAAGGTCTCGTGGTCGTCGATTTCCCAGCCGGCGGCGGTGACGTCCTCGGCGGGGCCGCGCTGGACGAGGAACCGGCATTCGCGGTCGTCGAGGCGGAAACGCAGAGTGTCGCGGGTGAGTTCGTCGACGTGCAGGCCGATCGCGTCGGCGCCGAAGCGGTTCCAGTCGGTCAGCCGTCGCGACTCGACGACGATGTACCCCAGCCGTACGGCACCGAAGACGTCCGGGCGGCTTCTAGCGTCCACAATGGTCACCTGACCCCTCCGAGCCAGTCGAGCAGCAGCCGGTTGAATCGCTCGGCCTGTTCGTATTGAGCCCAGTGGCCGGTGCGGGCGAACAGGTGCAGGTCGCAGTGCGGCATGGTGCGCGCCAGCCACGGTCCGCCGGACGGCCGGTTGACCTTGTCGTGGGTGCCCCACACGACCAGCGTGGGCACCTGGCAGCGCGCGAGCCGGTCGCGGTCGCGGGTGAAGTCCATGCGCCACAACGTGCGCAGCGCTCCGCGCCCGGCCGGGCGGCGCAGGGGCGGATTCGCCACCACTTCGGGGTCGATGCTGGCCTGATAGCGCAGCTCGATCAGTTCTTCCGGCACTTCGGACTCGTCGAACACCAGGTACTCGCGGATGAACGAGGTCAGCTTCGCCCGGGACGGGCCTTCGCCGCCGTAGTAACCGAGCAGCGCGTTCAGTCCCTTGGTCGGCGGCCGACGTGTTGTGCCAATGCCGCCGGGGCCCATCAGCACGAGCGTCTCCACCCGGTCCGGCCGATCGAGCGCCAGCCGCAATGCCGCCGCTCCGCCGTAGGAGTTGCCCACTACGTGCGCCTTCTCGACGTCTAGCGCGTCAAGCAGGCCGCGCACGAAGATCGCGAGGTCGCCGAAGGGGTCGGCATGGTCCAGTTCCTTCGACGACCGCCCGTATCCGGGCATGTCCGGAACCAGCACCCGGTGACCGGCCGCCGCGAGCGCGTCGGCGTTGCGCGCGTAATTGGACGCGCCGGTCGCGCCCGGCCCGCCGCCGTGGAGCAGGACCACCGGTGTCGCCTTCCCCGGGCCGGCGATCTCGGTGAGGAAGATGTCGCGGGCACCGACCCGGACGGTGCTCTCAGTACTCCGCACCACAGCGGACGATGGTGAGCCAGTCGACGGCACGGGGCCTCCACGTCGAGTCGGGAACCGTATTCCTGTAGTCATCACTACAATTGGATCGATCGATACGGTAAGCTGAGCGAGCAGCGTCGGTCAACCCCTTCCTGTAGTGACCGATACGGTAAGGTGCGAGAGTGAACGTGAACGAACGAGGTGCGCGACGCCGGCGAGCGAACGGCGAGGAGTCGCGCCGGAAGATTCTCGACGCGACCGTCGAAGTCGCCGGGGAACGCGGCTACGAGGGCACCAGCATCGCGCTGGTGAGCAAGAAATGCGGGCTCCCGGCGAGTTCGATCTACTGGCATTTCAAGGACAAAGACGACCTGATCGCGGCGGTCATCGAGCGCAGTTTCGACGGCTGGCTCGCCGCGTTGTCCTTGCCGGAGGAAGACGGAACGCCGCTGGCGCGCGTGACTGCGCTGGCTCAGCAGGTCGCGAAGGCGCTGCTCGAAGCCCCGGATTTCTTGCGCCTGGGCCTCATGCTCACCCTCGAACGTCGCCCCGAAGAACCCAGTGCCCGGACGATGTTCCTGCAGGTGCGCGGAGTCGCGCATGAACGCGTCGCGGGCATCATCGCCGAATTCATGCCGGAACTGGACTCCGCCTCCGTCGAGTTGCTCACGACGTACGCCATGGCTGGTGCCGACGGACTGTTCGTCGCGAAGGAAATCGGCGGCGACGCCGTAGATCTGATGCGCTTGTTCGAACTGCACGCCCAGGCGGTATTCGACCTCGCTGCCCGGCTTCGCTGACCCACTTCGAGAAAGGACACCTCCGATGAGCCGTGCCCAGCGCATCGACACCCACCAGCACCTCGTGCCGCCCCGCTACGCGAAATGGATGCAGGACAAAGGAATCCGCCCTGGCGGCATCGACCTGCCGTCCTGGTCGGCGCCGTCCGCGCTGAAGTTCATGGACGGCCACGGAATTGCCACCGGAATTCTCTCCCTCTCCACTCCCGGGGTCTACTTCGGAGACGTCCCGGAGGCCCGCCGCTGGGCACGCGACGTCAACGAATACGCCGCCGAAGTCGTCGCCGACCGGCCGGACAGGTTCGGATTCTTCGCCACCCTCACCCTGCCCGACGTCGAAGGCGCGCTCGCCGAAGCCGAATACGCACTGGACACGCTGCACGCCGACGGCATCGTCCTGCTGGCCAACAACGACGGTCGCTACCTCGGCGACCCGGGATTCGAGCCGCTGCTGCAGTTCCTCCACGAACGCCAGGCGGCGGTGTTCGTCCACCCGGGCGAGCTGCCCGGGCCGGAGGTGCCCGGAATCCCCACCTTCACCGCGGACTTCCTGCTCGACACCACGCGCACGGCGATCAGCCTGATCCTGTCGGGATCGATGGAAAAGTACCCGGGGATCAAGTTCATCCTCGCGCACGCGGGCGGGTTCGTGCCCTACATCTCTTACCGCATCCTGCTCACGATGCTGAACACGAAGAACAAGGCACAGCAAGCATGGGCGCTGCTCGACCAAAAGCACCAGGTGCCCAAGCAGCTCTCAGTCCTGCGGCAGTTTTACTACGACATCGCCCTTTCGGCGTCGCCGTCGGCCTTGCCGAGCCTTCTGGAGGTGGCGGATCCAGACCACATCACGTACGGCAGCGACTTCCCGTTCGCCCCCGCGGTCGCCGTCGGTTTCATGAACAAGACCTTCGAACGCTATCCCCTGGACGACGGCCTGCGGGCGGCGATCGACCGCGGGAACTCGGAGAAGTTGTTCCCTCGGCTCAAGGGCTGACCGCTTCGCGCTCGCGGATCGGAATAAGTAACAGAACACCCAGCAGCGGGCCGATCGCCAGTACGCCGAAAGCCAGGAACAGCGAGCCGGTCGCACTGAACACGGCCCCGACGGCGACCGGTGCGAACACGCCGCCGAGTTGCCAGGCCGTGTTGGCGAGACCGAAGGCCCCGCCGACGAACCGCGGGTCGGCGTACTGCGGGACGGTCGAGTTGGTCAGCACCGTGTAGCCGTACACGCCCAAACCGAGAAGCGGGGCGAGGATCAGCAGGACGGAGTAGTCGCGCACCAGGCCGAAGACGACCAGGATGACCGCGAAGTACCCGCTGAGGATCATCAGGTGCGCCTTGCGGGTGCCGCGCAGGCGGTCGGACAGGAAGCCGACCAGGGGTTTGACCCCGATCGCGGTGGTGCTGACGACGACCATGACCAGCGCGGCCCTTCCCGCCGAGAGCCCGAGCGATTTCACCATCAGGGAGTTGCCCCAGGCCAGGAACCCCAGGGTGGCCCACTGCATGCCGAGTCCGGCGGCCGCGAGCGACAGCAGGTTGCGGTTCTTGAGCATCGCCGCGAAGCCGAGGCGTCCGCCCGGTTCTGTTGTCTCGGCCGAACCGGGCGAGACGGGCGGGTCGTTGCGCAGCAGGACCCAGCAGACCACGCCCACCACGACGGTGAGCACGCCGAACAGGTAGTAGACCCCGTTCCAGTCGAGCCTCGCCATCAGTGCCGGGATGGAGGCGTTGGCGAGCACGCTGCCGAACGCGGTCGCGGTGATGTACAGCCCGAACGCGGTCCCGCGCTCGCGCGGCGGGAACCAGCGGCTGAGCAGCTTCGTGAACGACGCGACGTCGGCGCCGCTGACCAGCCCGATGAGGACCTGGATCGCGATCCCCACGCCGAGGTTGTGCACGGTGCCGAAGGCGAACGTCAGCATTCCCGCCAGGACAAGGGAAATCCCCACGGCGAGGCGGCCGCCGATCAGGTCCGCGACGATTCCGCCGGGGATGTTGGTGACCACGTACCCGATGGACATCGCTGTCGCGAAGATCCCCAGCTGGGCCACCGACAGCCCGATGGAGTGCGAAGCGTCGACCGCGACCACCGACCAGGCGGTGCGGTTGAGGTAGACGAGGGTGTAGGCCAGCCAGCACACGGCGAGGATCACCCACCGGTAGCGGGACGCTTTCGCGGCCTGGGGCGCCGCGGTGTCCGATGCGGACTTCGTCGCATCCATTGTGGACCTCCTTGTCCGGTAACGGGAAGCTCAGTGCAGCAGGCCCCACTCGCGGAGCTGGGCGGCGTTGTGGCGCAGGGCCGCGACGGGCGGGCGGTCCAGGCTCATGTCCTCGACCGAAACCCAGCCGGGGTAGCCGCGCCGGTCGATGAGGCCGAGCACCTGGGGGATGTCGACTTCGCCGTCCTCGAGCGGGGTCCACCCGGCTTGCCAGCCGCCGCCCGGCGAGCGGAAGTGCGCGGCGTTCTTCAAGTGCACGTGCCCGAGGTAGTCGCCGAGCAGGTCGAGCGCGATCTCGTGCGCCTCGTAGCCTTCGAAGACGAGATTGCCGAGGTCGTAGATGACCCCGACGTGCGCGGGGTCGAAGCGGGACACCACGCGGTGCGCGAGCGAGGCGCTGGGGCAAATGGTGTTGTGGTGGATCTCCAGCAGCGCGCGGATTCCCGCCGCTCTCGCGGCGGTTTCGATTTCCCCGAAGAACGCGACGGTGTGCTCGAACAGGTCCGAATAGCACTTTCCCGTTCGGGAGATCCTTGGCGCCTGCAGCCGAATCTGCGGAGCGCCGGCCGCCTGTGCCAGGTCGCACGCGAGCTGGAGCATCCCGGTGTCGCCGACCTCGATGTAGGGCGCCAGGCCGATCACGTCGAGTCCTGCCGCGCGCGTGTCGCGTGCGACCGCCTCCGCCGTCGGCACGTCCAACGGGAGGGTGGCGTGGTGGTCGACCAGGTACGGGTGCGCGGGCTTGGCGTCTCGGATGCTGCCGGGGCGCGGCTCGACCCGCCATTCGATCCCGCCGAACCCCGCGGCGCGGACCTGGGCGACGCACTCGGGAATGTCCATTGTGGGCAGGCAGATCGTCGCGACGCCGAACTTCACGGCAGGGCCGGGTGTTCGACGGCGAGCGGGGTCCGGGGGAGCGGGGCGAGCTGCGCGCCGCCGCATACGTGCAGGACCTCGCCGGTGATGAACGACGCCGCGGGCGAGGCCAGGAAGGCGACGGCCTCGGCGACGTCACGGGGTTCCGCCATCCGCGGCATCGGCGTGATGGCCCGGTACTCGGCCGTGAGGCGCCGGATTTGCTCTTCGTCACGGTCGTAGGCGGTGAAGTCGGAGAGGATGAAGCTGGGCGCGACCGCGTTCGCCGTGACGTTGTACTTCGCGAGTTCGGTGGCGAAGGACCGGGTCAACCCGACGAGCCCGGCTTTCATGGCGGTGTAGGCGACCGGCCCGCCGGAAACCCAATTGCGCGAGGCGATGTTGACCACGGCGCCGCCGCGTTGCGCCTTGAAGAACTCCAGTGCCCTGCTGACGAGGAACGCCGGGCCGCGCAGGTTCACTTCGCTCATGAGGTCCCAGTCGTCCGGGGAAAGCCCGGCGAGCGTGGAGCGGCGGTTCACGGCCGCGTTGTTGACGATGACGTCGATCCGGCCGAAGCGCCTGCCCACGCCCGCGATCAGGTTCTCGATCGACTCGACGGACCCGAGGTCCGCGGCGATGCCGACCGCGGGCGGGGCGAACTTGGCGCGCAGTTCGGCGGCGGTCGCGTCCGCCGCGTCCGCCTTGACGTCGGCCACCACGACGGCGACGCCGTCTTGGAGCAGACGTCCGGCGATGGCGGCGCCCAGCTTTCCCGCGGCTCCGGTGACAATGGCGACACGGCGGGGTTCAGTCATGGTGTGCTTCTTTCTTTTCCGTCCAGGACAGGAACTCGGCGATCGCGGCCACCACCTCGCCGGGGTGCTCGTGGTGCGTCCAATGCCCGCCCGCCACGACCTTGACCGCCGCGTTCGCGAGGAACTCACGGGCCAGGCGGGCGCGTTCGCGGTTCCGGTATATCGCGAGCACCGGTACCGGAAAATCGGCGAAGAACTGTTTCGCCTGAGACTGGAAATGCAGCGCCTCCGCGCCGAAAGCGAAGTCGACGAACAGGTCGCGGACGGCCTCCGGCGCGGCCTCGACCAGGTCGCCGGTGCGGGGGAGCGCGGGGCACGGCCCGTGGCCGGCGAAGTGTTCCAGGGCGACCGCGACGGGATCCTCGCGCCGGAGCCGCTCGGCGATCCCTTCGATTCGGGCCCGATCCTTGTCGGGAAGCCCGAATGCCGGGTCGATCGCGACCAGACCGGCCACCGATTCCGGCTCCTGCCGGGCAAGGAAGGCAGCCGCCTCGCTGCCCGCGGAGTGGGCGACCAGCACCACGCGGCCGAGACCGAGCCGGTCAGTCAGCGCGCGCAGGTCCGCCGCGACGTGCGGCAGCCGCATGTCCGGCCCCGGCTCGGACTCGCCGTGCCCGCGCAGGTCCACGAGCACGAGGGGAGCGATCCGTTGCAGGCCGGGCAGAACGGGAAGCCAGTCCGAGCGCGAGCGCGCCCAGCCGTGGACGAGCACGAACGTGCACGGAGCCCCCTCCGGCCCTGGCCGCCGCTCGAAAGCCAACTCGACGATCATCGCTTCCTCTCCGTCCGTCTGCTCGCTGGGACGATCCTGAGCGACCAGCAGTTATAGATCAAATGCCGATCATTCGACCCCGCCATGCCTGAGAGGCATATGCTCAGTTCATGCTGGAGCTGCGCCACCTCGACTACTTCCGCGCTGTCGCCGAGTACGGCTCGATCTCGCGCGCCGCGGCGGCCCTGCACCTCACCCAGCCGACGCTGAGCAGGCAGATCGCCCAGCTGGAGAAGACGCTCGGGCACCAGCTCTTGCGGCGGACCGCGACCGGCACCGAGCTGACCGCGGTCGGCGAGGGCCTGCGCGAGCACCTGTTGTCCATCTTCGAGCTGGTCGACCGGGTCCCCGAGGTCCTCCAAGCCGCCGCCGGCTCCCGGCACCTCGTCCACTTGGGAGTCCCGTCGGGGATCCCGGCAGGCTGGATCGAGGCTTACCTGAACACGGTGCGCGAAGCCGCGCCGGAGATCCATTTCGCGATCGTCGAAGCCACCAGCGAGGAGCAGCGCCGGTTGCTGCTGGGCGGTTTGCTGGATCTGAGCCTCGTGCACACCCAGCCGCCCGAGCTCCGCAAGGAACTCCTTTTCCGGCAACGGCTCGGCTGCGTCTTCCGCGAAGGCGCCGGGCCCCGCGACCGGGAGCAGCTCGATGTCGCCGATCTCGACGGGCTGCGTGTCATGGCCCATTCCGCCAAGGGCGAAGAGGTCAGCCTGCGCGCGGCGGCGACCGCGACCGGAACCGAAGTCGACTGGCTGTTCCGCGCGTTCTCCGAGCACAGCGAACTGATCGCCACCAGCTCACAGGTCGACACGGTGCTCATCGGCGCGACGTCCGCCCGGAAGTGGTTCCCCGCCTGGCAATGGATCCCGTTGCGGGCGGAGCGTCCCGAGCACTGGATGCGGACGTGGGCCGCCTGGGCAGGCAACGATCTGAAACACGGCGACGTCTTGCTGGGCTGCCTGCGGGAAACCGCCCGGCGCTACCACGGCGATCCCACCTACGAGTTCATCGGCTGAACCCCTCGGCGAAGCGGCTCGTGCGCACAACACCCGCTTCGACACCGTCCGATCACCACTCGCTGGCACCCCGCGCCAGAACCGACCCCTGCTCCCCGCGTCGCGCCAGAACCCCCACTCCCCGACGAGTTCCGATCTCCCGCACGCACAAACATTGCTGTTCCCCCTTCGCCCTGACCACTCACCTGCCCGAACCGAGAAATCGCCCCGGTTTCTGGACTGAGCGATCCGATCGGCCCCCGGGCCGAGCGGATCGGGAGGGAAGAAACCGGATGAAGGCGATTTCTCCGCCGCGACGAAGTCGCGGCCATCAAACACAGCAGTTAAACACAACAATCAACAATGCCTAGCGAGAAGTTCGTCCAGCCGTCCGCCCACGTCGGCACAATTCTGCCGGACCACCGACAAGAAAGCGGCCAGCGTCGGCGAGGAATCGGCCGCCCGGAAGGACATCTGCAGATCCGGCAGCCGGAACCGCGGCTCGACGGCGCAGAACCGGAGGTCCTTGCGCGTGATCAGCCGCATCCGTTCCGGGCCGAGGCCGACCCCCGCGCAGCAGGCGGCGAGCCCGGCGATCGTGTGGATGTCGCGCGCCAGCGTGGCGCCGTCGAGGACGGCGGGCTCGAACACCGACCTGAGATAGGAACCCGCCGCGTCCGCGCTGACCACGAGCGGTTCGCGGGCGAGCCGCTCGACGTCGACCGACCGTTGCCCGGCGAAGGGGTGTCCCACCGAAACCGCGGCCACCAGGTGGTCGGCGCCGATGGGCACGGTGACCAGTTGCTCCGCGCCGGTGCCCCGGGGGCTGCCCCGGCCCACCGCCACGTCCAGTTCGCCCGCGAGCAACGCCGCGGATCCGGCGGAACTGTCCAGCTCCTGCAAGGTCATCCGGACCTCCGGATGGGTCCTCCGGAACCGGCCGATCACCCCCGGCAGCGGGTCGAGCAGCGCGGATCCGATGAACCCGAGCCGCAGCCTCCCGGTCTCGCCGCGTGCCGCGCGGCCCGCGTCGACGAGCGCGAGGCTCATTTCGGCAAGCGCGCCGCGCGCTCTGGCGAGGAACGCATCCCCCGCGGCAGTGGGGAAAACGCCGCGCGCGGTCCGATCGAAAAGCCGCTCGCCGACTTCCCGCTCAAGCGCGGCGATCTGCGTCGACAACGGCGGCTGGGCGATGCCCAGCGACGCGGCGGCACGGCCGAAGTGCTGATGCTCAGCGAGGGCCAAGGCGTAACGGAGGTGACGGGCTTCCACGCCATCACTATACGTAGGAAGTATCGCGGAGGCATTCGTGAGATATCAGGGTGGATAACGTGGCGCGGTGAGTGTGCTCTGGGGAGGTCCCTGATCGACTCTCGAAGGACCCCAAGTGACGCGACCCTCCTCGTCCGAGACTGTCATCCTGCTCGTGCACGGTGCCTGGCATTCCGCGCTGCACTGGACCTCGACGCAGCGCGCGCTCGCGCGGCACGGCCTTGCCAGCGTCGCCGTGGATCTGCCGGGGAGCGGGCTCGACGCGCCTGTCCCGAGCGGGTACTTCCTGCCCGGCCAGCCCGGTTTCGCCAGCGAAAGGTCGGAGCTGCGCGACGTCACCATGCAGGACAGCACCGACGTCGTGCTCGATGCGCTCGTCAGCGCCCGCACCCGGTACCGGAACGTCGTCCTGGCCTCCCACAGCGCCGGCGGCGGTGCCGCGTCCGCCGCCGCTGAACAGGCACCGGAGCTCGTCGACCGGCTCGTCTATCTGTCCGCGTTCGTGCCCGGGGGCAGGCCCCGGTTCGCCGACTACATCGAAGCGAAGGAGAACGCGGGCGCGGTCCAGGTCCCGCCGATCGGCGATCCGGCCGAACTGGGCGCGATCCGGATCAACCCGCTTTCCCCGGATCCGGCCGTCGCCGGCGTCATCCGCCGGGCGTTCCTCGACGATCTTCCCGAGGGCAGCCCGGAATCGTGGCGGCAGTTCCTGCACCCCGACCTCCCGTTCGCGAACTTCACCACGCCCGTCCCGGTCTCCGCGGCGCGGTGGGGACGGATCTCCCGCTCCTACGTGCGGCTGGCCGACGACCTCGCCCTGCCGCCCGCGACCCAGGACCTGATGATCGCCGAGGCGGATCGGCTGACGCCGGGGAACCCGTTCCGCGTGCACTCCCTGCCGGGCGGCCATTCCCCGTTCGTGACCCGGCCGGACGAACTGGCGACCACCCTCGTCGCGGCCGCCCTGCACCGGTCCGACCGATGAGCTCGGTGCGTCTTTCGCCGCCGGCTCAACGACTTCTGCTGCCGATCGTCCTGTCCGGCACGTTCGTCCAGTTGTTCAGCGTCACGGTCATGCAGGTGGGCGTGGTCGACGTCCAGCGTGACCTGAGCGCCGGGTCGGCGGAGACCCAGCTGGTCCTCGCCGCCTACACCCTCACCTATGCCTGCTCGCTGATCGTCTCCGCGCGGCTGGGGGACAAGTACGGCTACCGCCGGATGTTCGTCGCGGGGATGGCGTTGTTCACCGCCGCCTCGATCGGGGCCGCCGCCGCGCCGGACGCGTGGGTGCTGATCGCCGGGCGCGCCCTGCAAGGTTTCGGCAGCGGCCTGATGGCGCCCCAGATCCTGTCGATCATCCAGTCGGCTCTGCCCGCGAACCGCCGCCCCGCCGCACTGAGCGCCTTCGGAGGGACAATGGCGGCGGCCTCCCTCGCCGGCCCGGTGCTCGGCGGCGTGCTGACCCAGCTCGACCCGCTGGGGCTGGGCTGGCGGGCGGCGATGCTGCTGGTCGTTCCCATCGGGATCGCCGCTCTCGCGCTCTCGCCCGCGCTGCCGTCTGTCCACAGTGAACGCAAGCCTCAGCGGGTCGACCCGGTCGGTGCGACGCTGAGCCTGCTGGGTTTCGCACTGCTGGTGTTCCCGCTGACCATGGGACGCGAGACCGGCTGGCCGCCGTGGACCTGGGCAAGCCTGGCGCTGGCCGTGGCGTCGCTGACCGGTTTCGTGATTTCCCAGCGCAGGGCGGCGGAACCGCTTATCCAACCGTCCACATTGGCCGAACCGGCGACGAGGTGGGGACTGGTCGCCGTGCTGGTCTTCAACGCGGGCGTCCCGTCTTTCACCCTGCTGCTGTCGATGCACCTCCAGGGTGCCAAGGGCTGGAGTCCGCTTCAGACGGGCCTGAGCATCACTCCGTACGCCGTCGGAGCACTGGCCGGGAGCCGGATCGCGAACAGCCTGGGCAAGCGGTTCGGCCCCCGTGCGCTCGCCGCTTCCTCGCTTGCGATGGGACTGGTGTCCCTTGCCGTCCCGGTGGTCATCGACCTGCCCTGGCTGTACTGGCTCGCGTTGTGCGTCGGCGGAGTCGCCTTCGGGGTTTTCACCGCGTCCGCGTTCACCCAGATCATCGCCAGGGTTCGCCCCGAAGCGGCGGCCTCGGTTTCCGGGCTGCTTCCCACCGCGCAACAACTGGGCGGAACGCTGGGCGTCACGTTCGCCGGTATCGCCTACACCGCCCCGGCCGCGACCGCGGGCGCCGCGTTATGGCACGCGATGACCTACGAGGCGGCGGCATTCGCGGTTGCTGCCCTGTGCGCGGTCGGCGGCCAGCGGGAACGGACGGTCGCAAGGTCTGCTGCGCCTAGCTGAGAGGCCGCGGTTGATGGCGGCAGGCTGTGGTGGCACGTCGGTTCCGTTTCAGCCGCGCGGAGGCAAACGTCGAGCGGGTAATCACCGGCCAGATGGGCAGGGCCGATGTTCTCGCGCAGCGATGTCGGCGGGCACCGCGACGCTCAGGATGCCCATTGAGTAGACAAACTGCGCGGCGGCGGTTTCCTCCGGCTCGCACCCCATCCACTTCGCCCAGCGATTTGCCTGTTCGGGACTTTCGCGAGGATCCGGGTGCCCGCCGCCGCCAGTCCGAGGCGGTCCGGTCGGCACGGCGCACATTCGGGGAGAACTGCGCGGCCGCTGCTCCGGTCGAGGTGCGGCCACTCGGTCGGAGCAGGCCGTGCGCCAATTCGGGCCACCTGCCGGAATATGCCTCGTGAATCCGAGTAAATTACGCGTGTGCGCCCGGGTTCCCCAGCGCGCTCGATCGAGGAGTTCTCCGCGGCGCGATATCTCGCGATCTCGCCGGTGAGCGACGCTCGAAGGGCTCGATCTGATGAATCCGGCCCAGGGGAAGCGAAGCCGGACGACGCGGTGCCCGGTAGTCGGCGAGCACTCGGACGGATGCATTTAATGGCATTCGTGGTAGCGGTCTTTCCCCGCCCCTCTCTCGCGCGGGACCATGGTTAAGCGCGGCGCTGAGGTGTGTGCGGGGCAAAATCGCTGAGAGGTGTCGTCATGAAATAGGCTCTGCGAACATCGCGCGTCGCGCCGAGCGCGGATTCGTTGTTGGCATCAAGTTTATTGCGCTGGATTCGCCTCGGCTCAGCGAGCCGGGCCAGGCGAACGCGGGAATATTCCGTTCGAAGTGTTCTGCTTTTCGAGGTGCGAAGGCCGGTGTCCGCGTCGCGAACGGCTATGCCCTGCCGTCCGGCGGCGCCTGAAACGGCCGAGCCCTTTCACCCGTCGTAAACCGTGGACAAGGAGCAGTCATGACCGAGATCAGCCAATCCCGATTAGGCCTGGAGGCCATGGAGATCGCGCTGTGGCAGACGTCGATCCCCGAACTGGACGTCTCCGCGCTCCAGGACTTCGACCCGGACGGCAACGCCCAGGGGGTCGGCAACAAAGCGGCGGGGGACAACAGCTTGCTGCCCGACCTGGGACCGCTGGTGAAGTTCGGCTCGTGGGAGTCCGTCGGCAGCACCATCGTGCACCGGGCGGTGACGCTCAGCGGCTTCAACCCGGGAAGCGAGAAATTCGACCCGGTCGCCTGGGCCGCTTTCCTGCAGAAATTCTCCACGATTCCGTTCTTCCTGACGTACACCTTCGACAACCGGGACGCGTCCATCAGCAAGACGTCGTTGAAAAAGGCGGTCGACGCGGTGGCGGACCTGGTGCAGAACATCATGACGCCGGAGAACTTCCAGGGCATCGTGACGACCATCCAGAAGATCGGGCAATTGGCGCTCGAGAACGAGGGGAGAAAGCAGAAGAACTCCAACCAGCAGGTCGGGGTCCTGTCGCGGCATGAAAGCACGCTTTACCTCGGAGCCGTCCGGACCGCGGTGGAGATGGAGTACAAATCGGGCAAGGGGTACGAGCAGCTGAATCAGTCTATTTACGTCTACCGCGGTTACGGCGTGCTCGACTTCGAGAAGTGCAAGCGCCACGCGGACACACTGCTCAAATGGGACGGCCAGGACGTGGACGAATGGGAGAAGGACACGGCCAGCTCCCCGATGCCGCCCAACGAGAGCCCCGCTTGGACCCACTGAGCCGGTCCCGCGCTCCCGGGGCCGCTGTCCCGGGAGCCCGCCACCCCTGGAAGGGGCCCCATGGTGTTCCCGCACTCGCCACCTCGCGACGGAGCGACGGCCTCGACCTTCGCGCAGGTCCTCGTCGAGAACCTCAGCGATCCAGACGGCGGCTTCACCTTCGCCGAAGAGGACGGGCGCGAGCAGTTCGTGAGCTGGTCGGAGCTGTCGCGGGAAGCTCTCCGCCGGGGGCGGCGACTGCTCGGGAGCGGCCTGCGCAAAGGGGAGCGCATCGCGCTCGTCGTCCCCGGGCAGCGGGAGTTCGTCCTCTCCTTCCTGGGCGCGGTCTCGGTGGGCGTCGTCCCGGTCCCGATGTCCCCGCCCATGGGCATCGGCAAGTTCGAGGCGTACTGCGAGGACGCCGCTCACATCGTCCGCGCGGCGGGAGCACGCGTCCTCCTGGTGCCCAGGAGCCTGGCGGACCCGCTCTCGCACGCGGTCGAGGGCCTGCGAGTGGCCGACCCGGAGGAGTTTTTCGCCGAACCGCTGCCGGGCAGCGTGCCTGAGCCCGAGGCGATCCTCCCCGAGGACGTGATGTTCTTGCAGTTCACCTCGGGGAGCACGGCGGCGCCCAAAGGGGTGCGGGTCACGCACGCCAGCGCGCTCGCCAACTGCGCGGCCATCGTCAGCGCCCTTCGCCTCGAACGCCGGCGAGACCGCGGCGTGAGCTGGTTGCCGATGTACCACGACATGGGGCTGGTCGGCTTCGTGCTGGCGCCGCTGCTGGCGCGCTGCCCGGTGAGCTTCCTCCCGACGCTGCGCTTCGCGCTCTCGCCGAGGCTCTGGCTGGAAACGGTCAGCCGGCACCGTGCGACCGTGACCTTCGCACCCAATTTCGGACTGGCGTTGGCCGTCAAGCACACCCCGGCCGACGAGGTGCGGCGGCTGGATCTGTCCTGCCTCCGAGTCGTGGGTTGCGGTGCCGAGCCCAACCACCCCGAAACGCTGCGGTCCTTCGCGAACCGCTTCGCGGCGGCGGGATTGCGGCCGGGGGCGGTGGTGCCGTGTTACGGCATGGCGGAGGCGACGCTCGCGATCTCGTTCGGCGAGATCGGAATTCCGTTCGCTCCGGACGTCATCCAGCAGGAGCCTTATTACGGGAGCGGCCTCGCGCGGCCCGCCTCGGCGGACTCCGGGGAGCAGGTGGCGTTCGTGCCCTGCGGACGCGCGGTCGCGGGCCATCGGATTCTCGTCGTGGACGACGACGGGAATCCGCTCCCGGAGCGGCACGTCGGCGAGGTGGTGTTCCAAGGGCCGAGCGTGGCGGCGGGGTACCACGGCGACGCCGAGGCGACCCGGCGGAGCTTCACGCCGCACGGACTGCGCACCGGGGATTGCGGTTACCTGGCGGACGACGTCCTCTACGTGACGAGCCGCAAGAAGGACCTGCTCATCGTCAACGGGCGCAATCACGACCCCCAGACAGTGGAGTGGGCCGCCGCCGAGGTGCCCGGCTTGCGCAAGGGCAACGTGGTGGCTTTCACCCGGCCCGGGCGGACGACCGAGGAGGTCGTGATCGTCGCCGAACTTCGCGGGGGCGACGCCGCCGCGGCGGCACGGCGGGTCCGCAGCCGCGTCCAGACGACGCTGTCCCTGACCGTGGCCGACGTTCTCCTGGTGGCGCCCGGAGAACTGCCCAAGACCTCCAGCGGCAAGGTCCGGCGGAGCAAGACCCGGCAGCACTATCTCCAGGGAGCTCTCCATCGCGGAGCCGTTTCCCCGGCGACCTGAGCACATCCGTCGAAAGGAACGAGAATGGACACCCGGCTGCCTCCTCCTGAGCGAGCACAGCTGTACGCCCTGATCCGCGAGAAGCTGGAACTCAGCGGAGCGGAGCTCGACGACACCACTGCGGTGCGGGAGTTGCCCGGGGTCGACTCCGTGAAGCTCCTCAGCCTGGTGGGCGCGGTCGAGCTGGGCTTCCAGGTCAACCTGGGCTTCGAAGCGATCCCCTTGGTGCGGACGGTGCACGACATCGAGCAGTTGGTCTGCGATTCGCGCGAGCAGTACGCCACGCGAGCGTCGTGAGCCGGCCGTGCGCATTTCAGGCGAAGAGCAGTCACGGCGGGAAGCGTTCGAGATCGCCCTGTGGGCGGAGGGCAGGCCGGAGCTTTCGATCGAGGAGCTAGCGAAGCTTGGGCTGGGCGCCGACGACGGCCAAGACCAGGAGAAAGGGGTCGGCAATACATACGGCGGGGACGACAGCGGGATGCCCGGCCTCGGGCCGCTGGCGCCCTTCGGCTCGTGGCAGTCCGTGGCCGCCACCATCATGCGCAAAACCGCGGACTCCGCCCGCTTCGACCAGTTGTCCACGGTATTCGATCTTTATCGGTGGATCGTCTTCGGAAACCAGTTCACCACGATGCCGTTCCTCGTCGACGTCACGGGCGACAGCCGCAGCGTGTCCATCTCGTCGCTCTCCCTGGCGCCGGCGATCTCGGCGGTGACCGAACTGGTCGGAGGGCTGGTCACGCCGGACACGCTCACCGGCATCGTCAACTCCATCAAGAAGATCGGCCAGCTGGCGGTCGAGAACAAGGGGCTGCGGGAGAAGAACAGCAACGTGCATCAGGGAGTCCTGACCGGGGTGAACGGAGACCTGCGCCTCGGGCGGCTCCAGACCACGGTGCAGATGGAGTACAAGACAGGCAAGGGATACCAGCAGCTCAACCAGCGCCTCACCGTGAGCCGCTTTTTCGGGCGTCTCGACTACGGCCTCTGCCTCCGGAACTCCGAAATACTGCTCGCTTGGGACCGCCAAGACGTCCACGACTGGGCGAAGGGCACCTCGAGTTCTCCCTATCCTCCCAACACGAGTCCCGCGTGGGGCAATTGAGTGCTCACTCTCCCCGGTCCGGCGCGGTTCCCAGCCGACGGGCGGCGAGGGGAAACAAATCCAACGCGCGTCGCCGGACCGCCGCGGCCTCCGCCGCGGTCAGTGCCGCACAGTGCTGGAGACTGTGCCGATTCTTCTCGGCGGTGTCCACTGTTGTGCAGGGCGCGCCCCAGTCGCTGCCGTACACGATGTGGTCGGCTCCCAGGGTCGCCGCCGCGGGCAGAAGCGAGCTCGGGAAGGCCGTCGCGGCGGTGTCGACGTAGATGGTTTCCAGTTGGTCTTCGAGGTCGCGGGCCGGCAGTCCGTGCGGCACCCAGGATTCGTTCCCGAGCAAGGAGACCCGGCCGGCAAGCGCGGGGAACGCCCCGCCGCAGTGGGCGAATACGAACTTGATGCCGGGGAATTGCGCGAAGACTTTCCGGAACAGCATGTCGAAGACTGTTCTGGCGGTCTCGAAGGCCACTTCGTACAGCGGTGCCGGGTGATCCAAGGTCGGGGGCCGCCGGGCGTCCGGGTGGACGAAGACGACGGAGCCCCAGGCGTCGAGCTGTTCCCAGAGCGGGAGGAGGGCGTCGTCGCCGAGGTGGGCGCCGTGGTAATTCGCGGTGACCGCGAATCCGTCGGCGCCGAGCAGCTCTCTTCCGCGGACGGCCTCGTCCAGCGCGGCGGCCGGGTCGTCGGTCGGCAGGGCGGCCAGCAGGCCGAACCGGGCGGGATGGCGGGTCACGATCGCCGCGCCGTAGTCGTTGGAAGCGCGCAACGCGGCCAGGGTGCCGGGAATGTTGCTCAGGAACTGCATCGCCGTGCCTGAGCGGTCCAGGTAGTCCAGTGTCCGGTCCAAGGACCATGCGAACGGTTCGGGGAGGTAAATTCCCCGGCTGAGCATCGCTTGCCAGGCTCGGCGTGCTTGGTCTTCGGTGGCCGGAAGGGTGAAGTGCGCGTGGATGTCGATGTATCCGTCGCGCGGGAGCGAAGTCATCAATTCTCCGATTCTTGGCCGCTCGGGTTCTTGGCGCCGAATCGGACGCGTCGCAGGCCGGCGAAATACCCGAGGGCGGACAGCAGGCTGATCGCGGCCGAGACGCCGAAGACGGCACGGAAGCCGAACGGTCCGCTCGCGAGGGGACCGAGCAGCAGCGGGGCGGCGAAGTTTCCCAGCGGGAACAACGCGTAGATCCAGGACGTGGCGCGGCCGAGCGCGGCGGCCGTGACGGCTTCGCTGGCCAGGGTGGGGACGGCCGGCATGACCAGACCGATTCCGACGCCGATGAGCGCCGAGCCGAACAGCAGGAGCAAAGGTCCGGCGGCCAGGGACAGCAGCGCGAATCCGGCTGCGGGCAAGGCAAGGGCGAGCACGAGGATCGTGCGGGGTCGAAGGCGTGCTTGGAGCCGGCCGTAAACCATGCCGACAACGGCCGCGGGACCAGTCGCCGCGGCGAGGAATCCGGCCACCGCGAGCGGATCGGACACGCCGAGCTGGCTCAGCCGCTGAGGCAAGAACGCCACGAGGGCATACAGCAGCACGGCGACGACGAAGATCAGCGCATACAACCAGAGGAGGACGGGGGCTTCGCGGATCACCGATCGCATGCGCACGGCATCGGCCGGTCGTCCGGAGAACTCGGAGCTGTCGCGCCGGGTGTCCGGAACCAGCCAGACCGCCGCCGCGGCGAGCGGCAGCGCTATCAGGTACAGCAGAAACGGGCCGCGCCAGCCGATGTCGAGTCCGCCGACGATTCCGGCCAGCAGCGGCCACAGCACCTGGCCGACGTTCCCGATCCCGGACTGGTAACCCATGACGGTGGCCCGGTCCCTGCTGTGCCGGAGGGTGAGCATGCCTACCGTGTAGGCGACGGTCATGACGCCGACGGCCACGCCGAACAAGGCCCGGATCAGCAGAAGCAGCGGATAGTTCCCGGACAGGGCTCCCAGCCCGCCGAACACGCCGTAGGCGACGAGTGCCGCGGCGAGCAGCCGTTTCGTGCCGATCCGGTCGACCAGCGTCCCGGCCACGGGGGCGCAGGCGGCGATCAGCAGGCCGTGCATCGCGATGACCAGGCCTGCCTGGCCGGGGGAGAGGCGGAATTCGTCGCGGATCATGACCACGACCGGACCGAGCACGGCCCCGGCTTCGGCGCCGAGCGCCGCGCTCGCGAGGAGCACGATCAGCGCGGCCGAGTTTCGGACCGGCGGGCGGATCCTGTGCGAAGGGGTGGTTCCGATGGCGGGTTCTGCGTCCATTGCTGATTCCTTCGACTGCGCTGTCGTGGGAACGGACTTCGGAAAGGCTTAGCGGACACCGTCCTTGAAAAGCTTCAGCCCTTCCTCGATCTCCGACAGCGGGCTTTCGGCCAGATAGGGGGCCAGGATGGCGCGGGCCTGCTCGGGGGTGGTCAGCGCGGAGGCGTCCACTTCGTCCACGCGCCAGCTGCCGAAGTCCTCGTAGATGAACTCGCCGTACAGCCGTCCGTCGCGATAGGGCCATGCGGCGGCGAAATTGTGCGACACCTGATAGGTGCGCTGCGGGTCGGCGCCCTCGTCGGCGAGCGCGGGGTCGTCCCCGCGCAGGATCTGCGCGAAGACGGCTTCGATGAAGATGCCGTAATCGGAGACGGCGACTTCTTCCTCTAAAGCCCCGAAAACGTTCATGCTTTCGCCGACGATCTTCGAGTAGAACGCGCGGACTTCCGCCATGCCCTCGCAGACCGTGGTCTGCCCGCGTTCGCTGATCCGGTACAACGGATCGTCGACGATCATGGCGGGAACGAGAATGTCTTCCCAGAAGCCGGATACCTCGAGCAACGCGTGCCGGCGGTAATTCTTCAGCAGGTGCCGGTGCCGGGGATTCTCGACGCGGGCGAGTGCGGCGTCGACTCCGGACGGGACGCTGCGAACGTCGAACAGTTTCACGACGGCTGGTCTCCTTGTGTTTCGCGAAGTGCCGGGTGCCGGCACGGAATGCTCACGCGGCGACCGGTCCGCGGACAACGCCATGTCCGTTGAATGAACAACCAGCAGGCCGCGGCGGGGATCGTCGCCGTCGCTGGCGCGAACCGGATCACGCTGTCGCCCAACGGATCGACCGCTGCCCGGCCGGGGCCTAGCGTGCGTCGGCGACGGATGTCCGGAATGGCGGGTCGCCGAGACCCGCCCGCGGAGGTGGGAATGCAGGCCACGGGAAAGTCGGTGGGTCGCCCGGTTCGCAAGCACGACGGCGCGGACTACCTGACCGCGCGTGCGACTTATACCGGCGACATCATGCTGCCGGGCACGGTCTACGCCGCGCTGGTGCGCGCGCCGCTCGCGCACGCGCTGATCCGGTCCGTCGGGACAGCGGCGGCGAAAAGCGCTCCCGGCGTGCTCGCGGTGGTCACCGGCGAAGACCTGGCCCCGTGGTGCGACGAGATCCCGCACGGCCTGGACGCGGGCCTGCTCGGGGGACACCACAGCGCCGTGTTCCCGTTGGCGGTCGGGAGGGTCGTCTACGCGGGCGAACCGGTGGCCGCGGTGGTCGCGGCCTCGGAGGCGGACGCCCGCGCGGCCTGTTTGCGCGTCGAGGTGGACTACGAACCGCTGCCGGTCGTGCTCGACGTGGAGTCCGCGCTCGCCGCGGACGCCCCGCTCCTCTATCCGGAGTGGGGCGAAAACGTCCTCATCGAAGGCGAGGTCGGAACCGGCGACTTCGCCGAAGCAGCGCGCGGTGCCGCGCAGGTGCTCGAAGGCGAACTGCGCACTCATCGCGGCACGGCGGCGCCGATGGAGCCGCGCACCTACCTGGCCGATTGGGACGCCGAAGGCCGCCAACTGACGCTCTACGCGGCTACGCAGAACCCCCACGTGCTTCGGACAGTGCTCGCCGCGTCGATGCGGCTGCCCGAGGAACGCGTTCGCGTGATCGCGCCCAAGGTCGGCGGGTCGTTCGGGCTGAAGATGTACGGCAGCCGGGAAGATTTCCTTGCACCGGTTCTCTCTCGGATGGTCGGCAGGCCGGTCAGCTGGCGGGAGGAACGCGCGGCGTCCTTGCTGCCGGGCGCCCGCGAACAAGTGCTGTCTTACCGGGTGGCTTTCGCCGACGACGGACGCCTGCTCGCCCTCGACGTCGAAGCGCTCGCCGACCACGGGGCCGCTGCGCCGACGCACGGCTGGGGGATGGCGTACGTCGGCGCGCTCTCGACGGGGCTTGGTTACGTGATTCCGCACTGCCAGGTGCGTTATCGGGTGGTGGTCACCAACAAGGCGCCGTGGAGCGGGACGAAACCGTTCGGCAAAGACAGCGCGACGTTGCTGCTGGAACGCATCATGGAACGGGTCGCGTCCGCGACCGGCATCGATGCGATCACGGTGCGGCGGCGCAACTTCGTTCCGGCGGACGCGTTCCCGTACCGGCATCCGTCAGGTCTGGAGCTCGACAGCGGCGACTACCGTGCCGCCCTCGACAAGACGCTGGAAATCCTTTCCTGCCACCAGCTGCGCGCTGAGCAGGCACGGCTGCGGGAAGACGGCCGCTTCCTCGGCATCGGCATCGGCTTCGAGCTGATGCCGGAAAGCGCCGACATCCCCGGCGCCTTCGTCGCGGCGTACGACACCTCGACGGTCCGGATGAGCCCGTCCGGCCGGGTGTCGGTGCTCACCGGAGTCACCAGTCCCGGTACCGGCAGCGACACAGGCATCTGCCAGCTCGTCGCGGACGAACTGGGCGTCGGGCTGGACGCCGTCTCCGTGGTGCAAGGCGACACCGACAGTTGCCCCTACGGCTTCGGCAACATCTCGAGCCGTTCCTTGGTCACGGGCGGCAACGCCGCGGTGCTCGCCGCGCGCGAGGTGGCAGGCAAGATCCGCACGGCTGCTCGCGTGCTGCTGGGAGCGCGGCCCGGGGACCAGGTGCTGGTCGAGGACGGCGTCGTACGGCTCGCTCGCGATTCGTCCCGCAGCGTCTCGGTGGCCGAGGTCGCCAGCGCCGTTTACACCCGTTCTTACTTGCTCCAGCTGGATTTCGAGCCGCATCTGGAGTCGACCCGCACGTACCGGCCCGGCAACATCCGCGAGGTGCCTGACGCGCTCGGCCGGATGCAGACCTACACGACCTATCCCTACGCGGTGCACGCTTCGGTCGTCGAGGTCGACCCCGAAACCGGGATCGTCACGCTGCTGCGGCACGTGGCGACGCACGACTGCGGCACCGTGATCAATCCGCTGATGGTCGACGGGCAGGTCACCGGCGGCGTCGTGATGGGCCTCGGCGCGGCCTTCGGCGAGGAACTTCTCTTCGACGACAACGGGATCCCGCTCACGACGGGTTTCAAGACCTACCTGCTCCCGCGAGCGGTCGACGTGCCGCGGGTCGAACTCGGCCATCTGTGCACGCCGGCGCCGGGAACCCCGCTCGGCGCGAAGGGCGTCGGCGAAGCCGGGTTCTCCGGGGCGCTCGCAGCGGCGTTCAACGCGGTCAACGACGCGATCGCGCCGCTGGGGGCCGCGCTCGACCGCACGCCGCTCAGCCCGGTTGCGATCCTGCGCGCGCTCAAGGAGGCGCGGCGATGATCCCGGCCCGCTTCGACTACCTCGCGCCGCGAACCGTGGCCGATCTGGTGGCCGCGCTGGACGGCGAGAGCCGGCTGCTGGCCGGGGGCACGTGGGTGGTGCCGGAGATGGAACGGGCCGAGTCGCGCCCGCGACGCGTCGTCGACCTCCGCCACGCCGGTCTCGCGACGATCTCGGTCGAGCGTTCCCAACTGAGCCTCGGCGCGATGTGCACCTACCGCGATCTCCTTGCCAGCGAGGACGTCGCTCTCCACACGCCGCTTCTGCGCACCATGGCAGCCGGAGTGACCGGCGGAGCCGCACTGCGAAACCAGGCCACCATCGGCGGTTCCGTCGCGGCTGCCCGGCCGCAGTCCGACGTTCCCGGGGCGCTCGTCGCTCTCCGCGCGAACGCGGTCGTCGCGGGTCCCGGGGGAGCACGCCGGGCGCCGGTCGCGGAGCTGTTCCTCGGCGCCGGGCGAATTGCGTTAGCCGCCTCCGAGGTGATCACCGGTTTCGAGGTGCCGTCTTCGCGTGGTTACGCACATGGCTACGTGAAGGTAAAGCGGGGCGGCAGTTCCTGGCCCATCGCGACCGCCGCGGTGCTTCTGCGTCTCGACGGTTCGGGCCGCTGCGAGGACGTGCGGCTCGTCCTGGGCGGGGTTGAGCCGGTGCCGCTCACGGTTGAGCTCACCGAGCTGCTCGGGCGTCCGCTCGGCGATGAGGAACTGGACGCGGCCGCGGCGCAAGCGTCAGCCGCGATTTCCGTTCCCTGGACCGACGTGCTCGCCCCCGGGGAATACCGCGCGGCAGTCGCGGGCCCGGTGGCCCGCCGGGCGCTCGCGATGGCCCTGGCGCACATCGGCGAAACACAAACTGGGCACTGAAAGGAAACGCGTGGACGACGACCTGACTGTCCTGGAACTGACCGTGAACGGGAAGCGCCGCGAGGCGGCTGTGGACCGGCGCGAACTGCTGGTCGAAGCACTCCGCACCCGTTTCGGCGTCACCGGGCCGAAGATCGGCTGCCTCACCGGCGACTGCGGGGCCTGCACGGTCCGGCTGGACGGCCGGATCACGAAGTCCTGCCTCCGGCTCGCCGTCGCCGAGGACGGCGCGGAGGTCGAGACGCTGGAATCGATGAGCACCGGCGGCCTGACCGGACTCCAGGAATCGTTCTGGGACGCCAACGCGTTCCAGTGCGGCTACTGCCTTTCGGGCATGCTTTTCGCGGCCGAGGACCTGCTGGAGAACAATCCCGCCCCGGACGAGGACGAGATCCGCCAGGCCATCAGCGGGAACCTGTGCCGCTGCACCGGTTACGCCGCGATCGTGACCGCCGTCAAGAACTACGCCGACCGGCGTTCCGTCACCGCCGAGGAGAGTGCGCGATGAACGACAACGCCGGACGACTTCCGCTGATCGACCCGGATTCCGCCCCGGAGGAAGTACGGGCCGCGTTCGCGAAGCTTCCGGACGTCAACCTGTTCCGGGCCATGGCGGGAGCCACGACGTTGTATCCGCCGTTCGTCGAGTGCCTGGCCGGGCTCTTTCAGGAGCTGGAGCTGGACGCCCGGACCGAACGGCTCGCGGTGCTGCTCGTCGGCAGGCTGTCGGACTGCCACTACGTCTGGCGGCAGAATATCGTGACCGCCCACAGCGTCGGCATCTCCGACGAGCAGATCGCCGCGATCGATCGCGGCGACCGCACTGCCCGCTGCTTCAGCGCGAAACATCAGGCGGCGCTCGCGTTCGCCGAGGACTGCGTGCGCAACGTCGAGGTGAGCGATGCGGTTTACGCCGCCGCGGCGCGAGAGCTTTCCTCGCGCGCGATCGCCGAACTCCTCTACGTCGTGGGCACATACATGATGATCTGCCGGTTCGCCCGCTCGGGCCGGGTGCCGCTGGACGAAAAGCCCGGCCCCTCGCCGTACGCGTCGTGAACGGCGGGGGACCGGGCTCTTCCGGCCGGTGCCGTCAGGCCGGCGGGCCCTCCTCGGGGAGGGTTCCGCCGATCAGCACGAAGGCGATCAGGCACGGCTCGCCGGAGCGGTTGGACCACGCGTGGGAGGTGCCTCGCTGCACCAGGACGTCGCCTTCCGCCATGCGCCTCTCGGCCGCGTCCAGCACCGCCCAGACCTCGCCGCGCAGGACGATCGCGTAGTCGATCGAGCGGGTGGTGTGCACGGCCAGCGGCCGGATTTCGTTGCCGTCCCGGTCGAAGCGCCATTCGGAATCCGGCGGCAGTTCGAGCGTGCGGAACACGGTGCCCGCCGCCGTCGGCGCGATGGAGAGCTTTTCTTCGGTGTCCATCGGGTCCCGCGGCGGCCCGCTGTTGTCGGCGGGCGTCGTGTCCGTGCGCCAGAGATCCGTGACGACATAGCCCGGCACGCCGTGGCCGGTACGCGCCCATCGCCCGCGGTCCTCGAGCACGACGGTGGATGCGCCGTCGGCGCCGAGCCCGGTGACGATCCGCCGGACCCGGTGCGTGCCGGGCGCGGGGTCGATGTCGTCGACGAAGGGGTCGTAGTCAGTCACCGGGGCTCCTTGGGGGCCGTTGGTCGGATTGCGGGGATCGCCGGTGCGGGTCACGGGGCCGCCGGGGCCAGGACGATGTCGAACCGGACCTTCGACCAGCTCGTCCGGCCCAGGTCGCGGCCGTCGGGCGCCGGGGCGCCGGGTTCCTGCCGGCTGAAGTCCTTGACCAGCGACTGCTTGACCCCGAAGACGGAGTCCGAGCCGAGGTAGCGGTCGCCGCGGACGAAAATGTGCGTGACGAGGGTCCGGTGGCCCTCGTGGGCGACCAGGAAATGCAGGTGGGACGCGCGCATCGGGGAGCGGCCCACGGCCGTCAGCATCCGGCCGACCGGTCCGTCGTCGGGGATCGGGTACGGGGTCGGGGTGACGCCCCAGAACCGGTAGCCGCCCTCGTCGTCGGTGTGGAGATGCGCCCGGGCCGCGGTGCGGTCGTCGTCGTACTGGACGTCGTAGAGACCGTCCGCGTCCGCCTCCCAGACTTCGATGCGCGCGCCGGCCAGCGGGTTGCCCTCGGTGTCGGTGACTGTTCCCTCGACCCAGCACGGTTCGCCGCTCGCCCCGAAGGAGATGTCCCCGCCGCGTTCGATCTCCGGACTGCCTTCGACGAAGAACGGACCGAACACCGTTGCCTCGGTCGCGTCGCCGCAGGCCTCGTTGTTCATGGTGATGGTCTGCATCGAGGCGCCGAGGACGTCGGAGAGCAGAACGAACTCCTGCCGTTTGCTGTCGGTCAGGTGCCCGGCCGCGGTGAGGAATTCGATCGTCTCGCTCCACTCGGCCTCGGTCAGCCGCACCTCGCGCAGGAAGGCGTGCAGGTGCCGGACGAGGGCTTGCATGAGCTGCTTGAGCCGTTCGTCGCCGCAGCCGTCGAAGGACCTCAGCACTCGCCGGATCAGCTCGGTCTCGCGTTCGGACTGCTCCGGCGAGACCGTCGTCGCGGATTCACCGGTCGCCGCCGTGGTGCGGTCGGTCGTCATGCGGGCTCACTTCCTTCCCACGCCGCGCGGAGCAGCGCGGCGAGGTTGTCTTCGGTGGCGGGGGTCGGATTGCTCTCGGGAACGGCTTCGAGGATCGCCTCGACCGCGGCGGGCAGATCGGATTCGGCTAGGCCGTAGTCCCGTAAGGCCGCCGGGGCGTTCAGCCGCGCGCGCAGGGCTTGCAGACCCGCGAGTGCGGTATCGGCGCCGAATGCCGCCGCGAGCCTGCGGTCGGCACCGGGTGCGTTCGGTGCGTTGAAGGCCAGGACATAAGGCAGCACGACGGCATGGGTTTGCGCGTGGGGGAGGTCGTACATTCCGCCGAGGACGTGGCAAATCTTGTGGTGCAGCCCCGAACCGGCCGAGGCGAACGCCGCCGCGGCCAGGTAAGCGCCGTACAGGGCATGCTCGCGACCGTCCACTCCGGACGGATCCTCGGCCACCTCGGGAAGCCCGGCATTGAGCGCCCGCACCCCCTCGGCCGCCAGCGCCGCGTTGATCGGATCAGACTGAGGAGCCCAAAGGCTGTCCACACAGTGCGCCAGCGCGTTCAGCCCGGACGCCACGCTCAGGTCCGCGGGCAACGTGAGCGTCAGCGACGGGTCGTAGACGATCGCGGCGGGCAGCACCCGCGGATCGCGTCCGGTGGTCTTCACGGCGTTTTCGGTCAGGCCCCAGACATCCGTCGCCTCGGAACCGGCGTACGTGGTGGGCACGGCGATGATCGGCAGCCCGGTCGTGAGGGCGATCGCTTTGGCCAGTCCGGTGGTCGAGCCGCCGCCGACCGAGACGATCGCGTCGGCCTGATGGTCCGTCGCCGCGGCGCGGGCCCGTTCGGCCAGTTCGACGGGGACGTGCATGGCGACCTCGTGGTGCCGCAGCGCCACCGGAAGATCGGCCGTGATCTCGTCGGCGAGGGCCCGTTCGGCGTCGGCGGCGATCACCATGACCCGCCGGGCGCCGAGCCGCTCCGTTTCCGCCCGCACTCCTGCCGCCGCGGCTCCCGAAGCGAACCGGACTCGTTGCGGCAGCGTGGTATGGATGAATCGCACTACATCACTCCGGACGAACTCGGTTTCCGATTGCGGCCCGAGCCTGGCATCAACGGCTGGGCGCACAGAAGTCCGCTGATCATTGAACGGACCCTTTTCCCCGCTGTTGCTTTGAGAACTCGCCGGCGAACCAATCCGCGACGTACGCGGTGCGCTCCCGCGCGTGGTTGTAGATCGTGTGCTCGCCGTCTTCCCAGACCCGCAGCGTGGCGTCGTCGGCCGCGTCGAGAAAGGGTTGCTGGTGTTCGAGCTGCACGATGGGATCCGCTTCACCGTGCAGGACCAGCAACGGGCACCGGATCCGGTCGACGCCGGGACGGAAGGCGATGCGGTCGAAATTGTCCTGGATCGCGTCGGCGTCACTGGTGCCCAGCATGGCCGCGGCCTGTTCGGCGAAAGTGCGGAACCGTTGGAGCCGCGGCTGAGCGGGCGCGGAATTGACGCACACCGCCGACACTCTGGCATCCGCGGCCGCGGTGGTCGCGGCGTAAAGCCCGCCAAGGCTGTTTCCCCACAACCCG
Source organism: Amycolatopsis halotolerans (assembly GCF_042647905.1). Lineage (NCBI taxonomy): Bacteria > Bacillati > Actinomycetota > Actinomycetes > Pseudonocardiales > Pseudonocardiaceae > Amycolatopsis > Amycolatopsis halotolerans. The sequence goes on from NZ_JBHRWI010000006.1 coordinate 79,794, forward strand.
GCTCGCGGGGCCACGGTCAGCGCGTGGTCGACGAACGCCGAGTACGCGGCGCGCACGTCGACATCGAGCAGGATCCCGTTGCGCAGCCGCGTTTCACCTTGGCCGGGTCCTTCGGCGAGCAGGACAGCCATGCCACGTCGCACCAGTGCGTCCGCCTGGGGGAGATACGCGGCTCCCCATCCGCTCTGCCCGCCGAACACGACTACCGCGCCGATCGGTGCGGTGGCCGGTCGCAGCAGCCAGCCGTTCATCCGTCCCTCGCCGAACGGGATGTCCACACGGTGCCACGGCGGATCGGCCAGTGCCGCGGCGTGCGCGACCGCATCGGTGAACGCCGCGTACAGCGAGGATTTGCGGACGGTGTCGAAGTTGAACGCCATCTGCGCGAACAACAAGTCCGCGGCTGCCGCCCGGTAAGCCTCGAAAGCGCTCACCCGGTGCCCGCCGCGCTCGGCGGTGCGGGCACGCTCGAGTTGCGCTTCGGCGAGCGCTTCGGCGGCCTCGTCCCACGCGATGCCCTCCGCCGTGCGCCGTTGCATGGTAAGCGCATCGGCGTAATCGACGCCGCAGTCGAGCATGCGTGTCACCGGCATCGCCCGCCACAACGCCTCGATCGGCGCGTTGCCGTTGGACGTCTGGGTTTCGGTCATGCGTCAACTCCTGAGGCGAGCGGGGCTTCGGAGCCGGTCCAGCACAGCTGGGCGCGCAACGCGTCCAGCGCCGCGGGTGCGTCCCGTGCCTGACCGGCCCAGTACAGGTGGAAATCGGGCCGGGAAATGAAGGTGTCCGCGGCGGTTTCGCCGAAATACCGCGAGTACGTGCCGTCGACGTCTTCCACGCTGTCCGGCGTGCCCGGGGTCAGCGTCGCGACGGACATGTCCAGTGCGGTGAGCAACGCCTGCTGGCCGTCATCGAGCAGTGCCCGGACATCCTGGGTGCTGACCAGGCTGAAACCGCCGCCGACCACGTCGTCGAACCGGCCGGTGCCGCCCCGCGCGCTGACGATCCCTTGCGGGGCCAAGGTTCCGGCCAGCGGTGCCGGTTCGCCCGTGGCAGAGAGGTGCACGACTCCGCCAGTGATCGTCGGGAAAGGCGGCAACGGCGGCACGTCTCCCCGCCGGAACGCGGCGTCGCGCGCTGCCGCGGCCCGGCTGTCCTTGAGGTTCGCGACCTTGCCGAGTTCGACCGCGCATCGCTGGATGATTTCGGCGTGCGGGCGCCGTTCGGCCTCATAGGTGTCCAGCAGCGCGTCGCCGGCGAGCCCGCGCAGCACCAGATCGAGCTTCCAGCCCAGGGTGATGCCGTCGCGCATGCCCGAGCAGGCGCCCTGCCCCATGTACGGCGGCATGGTGTGCGCGGCGTCTCCGGCCAGCAGCACCCGGCCTCGCCGCCACGCGACCGCGGTCCGCGCGGAGAAGGTGTAGACGATCTGCCGGAGGATGCGGACGTCGTCGGGCCCGAGGCCGTGTCTTTCCCGGAGCCATCGCCACGCCCAGTCGGCGGTCTCCATCTCGGCCGGGTCGTCCCCGGGGCGGACGCCGACCTCGAAACGCTGCCGGGAGGCGCCGATGGGCATGAACATGTTCGGCTGCCCGGGATCGCAGAACTGCCGCGACACCTGGAACTGCTCCCCGAGCGGGTGCAGGCATTCGGTGTCGATGTTGAGCCACCGGTCGTCGACCCCGAGGTCGATCTGCTCGATGCCCAGCGCGTTGCGGACGAAGCTGTTGGCCCCGTCCGCACCGACGACGTACCGGGCGGTGACGGTGCGGTCTTCGGCGCCGATCGACCACTGCTCGTCCCGGTCCCGCCGCCAGGGCCGGACGAGCAGCCGGACGTGGTCGGCTTCCTGCTCCAGGCCCACCACGCCGGTGCCCTGGTTGATCTCGACCTTCGGGCAGGCGCGGACCCGCTGATCGATCGCTTCTTCGATGTGCGGCTGGTACATGGTGTAGTGCGCCGCGTATCCGCTCGAGCTTCCGGACCAGTCGACGGTCAGCAGCAACTCGCCGGCGCCGTCGCACCACTCGTACACGTCCGCCGCCGACGCGTCGCGCAGCGCTTGGCCGATGTCGCCGGTCGCCTGGATGATGCGGGCGGTCTCGCCGTCGATGTGGGTCAGCCTCGGCAGCCCGTACAGCGCGGGCCAGCGCTCGAAGACCGCCACCGTGTGGCCGGCTTCGCCCAGCGCCGAGGCCAGCACCAGGCCGGTCGGTCCGTATCCGACGATCGCCACGTCGAAGTCCATCGTCACCACGCTCCTTCGCGTTCGGTGCGTGGACTTTATGAACCGTTCGGCGGAATCACGATCCGTTGCGCGACAGGGCGATCCGGGACGCGACACCAATCCGCGCGGGTCAGCCCGGGTCGCGCAGGGTTCGCGACGGGTTGGTTCCGTACCGCTTGCGGTACAGGGCCGCGAAGCGCGGTACGTGGGTGAATCCCCACCGCAGCGCCACTTCGGTCACTGTGACACTGCGAGGTTCGGCGGCGCGGAGTTCCTCGTGAGCGCGCGCCAATCGCACCTGTTGCACGTATTCGTGCGGCGACATGCCCAACGCCGAACGGAAGTGCCGCTGCAACGAGCGCGGCGTCATCCGCGCGGCGCGGGCCAGCCGTTCGACGCTCAGCCCGGCGGAGGGGTCGCCTTCGACGATCTCCATCACCCGCCGCACCGGCGGTTGCTGGCGCAGCCCCGTCGCGACGCGGTCCAGCTGCGGGGAATAGTTGTGGGGCTGCGCGAGCAGCAAGCCGGTCATCAGCAGGTTCGCCCACGGCACCGCGCCGGGGGAGAGCTCGGCGAGGCTTCCCGGATGATCGAGCTCCCGCAGCAGCGACCGGACTGTCCGCCACCACGATCCGGCGGCCGGTCCGGTCAGGTCCATGTCCGGCCGGAAGCGGAGGACGGCGGACGCCGGGCAGCCGAGCATGGCCTCGAGATGCTCGGTGAGCGCTTGGCGCTCGACCCGGACGTGCAGCTGGCGGTAGTCGTCGCTCAGCCGCATGTCCACCTTCATCCGCGGGGAGATGACCGCCGCGCGAGCCTGGTCGACGACCACCTCGTCCCGTCCGAAGACGACCTGGTTGCGGCCGTGCAGGGCCAGATTGATGTCGTAGTAGTCCACCTGCTCGGTCAGCTGCACGCCGAGTTCGGCGCCGCGGTTGCGGCAATACACCAGCGAAACCGGTCCCAGCGAAGCCTTCGCCAGGTCAGTGCGCATCTCGGGCGTGCCCGGAGCGAGCGGGGTCAGCCGGTGCGGCGTGAGCAACTGCGACACCGAATGGCGGAACTCGTCGAGATCCGGGGAACTCAACACCGCGAAGCGCTCCAGCACACCCATGCCCTTCACCTCTCGACGTGCCCGAGGGTAAGCCAAGAATCCCGCCGGTGGCCAAGACCGGCCGCCGCAGGGGACGTCACGGCTGTGTCCGGGGGTTCGCGCGCGCGGTCCCGGCGAGCGCCGCGGCGGGGTCGTACTCGTAGATCCAGCCGTTGGCGACCAGCGGGTCCTCCTGGGCGAACGCGGCGTCGCGGGCCCGCTGCCGCGCGCCGTCGGGAAGGTGGTTGACGTGGGAGCGGCCGTGGCTGACGGTCTGGAGCCGGGTGGTGCGGGGAATGCGGAGCCCTTCGTAGCGCAGCAGCGCGGCCGGGGGATCGTCGATGCCCTCGGCCAGGCAACGGGCCAGGACCGCGGCGTCCTCCAGCGCTTGGGCGGCACCTTGGGCGAAGAACGGGAACATCGGATGCGCGGCGTCGCCCAGGAGCGTCGCGCTGCCTTCCGACCACCGGGCGAGCGGGGCGCGGTCGAGCAAGGCCCACCGGCCGGGGGTGCCCGCGGCCCGGATCAGGCCGGTCAGGCGGCGGTCCCAGCCGTTGAACTCGGCGAGGAACTCTTCGACCGTCGCGGTCGCGGTCCAGGACTCGACGGTGTCGCCGTCCGCGGGCGCGAAGGCGACCAGGTTGACGTACTTGCCCGCGGAGATCGGGTAGTGCACCAGATGATGGCCGGGCCCGATCCACAGAGTCTGGGCGGGCCGCCGAGCGAAATCGGGTGCGTCGCCGGCCGGGACCAGGGCTCGGAAGGCGCACAAGCCGGAGTCCGTCGCGGGGGAGGAGCCGATGATGGCGTTGCGGACGGCGGAGTGCACCCCGTCCGCGCCGATCACGACGTCGGCCTCGGCCGAGCGGCCGTCGGCGAAGCGGATCCGCCAGGTCTCGCCGGTGGCGTCGAGACCGATGCATTTGTGCCCGAGTTTGACGAGATGCCCCGGCACACGTGACTGGATGGCCGCGAGGAGCGCGGCTCGGTGCGCGGTGTAGGTGTGCTCGCCGTAGAGACGCTCGCAGGACGCCGCGAGGTCCTCCTCGGAGAGAACCGTTCCGTCCGCCCAGCGACGGAATTGCCAGCCGGTGTCCAGCCGGACCGAGTCCTTGCTCAGGTGCTCCAGGACGCCGAGCTCGCGCAGCTGGCGTCCGGCGTTGGGGGCGATCACGAGACCGGCTCCCACCTCGGCGAGCCGCGCCGCCTGCTCGTACACGGTGGCCTGGATTCCTTGGCGCTGAAGGAAAGCCGCGGCGGCGAGCCCGCCGATGCCCCCGCCGAGGATCGCGATCCTCGGCCCTGCGGTCGTGCGTGCGGTCATTTTTCAGCTCCTCCGGCGATCCGCGCGATCGATGCGCGACCACGGTCTGTTTTCACCGCGCCCATGCTGCCCGGCTGGATCGGCGCCCAGCCATGATGTTTCATTGAACGAACATTCGAGGGGCGTGAAGACAGCGAGGTGATCGGCGTGCCGCGGACCAGCGAACCCGGGCGGAGCGTGAGTTCCCGGCTCCTCGATCTGCTGTTCTCCTTCGGGCCGGGCGAAGTCGAGCTGAGCCTGGCCGACCTCGCGCGCAAGACCGGGCTGCCGCACCCGACCGCGCGCCGGCTCGTGCTGGAACTGGTCAGTGCCGGCGCGCTCGAGAAACGCGCCAACGGCCGCTTCGCCGTCGGCCTCCGGTTGTGGCAGCTGGGGACGCTCGCGCCGCTGACCGAATCGCTGCGCACGATGGCCCAGCCCGTCATGGAGGACCTGTACGCCGCTCTGCACCAGCACGTTCAGCTCGCCGTGCTGGAAGGCACCGAGGCGGTGATCATCGAACGGCTGTCCGCGCGCCGTGCCCTCGGGCTGGTCTCGCAGGTGGGCGGACGGCTGCCGCTGCACTGCTCCGGAGTCGGCAAGGTGCTGCTCAGCCACGGCGGATCCGTGTTGACGAACAAGATCCTGGAGAGCGGGCTGCGGCGCTACACGCCGCGGACGATCACGGACCCCGGCGTGCTCCGGCGCGAACTGGCCGACTGCCGCCGCACCGGCAGCGCGCTGGTGGACGGCGAACTGACCAAAGGCGCCGACTCGATCGCGACGCGCGTCATGAACTACGAAGGACGCGTGGTGGCCGCGCTCTCGGTCGTCGTGCGGTCCGGATCCGTTCAACGGCAGGCGGTTCTCCCGTCCGTCATCGCCAGCGGGCTCGGCATTTCCCGGATGCTCGGCTGGCGTCCGGGCATCAAGGCACGCAACGGCTGAGCGCGGCCGATGTTCGTTCAATGAACGAAGGCGTTGTTCCTCTCCCCAGCGGCTCCGGATACTCGCCGCGCGGTCTGGTGATGGCCACCAGGACACCGAAGCGTGGAGGAGGGGCCGATGCCGCCCATCGGAACCGGATCGGCCGAGGCGCCGCCAGTCAGGAAATCCGACCTGTTCATCGCGGGCCGGTCCGTGCCGGCGCGGGACGGCCGCTACGTGCGGACCGTCGAGGCCGTCACCGCGGCGCCGATCGCGGACGTCGCGGCGGCCACCGTCGCCGACGCCGACCGCGCGGTCGACGCGGCCGCGGAAGCGTTGCCCGGCTGGGCCGGGATCCCACCGGCGCGGCGGCGGGCGGTGCTGTCGCGGGCCGCCGAACTGTTCGGCGAACGGGCCGCCGAACTGTCGGCGGTCATGGGCCGGGAAATGGGCGCGACCCGGCCCTGGTGCCGGTTCAACGTCCAAGTCGCGCAAGCCCTTCTCGTCGAAGCCGCGGCGCAGGCCTATTCAGCGGTGGGCGAGGTCATCCCGTCCGACGTGCCGGGCCTGACGGCGATGGGGATCCGCCAGCCCGCCGGTGTGGTCGTGGGGATCGCGCCGTGGAACGCGCCGCTCGTCCTCGGAGTCCGGGCAGTGGCGATGCCGCTGGTCTACGGCAACACGGTCGTGCTCAAGGCTTCCGAGCAAACGCCGCTCACGCATGCCGCCGTCGTGAAGATCCTCCACGACGCGGGGGCGCCGGCCGGAACGGTCAACCTGATCGGCAACGCGCCTGAGGACGCGCCGTCGATCGTCGAGGCGCTAGTGGCCCATCCGGCGACTGCCCGGGTCAACTTCACCGGCTCGACCAGGGTCGGCCGGATCGTCGGCGAACTCGGCGGCAGGCACCTGACGCGCGTGGTGCTCGAACTGGGCGGCAAAGCGCCGGTCGTGGTCCTCGCCGACGCGGATCTCGAGGCTGCCGCGGCGGCCGCCAGTTTCGGGGCCTTCATGAACCAGGGCGAGATCTGCATGTCCACCGAGCGGGTGATCGTCGAACGCCCCGTGGCGGACAAGCTGAGCGCGCTGCTGGCCGAACGGGCGGCGAAGCTCGTCGTCGGCCCGCCGGACGACGACGCCGCCCAGATCGGCCCGCTCGTGCACGCCGGTGCCCGAGACCACGTGATGGCGCTCATCGAGGACGCCGTGCGGCAGGGGGCCGAGGTGCTCGCCGGAGGCTCCGCGGACGGCCTGTACGTCCAGCCGACCGTGCTCCGGCACGTCACCCCGGCCATGCGGATCTACCACGAGGAAACCTTCGGCCCGGTGGTGTCGGTCATCGAAGCCGCCGACGCCGACGAAGCCGTCGCGATCGCCAACGACACCGAATACGGGCTCGCGGCGGCCGTTTTCAGCCGCGACGGCGGGCGGGCACTCGACGTGGCCCGCCGCATCCGGTCGGGCATCTGCCACATCAACGGCGCGACCGTCCACGACGAACCGCAGATGCCCTTCGGCGGGGTCGGCGCCAGCGGATGGGGACGGTTCGGCTCCCGCGCCGCTCTCGAGGAGTTCACGGAGTTGCGCTGGATCACGCAGCAGTCCGGCGAACGCCACTACCCGATCTGAGCCCGCGCCCCCTTCACCACCCGCTCGAGGAGACAGCACTGATGACAACCGCGGACCCCGATCTCGTCGTCGACGAAGCCGCTCCGGAAAAGACCGTCCGGGAGGCGGTCTTCGAAGTACTGCGCCGCCACGGGACGACCACGATCTTCGCCAACCCCGGATCGACGGAAATCACGTTCCTCACCGGACTTCCGGACGACCTCGACTTCAAGCTCGCCTTGCACGAGGGCAGTGTCGTGGGCATGGCCACCGGCTGGGCGACCGCCACCGGCCGTCCCGCGTTCGTCAATCTCCACACGACCGCCGGGCTGGCCAACGCGGCGGGCGCGCTCGCGACCGCGCGGACCAACCGGGTGCCGCTGGTGGTCGTGGTCGGGCAGCAGGACCGCCGCCACCTCGCCCACGATCCGTTTCTCGCCGGACGGTTGTCCGGACTCGTCGGCGACTATCCAGTGTGGACGGACCACCCGGCCCGCGCGGAGGACGTCCCCGCCGCGGTCGCCCGCGCGCACCATGAAGCGATGACCGGCGAGGGCCCCGCTCTGGTCGTGGTGCCGATGGACGACTGGCTTCAACCCGCCGGGCGGCTCCGCGCGGCGGCACCGGCCGACATCCGCCGGGGACGGCCCACCCTCGGAACCGAGATCGATGAGCTCGCCGCCGCCCTCGAAAACGCCAAGGCACCGGCATTTGTCGTCGGGTCCGCCGCAGACGGCGAGTCGAACTGGGCCGCCGTCGCCGCGCTGGCCGAGCGCCTCGGAGCACCGGTGTGGCAGGAACCGTTCGGTGCGCGCGCGGGTTTTCCCCAGGACCACCCGGCCTTCACCGGGCACCTGCCTCCGGCACGGTCCGCGGTGCGGGCAGTCCTCGGCCCGCACGACGTGATCCTGGTGCTCGGCGCGCCGGTGTTCCGGCAGTACCCCTGGGAGCCGGGCGAACTAGTTCCCCGGGACAGCACCATCCTCCAGGTGACGCCGTACGCGGCCGACACCCATCACAGCGTCGCCGACCGTGCCTTCGTCGCCGATGTCGCACTGACCTGCCAGGCCCTCGTCGGCCGGGTCCGCGCTCGAGACGGGCAACCCGCCGCCGCGCGCTCGCCGGTGATTCCCTTGGCTCCTCCGCGAACCGGAGAGCCGCTGCGGCCCGGACACGTCTTCGACCTCCTGGCCCGCGGGCTCCCGCGCGACACGATCGTGGCCGAGGAGTCGCCGTCGAGCCGGCCCGAGTTGCACCGCCGCGTCCCCGCCCGTGCTCCGCTCGGGTTCCTGAGCGCGGCCGCGGGCGGCCTCGGATTCGGTCTGCCCGCGGCGATCGGGCTCAAACTGGGCGCACCGCGTCGCCCCGTGGTCGCCGTGCTCGGAGACGGTTCCTCGCTCTACGGCATCCAGGGCCTGTGGAGCGCCGCTCACTACCGCGTCGGGGCACTGTTCGTGGTGCTGTCCAACGGCGGCTACGCCATCATGGACCGGCTCGCGGAACAGTCCGGGCAGGGCAAACCGCCGTGGCCGTCGTTCGCCGAGGTGAGCATCGCCGGAATCGCGGCCGGGCTCGGCTGCCCGGCCCAGCGGATCAGCGATTACGACGACCTGGCGGGGGCACTCGCCGAACACCTGCCGTCGCTCGCCGACCGGACGAGCCCGCTGGTACTCGACATCGAGGTGGCCGCGGACCCGAACTACGGGTAGCGAAACGCTTTCCGCCGGACCTCCGGCAATCCGTGAAATGAGGCCGGAAACGGCGCGGAATTGTCCTGAATTCCCCAGGAGAACGGAAGAAACCATGTCCGCTCGCAACGTCGCGACGGGCCGTGAGGCCACGCGGAGCACCCGATGGATCCTGCTGATCTGCTGCCTGACCGTCGTCTTCGACGGTTACGACCTGATCGTGTACGGAGCCGTCGTCCCCGACCTGCTCGCGTACCGGCCGTGGGCGCTGACTCCGGCTGACGTCGGCCGCATCGGAAGCCTCGCCCTCGTCGGGACGCTGGTCGGAGCGCTCGTCGTCGGCACGCTCACCGACATCGTCGGCCGGCGGCGGGTGATGATCGGCTGCCTCGGCTGGTTCTCGATCGCCATGCCGCTGACCGCGCTGGCGCCCAATCCGGAGCTTTTCACCCTGCTGCGCTTCGTCACCGGGCTGGGGCTGGGCGGAGTGATCCCCACCGCGATCGCGCTGACCGCGGAGTACTCTCCCGCGCGGCGTCGCCAGCTCAACAACGCGGTGATGTTCTCCGGCTATTCGATCGGCGGAATGCTCGCCGCGGTCCTCGCGCTCGCACTGCTGCCCGTCGGCGGGTTCCGGATCATGTTCGTCATCGGCGCCGCACCCCTGATCACCGTCGTGCCGCTCGCCATCCGGATGCTGCCCGAATCGATCGCCTTTCTCACGGCGAAAGGCCGACACGACGAGGCAGCGGCTTACGCGCGGCGATTCGGTCTCGCCGAGTACGAGCCGACAACGGAATCCCGGCCCGCCGGCTCGAAACGCGGGCTCGTCGAGACGGGCAAAACGATCCTGGGCGGTCGCCGCCTGCCGACGACTCTGCTGCTCTGGGTCATCTCCGTCATCGGGCTGCTGCTGGTCTACGGGCTTAACACCTGGCTGCCGCAGTTCATGCGCAACGCGGGCTACTCGATGGGATCGGCCCTGACCTTCCTGCTGGTGTTCAACATCGGCGCTGTCGTCGGCGTCATCATCGCCGGCGCGCTGGCGGACCGGGTCGGCGAAAAACTCGTCATCGCCTGCTCGTTCTGCGTCGCGGCCGTCGCGGTCCTGCTCTTCATCTTCAAGCCCGCGACCGCGCCGATGCTCCTCGTCGGCGCGCTTGCCGGATACGGCTCGAACACGCAAACCCTGGTCAACGCCTTCATCGGCGGGCTCTATCCGCCGCAGGCTCGCGCGACCGCGCTCGGCTGGGCACTCGGCGTCGGCAGAATCGGCGCGATCGTCGGCCCCGCCTATGGCGGTTACGTTCTCACCCAGGTCAACGCGGGCTCGCTCTCCTCCAATTGGAGTTTCTACGCCTTCGCCATTCCAGCGGTACTGGCAGCGGTTCTCACCGTCCTCGTGCCACGACACCGCACGGATGGTCCGCCGCCGAAGAAAACAATCATTCCCGTCACTACGAATCAGGAGATGCCCAGTGGCCGCGAACAATAGCAATTCGGATGTGGTCGTGTTGACCGGAGCCGGGGGAGGCATCGGCCGGGCCACCGCGGTGCGCCTGGGCGGGCACGGCGTGCGCCTCGCCTTGACCGACGTCAACGAGTCCGCGCTGCGAGAGACCGCGGACCAGGTCGCCGAGGCCGGCCCCGAGCCGGTCGTCGAGGCCGGGGACGGCTTGGACCCGAGCGTGCCGACCGCACTGGCCGCCAGGGCCGCCGAGACCTTCGGCCGGATCGACGGCCTGGTCAACGCGACCGGCATTACTCTGCCCACATCGTTGCGGGACACCACGCCCGAGGATTTCGACCGGGTCATGTCGGTCAACGTGAAAACCCATCTGCTGATGATGCAGGCGGTCCTGCCGGTGATGGCCAAGGCCCGGTACGGCTCGATCGTCAACATCTCGTCGGTCGGCGCCCGGGTCGCACTGCCGAACCTGGGCGTGTACTGCGCGTCGAAGTCCGCGGTGCTCGGACTGAGCCGCAGCGTTGCCGCCGAGTACGCCCCCGACAACATCCGATGCAACGCGATCTGTCCCGGCGGGGTCGACACCGCGCTGGGGCAGGCCGCCCTCGACCCGTTCGAGGACAAGCAACACGGACTGGAAGTCCTCACCGGCCGCCAGTTGTTCAAGCGCTGGGCCGATCCGGACGAGATCGCCAGCCTCGTCGAATACCTTCTCGCCCGCGATTCGGCCTTCGTCACCGGCGCGGTGTTCGACATCGACGGCGGCCACACCACCACCTGACCCCGGTTGTTCCCGGCTCCCGTCCCGACCGAGCAGGAGAGGCATTTGCACATCACTCACCTCGGGCACGCCTGCGTGCTCGTCGACACCGGGTCCGCCCGGCTTCTCATCGATCCCGGCGTCATGTCCGACCTCGACGGCGTCGACAGCGTCGACGCGGTCCTGCTCACGCACAAGCATCCCGATCACGTGGATCCGGAAAAGGTCCGTGCCGTGCTGGCCACGAGCCCCCGGGCAGTGCTGGCGGCCCCCGCCGACATCGGCGAGGCGATGTCCGGCCTGCCGGAGCATCGCTCGGCCGAACCGGGCCGGACACTGAAATTCGGGGACACCGTCGTCGACGTCGTCGGCGGCCGCCACGCCCCAGTGCACGAAACGATTCCGAGCTGCGCCAACCTCGGCTACCTGATCGACGGCGGCGCGTTCTTCCATCCCGGGGACTCGTTTCACGAGCCCGCGGTGGAGGTCGGAGTGCTCGCCGTGGCGATCGACGGACCGTGGCTCAAGATCGCCGAGTCCATCGACTACGTGCGGCGGGTCGCGCCTCGCGTCGCCATCCCGATCCACGAAGGCGAAACGCTCGACCCCGCGAAATACGTCGGGATGCTGAGCAACGCGGTCGGCGGCGGTGTTGTGCGCCGCCTGGAACGCGGGTCGGCCACCCGGCTGTAGCGGCCGCTAGTACGGCAGCGGCCGAGGAATCCCGGCCGCTGCCGTGACACTCACGCGCCCGGCCCTCGCGGTCACCGAATGCACGGACGCCGATTCGATTCCCGACGGAAGGCAGGGCAACGATGCCCGAGTATTTCGAGATCCCCTCGCTTGCCAAGCAGCAGCAGCGTCAGTCGCGGTGCCTCGCCGGTGCGGGGGCGGCGTGAGGACGCCCGGCGGATCCCGCTCCGACGCGCACCGCTACGAGCGGCGCCTGCTTGTCGTCCTGTTCCTGGGGGTCGGGTTCGTCCTCTTCGACAGACAGGCCTTGGCGTTCCTCGCGCCCTACATCAATGCCGACTTCGGGCTGTCGTCGGCACAGCTCGGCCTGGCCGCGGGCGCGCTGTCCTTTGCCTGGGCGGTGTCAGGCATCCTGATGGGCGCCCTCTCGGACCGGCTCGGACGCCGCAAGCCGCTGCTGGTCGCGGCCGTGGTGCTCTTCTCCCTGATCTCCGCGGTCTCCGGGCTGGCAACGGGTTTCGCCGGCCTGCTCATCGCGCGGGCGCTCATGGGCGCGGCCGAGGGCGGCGTGATCCCGTTGTCGCAATCGCTGATGAACCAGGCGTCCCGGCCGAAGCGGCGCGGCCTGAACATGGGTCTGGTCCAGGGGGCTTCGGCGGGATTGCTCGGCGGCATCGCCGCGCCGTTCGCCTTCATCCGGCTCGCCGAGTCCCTCGGCTGGCGCTGGTCGTTCTTCCTGACCCTGCTGCCGGGCTTGCTGATCGCGGCCGCGCTGACGGTGATCGTCCGCGAACGCCCGCTGCTCCCGGCGACCCGACCGGCGGCGAAGCCGAAAGTACCGCTCCGCCGTGCCCTGGGCTCGCGCAACGTGGTGCTGTGCGTCCTGATCGCGGTTTGCTACCTCACCTGGTTTTCCACGATCGTCACGTTCACCCCGCTGTATCTGCTGAAGATCAAGGGGCTCACCCCGGGGACGATGGGGACGGTGATGACGTGCCTCGGCGTGGCCTGGATGGTGTGGGGTGTCGTCACGCCCGCCATCTCGGACCGGATCGGCCGCAAGCCCGCGCTGGCCGGCTTCACCGTCCTGGCCGTCTGCTGCCCGTTGGCCATCATGTTCGTGGACAACGCGTGGCTTCTCGGAGCGGCGATGATGCTGACCTACACCGGTGTCGGCTGCTTCACGCTGTTCATGGCGGTCATCCCCGCGGAGTCTGTCCCGCCGGGAGCCCTGGCCACCGTGGTCGGGGTGACGATGGGTGCGGGCGAACTGCTCGGCGGCGCCTTCGGCCCCCTGCTCGCCGGGTGGGCCTCGGACAGGTGGGGCCTGCAAGCGGCGATGGTCATCGCGGCGGCGAGCGCGGTGCTCGTCGTGCTGCTCAGCCTCGGTCTGCGGGAGACGGCGCCCCGGGTGCTGTCCCGGTCGGCCGCGCGGACCGGCACCGCCGGGGAAGTGTCCGGAATCGGGTAGGGGCCGGTCCGTCTCGCCGACTCCGGATGTTGTCGAACAGCGGTGCCTCGACCTGACGAATCGATTGCCGGCCAATCGGGAGCTTCTCGAGCGGCTGGCCCGGAACCAATGCCGCGTTTCCGTCAGCGCGGGCACGGGCGGCGCCGCGGGTGCGGTTTGCCCAGGCCGAAGGATCTGGGCGGGGCCAGGCGTCCGTGAGGGGAACCCTGAGGGACTCTGAGTCCCTCAGGGTTCCCCTCACGGATTTCAGCAAACGGCCCCGGCGATGCGGCTGTTCCTTGCTTCGGTGCAGTGAGTGAGCGGCGAGTTGTCAGGCTGAGCATCTGGGTGATCCGCGCTGGAGGTGTCGAGAAACCTTCTTGGCCCGGACCGGTGCCGGACGCGGATCTCCGGCGAGGCTCGCGGGCGTGCGGAAGGCGTCGGGCCGGCGACCGCCGCTGGGCGGGTGAGGCCGGGCCGCCGAGCACCGGCCTGCTCGGCGGCCCGGGGTTCGGGTTATCCCGCCAGTCCCTGCAACCGGCGGGAGATCCGGCGGTGCCGGGCGAGCATGTCGTCCAGCCGGGGCAGCCGGAGTTCGCCGCTTTCCACGACCGGGGCGCCCTGGACGATCGTGTGGCGTGCCTGGACCGGCCCGCAGCGGAGCCAGGCTTCGACCAGATCCGAGTGCGCGCCCGCGAACGCGACCGGGTTGAGCTCCCACACGACGAGGTCTGCCGGCGCGCCGACGCGGATGCGGCCGAGGTCAGCGCGGCCGAGGCAGGCGGCGGATCCGGTGGTGGCCATTTCGAGCACGTCGCGGGCGGAGATCGCTCCTGCGCCGCTGCGGCCTTTGAGCGCGACGAGTGCGGTGTGCGCTTCCAGCCACATGCTCGCGTGGGCGCTGTGGGTCGAGGAGTCGCAGCCGATTCCGACCGGCACACCGGCTGTGCGGAGTTCCGGCACGGGGGTCGGCCCGGCTCCGCGCATCAGGGTCGGGGTCGGGCAGTGCGCGACGCCGGTGCCCCACTGCCCGAGCCGCCGGATTTCGTCGGCGTTCGGGAAGACGCAGTGCGCCACCCACGCCCGGTCGGTGCCCCAGCCGACGTCTTCGAACACCTCCACCGGGCGTTTCCCGAACACCCGCGCGCAGTATTCGTCTTCGGCCCGCACTTCGGACAGGTGAGTGTGCAGCCGCACGTCGAGTCGTTCGGCCAGTTCTGCGGTGTCTCGCATCAGTTCGGGCGTCACGAGAGCGAGTGCGCACGGCGCGAGTCCGATTTGGACCATCGCGCCCGGTGTGCGGTCGTGATACTTGTCGACCAGGCGTTCCGAATCGGCGAGGATCTCGTCCGGTGTCTGCACCACGGAATCCGGGGCGAGTCCACCGTCCTTTTGGGACAGGCACATCGAGCCGCGGGTCGCGTGGAACCTGATGCCGACTTCTTGTGCCGCGCGCACCTGGGCGTCGATGAAGTTCGGTCCGGTGTGGACGTACAGCATGTCCATCGACGTCGTGCAGCCGCCGAGGGCGAGTTCGGCGAGACCGACGTAGGTGGACACTTCGACGGCTTCCTCGTCCAAGCCGGCCCACATCGGATAGAGGGCCTTGAGCCAGTCGAACAGGTCGACGTTCATCGCGGCAGCGTTGCCCCGGGTGAGATTCTGGAACAGGTGCTGGTGGGTGTTGACCAGGCCCGGGGTCACGAGGCTTCCCTTGGCGGACAACGTCTTCGCCGCCGCGGGCTCCGCTCCCGGGCCGCCGATCGCGGCGACGGTTCCGCCGGACACGGCGATCCAGCCGCCGGGGACGTCGTCGCCGTCCATGGTCACGAGGAGGTCCGCGTCGCGGACCAGCAGGTCGTACATCAGGTGCGTCATCCTGTCTGTCGGGTGCGGTCGAGGGTGCGGGCGTCGGGGTCGAGGCTGGGAATGGAGGACAGGAGCAGCCGGCTGTATTCGTGCCGCGGGTTCGCGTAGAGCTGTTCGGCCGGGCAGGATTCCACGACCTCGCCGTGGTACATCACGAGGACGTGGTCGCTCATGTACTCGACGACGTTGAGGTCGTGGCTGATGAACACGTACGTCAGCCCGAGTTCGTCTTGCAGGTCCTTGAGCAGGTTGAGAATCTGCGCCTGCACCGACTTGTCGAGCGCGGACACCGCCTCGTCGCAGACGATCAGCTTCGGCCGCAGGCTGAGCGCCCGCGCGATGTTGACCCGCTGCAGCTGTCCGCCGCTGAGCTGATGCGGGTAATGCGAACCGTGGTTCGGGTGCAGCCCGACCCGCACCAGCAGGTCGGCCGTGTGCGCCCGGATCCGTGCTCGCGGCGCGCCTTGGATGCGCAGCGGGTACCCGATGTTCGCCTCGATCGTCATCCGCGGGTTGAGCGAGGAATACGGGTCCTGGAACACCATCTGCACGGCTTGGGGCCGTTCGCGGCGGCCCAGTTCGCGCAGGTCCCTGCCCTCGATCCGGACTGTGCCCCGGTCGGGCTTCAGCAGGCCGACGAGCATCCGGCCGAGTGTCGATTTGCCGGACCCGGATTCGCCGACGACGCCGAGGGTTTCGCCCTCGTTGACGTACAGCGAAACGTCGGATACCGCGGTGATCGCGTCGCGGCCGAAGAGCCCGTTCTTGATCGGGAACCGTTTGACGAGGGAATCGGCCAGCATGAGGGTGGTGGGCACGGGCAGTCACCTCCGCACGTCGAGAGCGTCGCGGAAGCTGTCGCTCAGGATGTTGAACCCGGCTGAGGCCAGGAAGATGAACAGGCCGGGCAGCGCGACGACCACGGGCACGGTGTAGAGCGCGTCGCGGAGGCTGTTGAGCATCGCGCCCCATTCGGCGGTCGGCGGCGGCGCGCCGAGCCCGAGGAAACTCAGCCCGGCCCCGACGCTGATGCTCAGCCCGACCAGGCTCGCCGCGTAGACGAACACCGGGCCGGCGATCGTCGGCAGCACGTGGTGCAGCAGCACTTGCCACCAGCGCGCACCGCTGAGCCGGGCGGCTTCGAGGTATTCCTCGACCATGACCTGCCGGGTCGCGGATTCGGCGACGCGGGCGACCGGCGGGACGAACGCGAGGCTCAACGCGAGAAGCGAGTTCACGACGCCGGGGCCGAGCGACGCGGTCACCGCGATGCCGATGAGGATCGCGGGGAACGCGTACGACATGTCGAGCACGCGGCCGAGCGCCGCGCCGACGGTGCCGCCGACGTAGGCGATGAACGCGCCGAGCAGGGTTCCGGCGACCGCCGCCACCGCGACCGGGACGATCCCGGTGGCCAGCGAAAGCCGCCCGCCATAGAGCAGCCGGGTGAGCATGTCCCGGCCCAATTCGTCGGTGCCGAGCAGGTGCCCGGGTGTCCCGAGCGGACGGAGGCGGTCCGTCACGGTGACCGCGTCCGGGTCGTAGCCGGTGATCCACGGCGCGAGGACCGCGGACAGCACCAGCAGCACGAGCACCGTCACCGCGACCATCGCGACCGGGTCCCGGCGGAGGCGGCGGGCGATCTCGGCCGACCGGCGCACCGCCGCGACCTGGGGGCCGTCGCTGTCCGGGACGCGAAGGGAAGCCGTTGCCCCGGAATGACTGTGGCTCATGACCGGACTCCTCTCCGCAGGCGCGGGTTGAAGGCGAACTGCAGCAGGTCGACGACGAGCGTGATCACCACGAACGTCACCGCGATGACCAGGACCGAGCCCTGCACCACGCGCAGGTCGCGCTCGGCGATCGCGTGGTACATCAGCTGTCCGAGGCCCGGCCAGTTGAAGATCGTCTCCACCAGGACCGAGCCGCCGAGCAGATAGCCGATCTGCAGGCCGCTGACCGCGAGGATCGGCGGCGCGGCGTTTTTCGCGACGTGCACGAGGATCCGCCAGTTCCGCACGCCCTGGGCGCGCAGCGTCTGCACGAAGTCCTCGCCGAGTTTCTCCAGGAGACTGGCGCGGGTCATCTTCGCGCTCAGCCCGGCCGTGACGCAGGACGCGGCGAGCGCCGGCAGCACCAGATGCTGCACGAGGTCGGCGAATCCGCCTGCCGCGCCGTGCATCCCGCTCGGCGGGAACCAGCCGAGCGTGCTGCTGAACAGGATGATCAGCAGGATCGACGCCCAGTAGTTCGGCACGCTCAGGCCGAGCACCGCGCCGCTGGAGACGACCCGGTCGGGCCAGCGGTGGGCGCTGCGCGCGGCGAGGCTGCCGAGCAGGATCCCGATGCCCAGCCCGAGCACAGCGGCGGCCGCGGCGAGGATCATCGTGGCGGGGAAGGCGGTCGAGATCAGCTCGGCCACCGGGCGGCCGCGGGGCAGCGAGAACCCGAGGTCGCCGTGGAACACGCCCTTGAGCCACACCAGGTATTGCCCGGGAAGCGACCGGTCCAGCCCGAGCTGGTGGGCCAGCGCGTCCCGTTCGGCCTGGGTCGAGCCGGGGCCGACCACTCCGGCGAGCGGGTCGCCGGGGAGGACGTTGAGCAGCAGGAAACTGACGAGGGACACGCCGAACAGGGCCGGGACGGCCAAGGCCAGGCGTTTGACGAGGAGGACGAGCATCGGTTTCTCCGCTTCCCGGATGCGGCTAGGCCGGTTTGACCCAGACGTTGCGGACGTCGAAGTACCAGGACTGCGGCTGGACGAAGCCGCGCACGGACGGGGCGAGGGCCTGCAGGTCGAGATCGTGCACCACGAACGTCATCGGCGAGTCCGCGGCGGCGAGGCCGAGTGCTTTCGCCATCAGCGCGGCCTGTTTGGCTGGGTCGAATTCGGCGGACACGGCGGCGAATGCCTGATCGACCGCCGGGTTGCGGTAGCCCATCACGTTGCAGCAGCCGGCGGGCGGGACGCGGTCGGAGGAGAACCGGTCGGCGAGGAACGGCGCGGCCCAGGACATCGAGTTGTACAGCGCGTCGTACTGCTGGTTCGGCCCGGTGAACCCGGCGCGGCCGATGGTCAGCAGCAGGTTCGACTCCAGCGGGACGAGCTGCATGTCGATGCCGACGTCCTTGAGATTCGCCTGCAGCACCTGGGTCATCGGCTGCGGCCACATCGTGCCCGAGCCGCCGGTGGGAATGGCGACCTTGATGCTCAGCCCGCTGCTGTGGCCCGCTTCGCGCAGCAGCGCCTTGGCCTTGGCCGGGTCGTAGTGGTACTTCTCGCCGAGAGACTTGTCGTACCACGGGTTTCCCTCGTAGGCGGCTTGGCTCGCGGGCAGGCACAGACCGTCGAGCAGGCCGCTGCACAGGCTCTTGCGGTCGATCGCGTACTGCAGTGCTTCGCGCACCTTCGGATCGGTGAACGGCGCTTTGGCGAGATTCAGGTACAGCACCATGGTGTGCGGGTACGGATGCGTCCGGATCGCGTCGCCTTGGGACTTCAGCCGCGGCACGGCGTCCGGCGGCGGCGTCTCGATCCAGTTGACGTCGCCCGCTTCCAGCGCGGCGAGCCGGCTCGACGGATCGGCCATCGCGCGGATCCGCAGACCGTCCAGTTTGGGCGGTCCTTGCCAGTAGTCCTTGTTGGCCACCAGGTCCAGCGTGTCCTGAGTGTACGAACGGACCTTGAACGGGCCGGTTCCGGTGGCGTGCCCGGGGTAGTCGCGATTGCCGTACTTGCGGACCGCGGCCGGACTGGGGAAGTAGATCCCGGCGAGATCCCACAGCAGCAGGGAATCCGGCTGGCGCGTGGTGATCTCCACCGTCGCCGGGTCCGGAGCGCGGTAGGACGCGATGGTCTGGGTCTGGAACTTCGCGGCGGTGCTGAGGGATTCGCTGAAGAACGGGGAGCCCGGCTTGGTGAGCCGGTCGAGTTCGAAAAGGACCGCCGACGAGTCGAAAGCGGTGCCGTCGTGGAACTTCACGCCGGTCTTGAGCCGGAAGGTCCAGGTCCGTTTGTCGGGCGAGACGGTCCAGCTCGCAGCCAGCGAGGGATGCGGGGTGGGTGCCGTGTCGGCTTGGTCGAGGTCGAACGCGGTGAGGGCGTCGTAGATCTGGCCGCTGACCCAGCGGATGCCCTCGGCGCCCTGGGTCGCGGGGGAGTCGGGGATGGGCACGGTGGCGGAGTTGATGGCGACGCTCAGCGTGCCGCCGGCTCCGCCGCGGTCGCGGGCGGCGTCGTCCGCGCCGCGGGTGCTGCCGCCGGCACTGCACGCGGCGAGCGTCAGCACGCTCGCTCCGGCCAAGATCTTGCTCCGCACGGGATGCGGCATGATCTCACTCTCCTTGAGCCGCGGATGCGCCCGCGTGGACACATCGGGCGGTGTGGCTGTGGGTGAACCGCCGCACGGGCGGGTCGTCGGCGCGGCAGAGCGCCGCGGCGTGGCGACAGCGGGGTGCGAAAGAACACCCGGAGGGCAGCAGCGCCAGGTTCGGCGGCGCACCCGGGATGGCCGCGGGGCGGGTGCGTTGCCCGCCCCGGACGTTCGCGTCCAGCAGCCCGATCGTGTAGGGGTGCCGGGGGTTCTTGAGGACTTCGCGGCAGGTGCCGGATTCGATGGTGCGCCCGGCGTAGAGGACGAGCACCTCGTCGGCGAGTTCCGCGGTGACGCCGACGTCGTGGGTGACGATGACGGTGCTCGTCCCGAGTTCGGCGCGGACGTCGTTCAGCAGCGCGAGGATCCGCGCCTGCACGGTGACGTCGAGCGCGGTCGTCGGCTCGTCGGCGAGCAGCACGCTCGCGCCGCAGGCCAGCGCGGCCGCGATCGCGACCCGCTGCCGCATCCCGCCGCTGAGCTCGAACGGGTAAGCCTTGAGCCGCCGTTTCGGATCGGTGATCTGGACCAGCTCCAGCAGTTCCAGCGCCCGGGTGCGCGCCGCGCGCCGGTCCATCCCGGAATGCCGGCGCAGCGGTTCGACGAGCTGTCGCTCCACTGTGTACACCGGGTCCAGCGCGGTCATCGGGTTCTGGAACACCATCGAGATCCACGAGCCGCGCGTCTCGGCTCGTTCGCGCGGCGACATCGCGACGAGATTGCGGCCGCGGGTCCACACCTCGCCGGACACCGCGGCGAGCGGCGGCTCGATGCCCATCAAGGTGCGCAGCAGCATCGACTTTCCGCAGCCGGATTCGCCGAGCACGCCCAGCACGGAACCCTTTGCCAGGTCGAAAGAAACGTCGTCGACCGGCCTGAGCGAGCCCGCGTTGCCGCGGAGTTCGACGGTGAGCCCGCGCACCGACAGGACAGTTTCCGGCGCGGTGGTCATGGCCGGTTCCCGTTCTCCGCGACCAGCACCCCGCCGACGTAGACCCGCGCCGGAACGGCGCCGAGGTCTTCGGTGAGGAAGAAATCGGCCCAGCGGCCCGGGGCGATGCTGCCGAGGAGGTGGTCGAGCCCGTAGTGGGTGGCCGCGTTGAGACTGCCGAGCTGCAGGGCTGTCGGCGCGGAGATGCCCGCCGCCAGCGCGTGGGCGACTTCCGGCAGCACTCGCCCGGATCCGGTGCCCAGGCAGAGATGCCGCGCGTCGAGGGTCCCGTCGGCGATCCCGGCGAGGACTTCCGCTCCCTCGGCGTCGCGGTCCGGGATCAGCACGGTCCGGCCCATGCGCAGGGCGGAGCGCACGGAGCCGCCCGGAACGCGGGCCATGCCCAGCCCGTGCGCGGTCGCGGCGGACTGCACGCTGTTCTCGTCGGAATCCGCGGACGGGCCGCTGCGTTGCGTCAGGCCGTGTCCGGTCGCTTCGAAAAGCCGGCACGGCAGATCGAAACGGGCGATGCCGTCGGCGGGGCCGAGTTCCGGGGTGACCACCGCGGTCGTGCCGGTGCGGACCGCGTTCCAGCCGACCTCCGCCCACGTCAAGCCTTGGTCGGGCAGCAGGTGCGGTTCGACCAGACCGGGCGCGGCGAACAGGCCCGCGCAGTCCTCTTCCCGGGCGGCCGGGCCGTCGAAGTCCGGTCGCACGGCGACGATCCGCCTGCCGAGCACCACGATGTCCGCGGGATGGATTTCGTTGCTGTACGGGGAGATCACCTGACAGTCGCGCAGGACAAGGTCCGCTCGGTGCTGTCCGCGCGCGGTTTCGATCTCGCGGGTCATGGTGCGGACCCGGTCGCGGATCGCGTCCGTCATCGGGCCACCTCCTCGTGCTCCAGGACGACAGGGACGAACTCGCGGGTCGAGACCTCGACGAGGCCGCGGTCGGTCATGCCGTACGCGGGAAGCGTGTGCAGCACGGTGCCCGCCAGCGCGCGGACCGGGTTGGTCAGCACGCAGCCGAGCGCGTCCCGCGCGACCTGCTCCAGCCGCCCGACGGCGGCGACGACCTGTTCGTAGGGGAGTTCGGAGATGATGCCGCCGACCGGCAGCGGCACGTCGGCGAGCACCTCGCCGTCGCGGACCACGACGTAGCCGCCCTGCATTTCCGCCACGCGGCGGATCGCGGTCCACATGTCGGCGTCGTCGGTCCCGGCGCACACGATGTTGTTGGAGGGGCCGGAAACCGAGCTGGCGATCGCGCCGGACGTGAGACCGAACCCGCGGATGAACGCCACTGTCGCGTTGCCGTTGCGGCCGTACCGCTCGACCATGCAGAACTTGAGGACGTCCGCCGCGACGTCCGGCTGGACGAGACCGGCGGCCACCGGGAGTTCGGCGGTCTCGGCGCGGTTGAACGCCGCGTCCTGGTCGCTGGCGTGGATGACGCGGACTTTCGCCGTGCTCGCGCCGTCGGGGCCGGGAACGGCGAGGCGTTTCGCGTCGAGCGCCGGGTGCAGCCGGACGGTCGTGCGATAGGAGGCGGGGAATTCGGGTTCGGGCACCTCCGCGACGAGCACTCCGTCCACCGCGGCCACTTTGCCGTCGGCGACCACCAGGTCCGGACGGAATTCGCCGAGGTCGTGGACCAGGGAGAAATCGGCCAACCGGCCCGGGGAAACGCTGCCGAGCAGGTGTGCGAGCCGGTAGTGCTGCGCGGTGTTGAGCGTGCCCATGCGCAGCGCCTCGACGGGGGATATGCCGCCGTTGACCGCGACCCGCACCGAGCGGTCGAGGTAGCCGAAACCGCGGCCGACCATGCTGGTGACGGTGATGTTGTCGATGCAGAAATGCAGATGCCGGGTCGGGATCCGGTGGTCCCGGACGAAATCGACCAGCCCGTTGGTGAGGTTTTCCCGTCCGGCGGATTCGACCGCGAACATCGCGACCCCGCGTCGCAACCGCGGCCTGATGTCGGCGGGCTTGGTGACGCAGTGGTCGTCGCGGACCCCGGCGGTCACGTAGGCGTCGAAAGCCGATTCCACCTCCGGCGGCAGGTCTCCTCCATGGCCGGACACGCGCAGCCCGCGGGAGAGGCACAGTGCCAGCCGTTCGAGGTAGTCCGGGTCGGCGGAGAGGATTTTGGCCGAGATGGTCTCGCCGATGCTGACCGACTCGGGCCACGCCAGCATGCGGTCGAGATCGGCGGAATCCATCTCGTACGCCACGGTTTCGCGCTCCGGGTCCACCGGCGAATAGGACGGCATGGCGAAGTACGCGCGGAGCGGCAGCCCGGCGAACTGGTCGATCACGCTCCGCACGCCGTCCGGGCCGCCGGTGGTGATGATGTTGGTGGTGTCGACGAAAACGGTCGTGCACCCGAGCGGCACGACGACCCTGGCCAGTTCGCCGGGGCTGAGCGACGTCGTGTCGAGGTGCATGTGCGGGTCGATCAGGCCGGGGACGACGAACCGGCCGCCGGCGTCGATCACCCGCTCCGCCTCGCGGAATTCGCCTTTGGTCACCGAAACGATCCGGTTTCCGCGTACGGCGACGTCGGTCGGGTAGATCTCGCCCGACCACACGTTGACCAGGGTGCAGTCCCGCACGAGGAGGGACGGGGCTTCCATCATGGGCGCTGCCTTTCGCGCTGTCGCGAGCTGCTGCCCGCGAGGCGTTCAGTTAACGTTCACGGGCCGGACAGGCACAATGTGGTCGGACACGAAGCTCAGGCAGTGCCCGCGACGCTGGTCTCGTAGATTTCTCCAGCGGATCGCGGCAGTGCCGGGGTACGGGAAAGCGGGCGAGAAATGCGCATTCGCGAGGTTCTGCGGCTGCCTGGTCTCCGGTTGCGCTGCCTGGCCGGGGAAACGCACCTCGACCGGCGGATCCGCTGGGTGCTCACCTCGGACGTGCTCGATCCGCGCGGCTACCTGTCCGGCGGCGAACTCGTGCTGACCGGTCTGATGTGGAGGCGCGGCCCCGAGGATTCCGACGCGTTCGTGGCGGCGCTCGCGGAAAGCGACGTGGCCTGCCTCGCGGCGGGGGAAGCCGCGTACGGCGGGGTGCCCGCGGATCTGGTGCGGGCGTGCGTGAAGCACGACGTCCCGCTCGTGGAAATCCCGCAGGGCGTGTCGTTCTCGCACGTGTCCGGGAGCGTGCACCAGGCGCTGATCGGCGACCGCCAGGACGACCTCGCGGAATTGCTGCGCCGCCGCCGGAAACTCGTCACCTCGGTCAGCAGGCACGGGGGACTGGACGCGCTGCTGGCGCTGTCCGCCGACGACCCGGACGTGCCGTTCTGGCTGCTCACCGCCACCGGCCGGGTCCCGGCGATCGCGCCGTCGCATCCGCAAGGCGCGGAAGGCGAAACTCTGGCGAGAGAATTCCTTACCGCCAGGGAATTCCCGCACCGGACGCGCATCCGCAGCGGCGGGCGGACCGCGGATTTCTCGCTCTTCCCGGTAGGCGACGACATCCGGCCGCGGGTGATCGGCTGGTTCCTCGCGTGCGAAGGCGACTATCGCACGTGGAGCGACGGAACGCGGGAATCGATGACCGAACTCGCCGCGCTGGTGAGCCTGGAACGCGAACGCCGCGAGGAGGTCCGCAGGCGGGAGAACTCCCAGCTCGAGCTTCTCGTCGCGGACACGCTGGCGGGAAACCCGGGCGCGCCAGGCGAACTCGCCGGGCAACTCGCGCGGATGGGTCTCGACGACGGCCCGTACGCGGTCGTCGCCGGAGCGGTGACTCCAGCCAGCGCGGGTGCGATCGCCCGCACGGTCATGGTCGATCTGCTGGTGCCGTTCTCCGACGTGCCACAGTCCATTGTGCACGCGACGGCCGTCGGAACCGAGGCCATCGCGGTGATCCCGCTGCACAAGGACATCGGGGCGTTGACCGACTACATCCGCTCACGCGCCCCGCTGATGTCGCTCGGGCTCGACCAGCGCCAGCTCGCCATCGGAATCAGCAGCGCCGCCAACGGACCGGAGGCACTGCCTTCAGCACTCGGAGAGGCGCGTCGGGCGCGGAAACTGGCGGAACTGCAGTCCGGCGCACTGCGGGTGGTGGCCGCGCAGGAGATCGATTCGTTCGAGCAGCTGCTCGCCGCGGTCCCCGCCGAGGTGCTTGCCGCGTACCGGGACCGGTTTCTCGGGCCCCTGCTCGCCTACGACAGCACGCATCACGGCGAGCTGGTCCGTACCTTGGAAGCCTTTCTCGAAACGGATTGCTCGTGGTCGCGGTGCGCCAGCGAAGTGCACATCCACGTGAACACGTTGCGGTACCGGATCCAGCGGATCGAGGCGCTGACCGGAAAATCGCTGACGAGCCTGCAGGGACGGCTGGAATTCACCCTCGCGCTCAGAGCGAGGTAGCGGGCTGAGCCGCTCGGCGGACTTCCGGAATCTTTTCCGGGCGATAGTCCCCGGCGCGGGCATGCTGGCGGATTTCGTTTTCGGACAAGCCCTTTTCCCGGGCCGCGACGAGCTTGCCGGGGTCGAAGAACTCGCCGATCGCGTTCTCGGCGAACTCGCGCGAGGCCCGCATCCATCGCCGCCGAGCACAAGCTGATCGCTGAACTCACCGTCGCTCGTGACGAAGCCGGCGCGACCCAGGCGCCGACCACGTCGTCCCGCCTCCTGACTGCTGCGCCGGGCGCCGCGACCGATCCCTGTGCGGGTGGCTGGATGCGCGGCGAGCGGCCATTCGGATCAACTGTCGCGCACGTCGGTCGCCAGCGTCGGCAGGAGCCGAAGCCCCGCTCGAAGTTCTTCCGACCGGCGCCGGTCAACCCTGTGGCACCCTGTGCGCAGGGAGGCCGCTGGGGGCGGAGCCGGATCGGGTGGCGGGGACGCGCAACTTTGGCCGGCGAGTCCTCCGCCAGCGGAAAGACGCGGGTCGCCTTGACGGGATCGCCGAAAGACCGGCGTTCGAGAACAGCGCGGAGCGAGTCGTGCGCGGCGCTTTCCGAACGTGGCGCGAGGATTCATCGAAGGGTTTGGCCTTCGTGCCGACCGCGGCCTCTTCTGCCTGCTCGAACCTCAGATGGTCGGTACCCCGAAGGTTCGGCGGACAACCGACTGGCGAGTACCGGTCCTGTCGCCGTCAAGCACGAGGCCTGCTGAGCGGCTGTCTCCCCTCGCGTTGCTGCCCTCGGCGGGACCCTGCGTCCGCCACTCAGCAAGCAACTGGTCGCGGCGTGAAATTCAGTCGCGCGACGGCCTGGTCGACGGCGGCCGGAGGGCTACGCTGGCGGGGTAGGCGAGTGCCTTGTGGTTGCGTGTCTGACTTGGGTCTGTCATCCCCGTTGCTGCTGGGAAGTTGAGCGTTCCGCAACGGAAGGCGGTGACCTGCGGTGGCCAGGTCCGGCGATGCTTTCGACCCGATACCGCGGTTGCTGTCGGAGACGCTGGCGGCGATGCGCGAGAGCAGCGACGCGGTGAGCACGGTGAAGCGGTTGTGCGAAGCGTGTGTGTCGTTGCTGCCGGCGGACGGCGCGTCGGTCTCGATCATGCAGGACACCGGGCATCGGCAACAGGTCTATGCCAGCGACGCGGTGGTCGAGCGGATCGAGGACCTGCAGTTCAGCCTCGGCGAGGGCCCGTGCTTCGAGGCGTTCACGACAGGCATGCCCGTGCTGGTGCCCGACCTGCCGAAGCATGTGAGCCTGTCGTGGCCGGTCTTCGCCGCGCAGATCGACGACCATCAGGTCGGCGCGGTTTTCGCGTTCCCGCTCTGGCGCGGCGCGGCCCGGATCGGGGCGATGGACTTGTACCGGCGCATGCCCGGCTGGCTCGCGGAGACGGAGGTGGCGCTCGCCCTGCAGATCGCCGACATCGCCACCAGCGTTCTCCTGGCCGCCGCGGCCCCTGGCCCGGACGGCGAGATCAGCGAAGCCTGGATCACCGACCTGACCCAGGACCGGCTGGCGGTGCACCAGGCCACCGGCATCGTGATCGCGGCGTTCGGGCTCTCTCCCGAGCAGGCGCTCGCCCGGCTGCGGGGCTACGCGTTCGCCACGGGCCAGCGGCTCCAGGACGTCGCCGACGACCTGGTCACCGGCCGTCTGCATCTGCGCGAGATCGACACCTGACGCGCGCCGGACCTGGAAACACCCGCGCGAGACCCCTACCGTGGTTCAGAGAGGAGAGCGAGCGATGAGCGACATGCCTCCCGCCGACCCGGTGCCGACCCGCGAACAGCGGGTGCTGCGTGCCTTCGTCGAGATGGCCGACACCCTGGTCGACGACTACGACGTCGTGGAACTGCTGCACAACCTGGCCGAGCACTGCGTTGAGCTGCTCGGCGCGACCGCCGCCGGGCTGATGCTGGCCGACCTGCGCGGCGGGCTGCAGGTCGTCGCCTCCTCCGACGAGAGCACCCGCCTGCTGGAACTGTTCCAGCTCCAAACCGACCAGGGGCCCTGCCTGGACGCCTACCGCACCGGCGACGTCGTGGTCGTGCGGGACCTGAACGCCGTCGTCGGCCAGTGGCCCGCGTTCGCCACCGAAGCGATCGCCGAAGGATTCCACTCGGTGCAGGCCGTGCCGCTGCGGCTGCGCCGCCAGGTCATCGGCGCGCTCAACCTGTTCGGCCACGACGACGGACCGGTGAACCCGGAAAACCTGGACATCGCCCGCGCGCTGGCCGACACCGCCACCATCGGCATCCTCCAGGAACGCACCATCCGCCACGGCGAGGTCGTCACCGAACAACTCCAGCACGCCCTCACCAGCCGCATCGCCATCGAACAGGCCAAAGGCGTGCTCTCCCAAGCCGGATCGATCCCGATGGACGAAGCGTTCAACCGCATGCGCCGCTACGCCCGCAGCCACGGCCAGCGACTCAGCACCATCGCCGAGAACATCGCCCGCAACGTCCTCGACCCAGCCGACGTCCTGGCCTACCCCCTTACCCCGCCCACGCCCTCCGCCTGACAGCCGGGCAGGACTCGCGCGGCGGGCGCGGAGCAGCGCCCCGGGCCATGGGCGTGGCCGGGGCGCCGGTGCGCTGTGTCCGGTGGGTCAGGTGCGGGTGGCCCGGTGTTCGGTGGTGGCGCTGACCGCGCCGGGGTCGGTTTGGACGTAGGCGAAGCTGTCGCCGGAGGGGTCGAGGTAGAGGTCGAAGTGCAGGCTGCCGCCGATGACGAGGGTTCCGGTGCAGTCGGCGGCGACGGTGTAGACGCCGGTGAACGCGTTGTGCGAACTGGGTGTTCCGTTGGCGTTGGTGCTGGAGACTCCCTGGACGTGGCCGGCTCCGTCGAAGCGTTCGGAACCGGCGAACGCGAGCGGGGTGGCGGTGGCGCCGGTGATTGTCCATCCGTCGCCGGAGAAGAGGTAGGTGCCGCGCAGGGTGGCGGCGCCGCAGCTTGGCGAGGCGGATTCGGTCGCGGAACTGGCGACGCCGCTGGTGAGCACGGCGGCGCCGGTGAGGACGGCGGCGGTCAGGACGAGGGTGCGGCGGCTGAGGCTGGACATTGAGCGGCTCCTTGGGTTGTCGTTCCGATCGGGACGGTGTTCCGGCTCGGTGCTGCGGGTCGGCGGGGTGCAAGCAGGCTTCCGCGGTCGGCCTCGCAGCGGCGGCCGCGTGATTCGCGGGTCAGTGGAAGCGGAAGTCGGCGGTGTGGGTGGTGCCGTCGGCGAGGGTGACGTTGAGGTGGCGGCAGGTGCGGTCCCAGGCCCGGTCGGTGGTCCAGTTGTACTGGTAGCGGTCGGTGGCCGGGTCGTAGGCGAGGGTTCCGGTGGTGGGTGCGGGGCCGCCGATGAGCGCGCCGGTGGTGCAGTCGTATTGCTGGCTGGACGGTGATCCGGTCGGGAAGATGGCGAGTCCCTGGTTGCCGCCGAGGCTGAATTTGACCGGCACGTGGCTGCCTGCTTCGCGGTGGTTGACCGCGGGCGGGTTCTGGACCGGCGGGAAGAAGCCGGTGAACGCGTAGGTGTAGGTGTACTGGTCGGCGGGGCTGGTGGTGCTGGTGCCGGTCGGGGTGGTGACGGCGACGTCGACCGGCCCGGCGGTGGTGCTCGCGGGTGCGGTGGCGGTGATGCTGGTGGCGCTGGTCACGGTGAACGAGGTCGCCGGAGTGGCGCCGAAGGCGACGGCGGTGGCGCCGGTGAAGTTGGTGCCGGTGATCGTCACGACCGTGCCGCCGGTTTTCGGTCCGCTGGCGGGGTTGACCGCGGTGACGGCGGGTTTCGGGGAGGGGATCGCGGCCCAGTCGCCGGTCCGGAAGCTGCCGGCGATGCCGGAGTAGATCCTGGTCCGGTTGGTGCCGTCGGTGTTCATGGTCAGCAGGCCGTCGTTGTCCATGAACTGGATCAGGGCGCCGTCGGGCGACCACACGGAGTTGGTGTCGGTGTTGTTGGCCCCGGAGATGTCGGCCTGGTTGGTCCCGTCGGCGTTGGCGGTGTGGATGTGGTCGCTGATCGGGGAGAGGTTGAGCGCGGTGAAGGTGATTTTCGTGCCGTCGGGGGACCAGTTCGGGCCGGACAGGCTCAGTCCCGCGATGCTGATCAGCGTGGTCTGTCCGGTGCCGTCGGGCTTGATGGTGTCGATGGTCCCGGCTGGGGAGCTGTAGGCGATTCTCGTGCCGTCGGGGGACCAGTTGGCCAGGAAGCCGCTGACGCCGAGGGAGACCGGGCCGGTGCCGTCGGCGTTGACGACGGTGAGCGTTCCGCTGTTGCGGTAGGCGAGTTTGGTCCCGTCGGGGGACCAGGCCAGCGACTGGCCGTCGGCGGAGGCGCCGGTGGTGACCTGGGTGGCGCCGGTGCCGTCCGGGTTCATCGTGAAGACCTGGTAATCGGGGCTGCCGACGTGCCGCTCGAACGCGACCTTGGTCCCGTCCGCCGAGACGCGCGGGGCGGTGACTCCGTTCCCGCTGGCGACCGTGGCCAGCCCGGTCCCGTCGGGGTTCATCGAGGAAATGGTGCTGGACCGGGTGAAGAAGATCTTCCCGCTGCCGCCGGGAA
This sequence comes from Amycolatopsis halotolerans, assembly GCF_042647905.1. Taxonomy (NCBI): domain Bacteria; kingdom Bacillati; phylum Actinomycetota; class Actinomycetes; order Pseudonocardiales; family Pseudonocardiaceae; genus Amycolatopsis; species Amycolatopsis halotolerans. The sequence goes on from NZ_JBHRWI010000006.1 coordinate 109,161, forward strand.
ACGTCGCTTGCGCGGGCACGGCGGTGACCGCCGACATCCCGGCGGCCAGCACGCCGCAGACCGTCAGCACCGTCAGGCGGCGGGATGCGCGGGGTCGATGTACCGGGCCGGTTTCGGTGTTTTTTCGTACTCGCATGGAATGCGTCATGGAACGGTTTCTCCTTCTGCGCCCGCGTGGCGGCCTGTGTGGTCAGAACCGCGTCGGTCACGGCAGGCGCTTGTTTTCCAGCCGTCCCGGCACGTCGGCGATCAGCATGGCCGTGACTGCTGGATTCCACATTCCCGCAGACCCGTGATCACTTGCAGAGGCCGGAACCACCACACAACAGTGACCAACAGCCCCTTGCGCCGCACCGGCACGCACCTGACGCGACGAAACTGTTCCGCGGGTGAGCAAAACGACGGCCGGAGTTCACGCGACGGCGAAAAACGCAGGCACGCTGTTGTGTTCCGGCCGCACGGGAACCCGCGAATATATATCTTCGCGCCTTGCCGCGGGCGGTTCTCGACAGGTGCGGCACAAATGTCGCTCAGAATTCCCCGGAAATATATTCAGGAATATTCGAATCTGCGACGCCGAGGTGCGGCGGATCTTCGCGCGAGCCGGCGGACGGTCCGGTGGACAAGGCAGGCGAATCGCCGGCCGGCGATGACCGGACGCCGCGGCTACGTGGTTGCCCGGCAGGCCTCGGTGGCACCGAGCCGTAACGGCTTGACCGGCAACGAGGCCAGGCGAACGCAGCAGACGCGAAGACATGCGAACCAGCGTCTGCGACCGTTTTGCCGCTCGCCTTGCGGTGAGTCCCGCCCGCCATCGGCAGGCGAAGCCCGCGGCTGGTCGTCGACAAGGTTCTGCCCCCGGCTCGCGGCATCCGCCGCGCGATGAACCAGGCCGTTCCGGGAGACAGAACGACAACCGGCGGCCCGTGCTGGCACGGTGGAGCCCGATGCCGCATCGGTGTGCGGCGTTCCAGGGGGAGGAGAAAACGTCCGCGCCTCAGTTGCCAGACGGAGTGCCGTCGCCGACCCCCGCTGGTCGCTGATGTGCTCGCGGAAACCTGCCAGCGTCGTTTTCCTTCAGGACGCGCCCAACGCCGATTTCCTGCGCTGCGCTTCCGGCGTGCGGACCCCATCGCTGTTCGTGGAACTCGCCGGCGACGCGGCCTGTTTCCCGGCCGACGCGAAGGCGATGGTCGCTGCACTGGGAACCCACGACGTCGACCATCCGCGCGTAGCCGGAACCCACTTCGGCGGCCCGCTCCGCCCCGGTGCCGGCCTCGCGGCGGCGGAGATCGGCGAATGGCTCGCGGAGCGCTTCCCCGAATGACGAAGGCGCGACAAGCTCCAGCCTGAAACAGAAAGCCCGAGCATCCGTGCTCCTCCAGAAGTCTCCTCCTGCGACTGAAGGAAGCACGCCACGGCTGACGCGACAGGCTGATCATCGCGGCGACGCGCCCGGAGCTTCCGGCGAAGTCACCGGGGATGCGAACCTACTCCCGTTGACCTGCGGTAAATGTCGGGCAAGCGCGCCGCACGGTCGCGGCGCTAACCCGCTGAAGCGGGAGAACAAAGGAAAGTCGAGTAGCCCCGGTGAGATTCGAACTCACACTGGACGGGTTTTGAATCCGTTGCCTCTGCCAGTTGGGCTACGGGGCCGTAGTACCGGAAACTCTACGGGATCCGTCTTCCCGGCCGGCGACCGGGTCCGGTGATCGACGGTGATCGGCGGTGATCGACTTGGGGCCGGGGCTGGGTGTCTCCCGCCACTTCGTGGTGAACGCCATCGTGGGATCTGGATCGGTCCCGGTACGCTGGGCTCTCGCGGGTGACCGCGTGTCGAAGACGTCCCGCCGAGCCTTCAGGAGGACACCGGTGACCGAACAGGCTGCCGAGTCGAACGGCGCCGCCGCCGGCGTGCCGCAGCGACGGGTGCTCGTCGCGGAAGACGAGGCGCTCATCCGGCTCGACCTGGTGGAAATGCTGCGCGAAGAGGGCTACGAGGTCGTCGGCGAGGCCGGCGACGGCGAGGAGGCCATCGCGCTGGCCACCGACCTCAAGCCGGACCTCGTGATCCTCGACGTCAAGATGCCGAAGCTCGACGGCATCGAGGCGGCCGCGCGGATCACCGGCGACCGGATCGCGCCGGTCGTCATTCTCACCGCGTTCAGCCAGCGCGACCTCGTCGAACGGGCCCGTGACGCGGGCACCATGGCGTACCTGGTGAAACCGTTCGCCAAACGCGACCTCGTGCCCGCCATCGAGCTGGCCGTCAGCCGGTTCTCCGAGCTGCAGGCCCTCGAGGCCGAGGTCGCCGGGCTCACCGACCGGCTCGAGACCCGCAAGGTCATCGACCGGGCGAAGGGCCTGCTGATGAGCCGCCAGGGGCTCACCGAGCCGGACGCGTTCCGCTGGATCCAGCGCACCGCGATGGACCGGCGCACCACGATGAAGGCCGTCGCCGAGGCGGTCGTCGAAAGCATCGGCTGAGCGACAGGCACTGAAAAAGCGGGCGTGACCAAGGGGTAGCGCCCGCTTTTTGCCGCCCGAAACCGGAGATCGCGCCGGAGAGTGACCGCCCGGACCCGGAGTGCGCTCCCGGCCAGCGGGACCCCGCCCGTTTTGCCGCGTCCGTCCGCCAGCGCCGTGTCGCGCCGGAACTTGGCTGCTGACCAGCGAAAACCCTGCTGTCGCACCGGCCCCGGACCCACCCGCGCGGGTTGATCCGCCCTGCGCGAAAGGGCAAGGTTGCTACCTTGGAGGCCGGGGCATCGTGGTGTCGGTCACGGTGACGGAGGGGATGTTCCTAGACTGCCCCCATTGATCAGACGTCTGGTCAAGGTCCTTTCGAGGGGTGCTCGGACACGAAGAGTCATTCACTCGGTCGTTGCAATAAGACGATCGAGTGTAAATCGTCCGTTAATTCTCGTGACGACCGTCACGATGTGGATACAAGACTCGCTGTGACTCTGTGCAACACCTCACCCGGCGGCTACGTTCAGCGCCCAGTCGAAGTCCCACGCAGGGACCCGCCGTTCCCCGGGAACGTCGCGGGTGGCATTTGGAGGAACGAGTGCAGAGAGCACGACTCACTAAGGTCATCGTGCTGGCCGCGGCGGGAGTCATCTCCCTTGGCGCCTGTTCGGCGCGGACCGGCGGTGACTCGGGTGGCGACAGCGGCGCGCCGCAGGCCGCGGCCCCGTCGGCGGCGGCGAACGCGGCGGACCCGGCGGGAGACGGCAAGGCGCAGTGCGCGCCGACCTCGATCGCCTACGCCGGCACGATCAACGGCGCGAACGCGGCCCTTGGCCAGAACATCCTCAAGGGCGCGAAGCTGGCGGTCGACCAGCACAACAAGGCGAACCCGGGCTGCCAGGTCAAGCTGGAGCAGTTCGACACCGAGGGCACCCCGGACAAGGCGCCGGGCATCGTGACCCAAATCGTCAACACCCCGGGCATCGTCGGCGTCATCGGCCTCCCGTTCTCGGGCGAGTCGAAGGCTGCGGGCAACATCTTCAACTCCGCGGGCCTCGTCGCCGTGACCCCGTCTGCGACCAACCCGTCGCTCGCGCAGAACGGCTGGAAGACCTTCTTCCGCGCGCTGGGCAACGACAACGCGCAGGGCCCGGCCGCCGCGAAGTTCATCACCGGCGAGCTCAAGGCCAGCAAGGTCTGCGTCATCGAGGACGACTCCGAGTACGGCACCGGCCTCGCCGCCTCGACCATCAAGGCGCTCGGCGACAAGGCGAGCTGCCAGGACAAGGTCAAGACGAAGCAGACCGACTTCTCCGCCGTGGTCAACAAGATCAAGGGCGAGAAGCCGGACGCGATCTTCTACTCGGGCTACTACCAGGAAGCCGCCCCGTTCGCGCAGCAGCTGAACGACGCCGGCGTCAAGGCGAAGTTCGTCGGCCCGGACGGCGTGAAGGACGACCTGTTCGTGAAGGGCGCCGGCGACGCCGCCGCCAACGCGTACTTCACCTGCCCCTGCGTCCCGGCTGACCAGTTCACCAAGTTCACCGACGCCTACAAGGCGGCGACCGGCGTCGACCCGGGCACCTACTCGCCCGAGGCCTACGACGTCGCGACGATCCTGCTGAAGGGCATCGACGCCGGCAAGAAGACCCGCGCCGATCTGCTGGACTACGTGAAGACCTACGACGGCCAGGGCATCACGAAGCACTTCAAGTGGGACGACCACGGCGAGCTGTCCGCGACCACCGTGTGGACCTACAAGGTGGACAACGGAAAGATCGTCCGCAACACCGAGATCAAGTAGCTCACCGCTTTCGGTTCCAGTACCGGGGTGCGGGCCAGGCGGCTGATCCCGCCTGGCCCGCACCCCGGACCCACATGGAGAACTAGTGTGTCGATGACCCCTGACCTCAGTTCGCTCGTCCTCGCGCAGGGCGGCGGCAGCTGGATCACCTTCGACGTGAATTCGTTCCTGAACCAGTTCTGGGACAACACGATCGACGGTCTTTCCTACGGCAGCATTTACGCGCTCGTGGCGCTGGGCTACACCCTCGTCTACGGCGTGCTCAAACTCATCAACTTCGCCCACTCCGAGGTGTTCATCTACGGCGCCTTCGCGACGTGGTTCACCTTCTACGGCTTGGGTTTCCGCTCCGGCGCGACCCCCGATCTGCCGATCTTCGAACTGATCGGCTTCCTGCTGCTCGCGCTCATCGCGTCGATGGCGGTGTCCGGCGGCACCGCGGTCGTGCTGGAACGCGTGGCCTACCGGCCGCTGCGCAAACGCAAGGCGCCCCGGCTGGTCTTCCTGATCACCGCGATCGGCGCCTCCTTCGTGCTGCAGCAGATCCTCTTCATCTGGCGCGGCGGCAACCCGGAGAACAGCATCCGCTTGCTGCGCAACGACGAGGTCTTCACGATCTTCGGCGGCAGCGTCACGATCGTCACCATCATCACCGTGGTGGCGTCGATCCTGCTGATGGTCGGCACGGACATGTTCGTCAACCGCACCAAGTTCGGCCGCGGCATCCGCGCGGTGGCGCAGGACCCGGACACCGCGACGCTGATGGGCGTCAACAAGGAACGCGTCATCACGCTCACGTTCCTCATCGGCGGCCTGCTGGCCGGCGCGGCGGCGCTGTTCTACATGATGAAGATCCCGCAGGGCGCCTCGTACCAGGGCGGCTTCATCCTCGGCATCAAGGCGTTCACCGCCGCGGTGCTCGGCGGCATCGGCAACCTGCGCGGCGCGCTGCTCGGCGGCCTGCTGCTCGGTGTCGTGGAGAACTACGGGCAGTCGCTGTTCGGCGGCGCGTGGCGCGACGTCGTCGCGTTCGCCCTGCTGGTGCTGATCCTGATGTTCCGCCCGACCGGCATTCTCGGCGAATCGCTCGGAAAGGCACGGGTATGACGACGACCACGACGCCGCCCGCCGCTCCGGCGAAGGCGCGCCGCCGTCCCGTTTCGGACTGGTGGAACCGGCTGTCCCGCGTCCAGCAGTGGGGCGTGCTCATCCCGCTGGTGGCGCTGGTCTACCTGCTGCCGGTGTTGAACCCGCCGCTGATCACCACCCAGCCCGGGTACGACTTCCCGATCGCGATGTTCGAGGTGTCCCGCTACGCGCTGGTCGCCATCGGGCTCAACATCGTGGTCGGCCAGGCGGGTCTGCTCGACCTCGGCTACGTCGGGTTCTTCGCGATCGGCGCCTACGTGATGGCGCTCTTCACGAGCCCGGACTCGTCGCTGGCGAAGCTGCCGTTCCTCGTCGTGCTGCCGATCGCGATGGTGGTCACGATGATCTTCGGGGTGATCCTCGGGACGCCGACGCTGCGCTTGCGCGGCGACTACCTGGCGATCGTCACGCTGGGCTTCGGCGAGATCGTGCGGCTGCTGGCCGACAACATCGACCCGCTGCGCGGCAACCGCGGCTTCCAGGGCGTCGGGCACCCGCCGGGCGTGAAGGCGGACGGCAATCCGCTCTTCAACAACACCGACGGCATCCCGTGGTATTGGCTCTGCGTCACGATCATCATCGTGATCCTGTTCGTGGTCGGGAACCTGGAGCGCAGCCGCGTCGGCCGCGCGTGGGTCGCGATCCGCGACGACGAGGACGCGGCCGAGATCATGGGCGTGCCGACGTTCAAGTTCAAGATCTGGGCGTTCGTCGGCGGCGCCGCGGTCGGCGGCCTCTCCGGCGCGCTGTACGCGGGGCAGCTGGGCTTCGTGAACAACCAGAAGTTCGACGTGGTCACGTCGATGCTGTTCCTGGCCGCGGTCATTCTCGGCGGCGCGGGCAACAAGGTCGGCGTGCTGCTGGGCGCGATCGTGGTGGCGTACGTGCCGCTGCGGTTCCAGGCGATCGCGGAGTACAAGTACCTGATCTTCGGACTCGCGCTGATCGTCCTGATGATCTTTCGCCCGCAGGGCCTGCTCGGCGCGCGGCAGCGGCTGCTCGCGTACGGCAGGCAGGCGTACCAGCGGCTGCTCGGCAAGGGCGAGCAGGTCAGCAGCGACGGTTCGCTGGCGTCCGACAACCCGGGGGAGAAGGCATGACGGTCCCTGGCAACGGAAACGGGCCCGAGGTCCCGGCCGAGGGCGGCCTCGTGGCCGAGGTCGCGAACATGACCGCCGACGAGCTCGCCGAGCACGAGGCCGAGGTCGCCGAGGTCGTCGCGCCGGACCGGGAGATCCAGGCCGATTACGGGCAGACGCTGCTCAAGGTCGACGACGTCACCGTCCGCTTCGGCGGCCTGGTGGCGCTGGACTCGGTGTCGTTCGAGATCCGGCGCGGCGAGATCCTCGGCCTCATCGGGCCGAACGGCGCGGGCAAGACCACCTGCTTCAACGCGATGACCGGCGTCTACCGGCCGTCCTCGGGGCAGGTGCTGCTCGAGGACAAGCCGCTCGGCAAGGCGTCGCGGCACGGGATCACCCAGCTCGGCATCGCCAGGACGTTCCAGAACATCCGGCTGTTTTCCGAGATGACCGCGCTGGAGAACGTGGTCGTCGGCACCGACGCGCGGCACAAGACCAGCCTGCTCGGCGCGCTCCTGCGGGTCCCGCGGCACCACCGCGAGGAGAAGCAGGCGATCGAGAAGGCCATGGCGCTGCTGGAATTCGTCGGCATCGCCGACCGGGCGGCGGACCGCGCGAAGAACCTGCCGTACGGCTATCAGCGGCGGCTGGAGATCGCGCGGGCGCTCGCCACCGAGCCGAAGCTGCTGTGCCTCGACGAGCCGGCCGCCGGGTTCAACCCGGCGGAGAAGGAAGAGCTCATGGGGTTGATCCGGACGATCCGCGACGACGGCTACACCGTCCTGCTGATCGAACACGACATGAAGCTCGTCATGGGCGTCACCGACCGGATCGTGGTGCTGGAGTTCGGCAAGAAGATCGCCGACGGGCTTCCCGCCGAGATCCGGGAGAACCCCGCCGTGATCGCCGCTTACCTGGGAGTTCCCGACGATGACGTTGCTTGAGCTTTCCGACGTTTCCGTCCACTATGGACGGATCCAGGCCGTGTCCGGGTTGTCCATCACGGTCAACGAGGGCGAGATCGTCACCCTCATCGGGGCGAACGGCGCCGGAAAATCGACCACGATGCGGGCGATTTCCGGCATCCGGCCGATTTCCGGCGGTGCCATCCGGTTCGACGGCGAGGACATTTCGCGGCTGCGCGGGGATTTGCGTGTGGTTCGCGGGATTTCTCAGGCTCCGGAAGGTCGCGGGATTTTCCCCGGGATGACGGTGCTCGAGAATCTGGACATGGGCGCTTATGCGCGCAAGGACCGGAAGAATCTGCAGCCTGACTTCGATCGGGTGTTCGAGTTGTTTCCGCGGTTGGCTGAGCGGAAGACTCAGGTCGGCGGGACTATGTCCGGGGGTGAGCAGCAGATGCTTGCCATCGGGCGGGCGTTGATGGCCAAGCCTCGGTTGTTGTTGCTCGACGAGCCTTCGATGGGGTTGGCGCCGCAGTTCATTCAGCAGATTTTCCGGATTATCACGGAGATCAATCGGCAGGGGACTACGGTGCTGCTGGTTGAGCAGAATGCGCAGCAGGCGTTGTCTCGGGCGCATCGGGCTTATGTGCTGGAGACTGGGCAGATCACGAAGACTGGTACTGGGCAGGAGTTGCTGGCTGATACCAGTATCAAGGAGGCTTATCTCGGGGTTGGGTGACGATTTCGCCTCGTCGCCTGGCGGCGACATTGCCCCGGTGTTGCGTGGGGCACCCCGAAGCCCGATTGTGACGACGGACGGCGGGTGCTTGTCAAGGCGGGAAAGATGCCTTGACAAGCACCCGCCGTCCGCGTTTTTGGCTTCGTATCGGGGTGCGGGGGAATGTGGCTGCCTGGTGAGTTGGGTGCGGCGGCTGCGGTTGGGTGGTAGCGCCCCAATGTGGCGTTGGGTGCGTGGGACGCACCGAATGCCACATTGGGTGCATCGCTGCGGCCGCGTGCCTGGCGCGGGCCGTGAGGGGAACCCTGAGGGACTCAGAGTCCGTGAGGGTTCCCCTCACGGACTCTGACACCGAGAATCAGGCGCCTGGTGGGCGGTCCCGGACTACGCAGGTGAGCCTTGCGGTGCAGGTGCGGCGGCCTTCGTCGTCTGTCAGCACGATTTCCGAAGTGATCGTCCCCCGGCCGACATGCAGCGGGGTCGCGACGCCGGTGACGGTGCCGGAGCGGACCGCGCGGTGGTGAGTGCAGGACAGCTCAAGCCCCATCGCGGCGCGTTCGGGGCCCGCGTTGAGCGCGGCCAGCACCGAGCCGAGGGCTTCGGCGACGGTGGCGTTCGCGCCGCCGTGCAGGAGGCCGTAGGGCTGGAGGTTGCCTTCGACGGGGATCGTGCCGACGACCCGCTCGGGCGTCATCTCCACGAGCTTCAGCCCGATCTTGTCGTTCAGCTGCTGGCCCGCGGCCGCGGGGTCCATGCCCGCGAACTGGCCCGGCGTGATTTCCGCCGTCTGCTCGGTCACTCTCTGCTCCTCAACCTATGCGACACGCAAGAGTGTCAGACCCTCACCCTAGACTCGCCCCCGTGAGCCCGACCGAGAACCGAACCGTTGCCAACGCCACAGGCGCCGCCGCCGGGAAAGACCGCCCCCGGCTGCTGCTGATCGACGGCCATTCGATGGCCTATCGCGCCTTCTTCGCCCTGCCCGCGGAGAATTTCCGCACGAAGACCGGGCAGGTCACCAACGCGGTCTTCGGCTTCACCTCGATGCTCATCAACCTGCTGCGCGACGAGAAGCCGACGCATCTCGCGGTGGCCTTCGACCTCTCGCGCAAGACCTTCCGGTCGGAGACGTACGCCGACTACAAGGCCAACCGCAGCGCCACGCCGGACGAGTTCCGCGGGCAGGTCGACCTGGTGAAGGAGGTGCTCGAGGTACTCGGCATCCCGTCGCTCACGAAAGAGAACTACGAGGCCGACGACGTCATCGCCACGCTCACCACGCAGGCCGGCGAAGATTACGACGTCCTGATCTGTACCGGCGACCGCGACGCGTTGCAGCTGGTCACCGATCGGGTGACCGTTTTGTACCCCAAGCGGGGCGTCTCCGACCTCGTGCGGTTCACGCCGGACGCGGTGGAGGAGAAATACGGCCTCACCCCGACCCAGTACCCGGACTTCGCGGCCCTGCGCGGCGACCCGTCGGACAACCTGCCCGGCATCCCCGGCGTGGGGGAGAAGACCGCGGCCAAGTGGATCCGGCAGTTCGGCTCGCTGGCCGACCTGATCGACCGGGTCGACGAGGTCAAGGGCAAGGTCGGCAACGCGCTGCGCGAGCACCTGTCGTCGGTCCAGCTCAACCGGCAGCTCACCGAACTGGTCCGCGACGTGCCGCTGGAGTCCGTGCCGGACGAGCTGGAGCTGCGGCCGTGGGATCGCGAGGCGGTGCACCGGCTGTTCGACGAGCTGGAGTTCCGCGTCCTGCGCGACCGGCTCTTCGAAAACCTGACCAGCGCCAAACCGGAGGCCGACGAGGGCTTCGACGTGTCCGGTTCCGCGCTCGCGCCGGGCACGCTCGGCGCGTGGCTCGAAGCGCACGCCGGTGCGGCCGAGCCGGTCGCGCTGTCGTTCCGGACGACCGGCGCTTCCGTCCGTTCCGACCTCAAGGCGGTCGCCTTCGCGACGGCCGACGGCGAGGGAGCGTACGTCGACGTCACCGCGATGGACGAGGCGGACGACCGGGCGCTGTCGGCGTGGCTCGCGGACCCGAAGGTCCGCAAGATCGGCCACGACCTGAAGGTGCCGCTGCACGCGGTGCGCGCCCGCGGCTGGACGTTCGCCGGGCTCAGCATGGACACCGCGCTCGCCGCGTACCTCGCGCGGCCGGGGCAGCGCACGTTCGGGCTCGACGACCTGGCCCTGCGCTACCTGCACCGCGAGCTGCGCTCGGAAGCGGGCGACGGCGACGGCCAGCTGTCGCTGCTCGACGGCGGCGCGGACGAGCTGGAGCAGAAGGAAATTTCCGCCGAACTGGTGAAAGCGCGCGCGATCTTCGAGCTCGCCGGCGCGCTCACCACCGAGCTGGAGGAACTCGGCGGCGCGAAGCTGCTGGCCGAGCTGGAACTGCCGCTGCTGGAAGTGATCACCGAACTCGAAGCGGCGGGCATCGCGGTCGACGTCGACCAGCTCACCGAGCTGGAGGCGCACTACCTCAGCCGCGTCACGCAGGCCGCGGACTCCGCGTACGAGGTGATCGGCAAGCAGATCAACCTCGGTTCGCCGAAGCAGCTGCAGGTGGTGCTGTTCGACGAGCTGGGCATGCCGAAGACCAAACGCACCAAGACCGGCTACACCACCGACGCCGACGCGCTGCAGTCGCTGTTCGAGAAGACCGAGCACCCGTTCCTGCAGCACATGCTGGAGCACCGCGACGCGACGCGGCTGCGCACCACGGTCGAGGGCCTCATCAAATCGGTCGCCGACGACGGGCGCATCCACACCACGCTCCAGCAGACGATCGCGGCCACCGGGCGGCTGTCGTCGGTCGAGCCGAACCTGCAGAACATCCCGGTGCGCACCGAGGAAGGCAGGCGCATCCGCGACGCGTTCGTGGTCGGCGACGGCTACGCCGAGCTGATGACCGCGGACTACAGCCAGATCGAAATGCGGATCATGGCGCACCTGTCGAAGGACGAGGGCCTCATCGAGGCCTTCAACAGCGGCGAGGACCTGCACACGTTCGTCGCGTCGCGCGCGTTTTCCGTGCCTGCCGCGGAAATCACGCCGGAACAGCGCTACCGCGTCAAGGCGATGTCGTACGGATTGGCGTACGGCTTGTCGGCGTACGGCCTGTCGCAGCAGCTGAAGATCTCGACGGAAGACGCGAAAGAGCAGATGGAGGCGTACTTCTCGCGGTTCGGCGGGGTGCGCGACTACCTGCAGTCGGTCGTCGGCGAGGCCGCGAAGCGCGGGTACACCGAGACGATCTTCGGCCGTCGCCGCTACCTGCCGGACCTGAACAGCGACAACCGCCAGCGCCGCGAAATGGCCGAGCGGATGGCGCTCAACGCCCCGATCCAGGGCAGCGCGGCGGACATCATCAAGGTGGCGATGCTGAACGTGCACCGCGCCCTCGCCGAAGCGGGTTCGCGCAGCCGCGTGCTGCTGCAGGTCCACGACGAACTGGTCCTGGAAATCGCCGACGGCGAGCGCTCGGACGTCGAAAAGCTGGTCCGCGAGGGCATGGGCTCGGCCGCGGAACTGGCGGTGCCGCTGGAGGTTTCGGTCGGATACGGGCGGTCGTGGAACGAGGCCGCGCACTGACGCGTTGAGCTGAGAAGCCGTGCCCGGGGTCGGCGACCGGCCCCGGGCACGACGCGGCTCTGCCGGCCAATGCCAGGAACTTAAGGCTGTGATGCGGACGCGCTGCTGGCGTGTTTCCGCAGCTCAACTGGCTCGGTCCGGTCGAGCGCACGTCGCCGTGGGCCCGGGAACCGCGAGCGGGAGCCGGGTTGTCGTCCGTGAAGGACTCCTTGAGGGAATCTGATTCCCTCAAGGAGCCCTTCACGGACTTCAAGACCCGGTCACATGGCGGCAAATCGGGCGTTCCGGTGCTGTTGGCGTCCTTTGTGGATGGTTAGCGGGCCGGGATCACGCGGCTTATTACAAGTTCCTGGCATTGGCTCTTCCGGCGGAATCGGCGCCGCGTCCGTTCGGGCGAGGGCGAGTCCGGCGGGACGGGTGACGGCATCCGGTCAGGCGGTCCCGGATCTGCGCGCGGACAACGAAATCGGCGGCGAATCCGGCCGGACGACCACGAATCGGCAGCCCACGCGGGTAAGTTGTCCGGCCGATCCGTTTCGCGCCAGCGCGGGGAAACCTGAAACTCGCGGGCTTTTCGGTAGCCTGCCCGGCGGTGTCCTCAACGTCAGCGGCTTCTTGGCTGTCCGGCCGCCAACACGGAGCGACCGCGGAGAAACCGGTGTCACCCACGAGAAGTGCCGCGACGCCGCTGAACGGGTGAGGTTGCTGCTCCAGCGTGGGCCACTTTCCGCAAACGCCGCCCGACCTGCGGCGCGTCCGGCGTAGGGTCCACCCGTGGGGTACCAGGCCGAGCGTCGACGCTGGCGGGTTCGCCTGCGCGACCGCACGGGCGGGATCCGCGGGGCAGGCACCATGCTCGACGAGGACCATGTTCTCACCTGCGCGCACGTCGTCGAGCGGGCCGGCGGGCCGGACGCGGACGTCCTCATCGATTTCGTCGGGCTGCCCGGCACTCCGGTGCGCGTCGGCCGCGTTGCGCCGGGGGCTTGGGTGCCGCCGGGAAGGGACGAGCGCGGCGACATCGCGGTGCTGCGGCTGGCCGAACGGGTGCCGGGCGCATGGGGCGCGCCGTTGTACCGGATGCCGTTGTCGGACGGCCAAGCCGTGCGCGCTTACGGGTTTCCGGCGGGCGCGGACGAAGGGCTGTGGACGTTCGGCGAGCTCGCCGGAGAAGGCGGGCCTGGCTGCGAATGGGTCCAGCTGGCCCGGAAGAACGACGACCAGCCGATCACCGGCGGGTTCAGCGGCACCGCGGTGCTCGACGAGGAGACCGGCCGCGTGGTCGGCATGGTCGTGTCCCGGTACAAGGCCGAGGGCGAGCGGGTCGCGTGGATGATCCCGGTCGAAACCATTCTCGGTTACCTCGGCGCGGACCGGTGGGGGCAGGGGAGTCCGGCCGTCGACCAGACCTTCGGCCGCGAGCTCGACCGAGTCGCTTACGACCCGCAGTTCGCACGCGAAGTCGTGGGCTGGTTCGGCGAGGGGCACGGCGTGTGGATCGTCGTGACCGGCGAGGCCGGGTCCGCGAAAGCGGCCGCGCTTGATCTCGCGGTGGTGCTTGCCGACCGCGAGCGTTCCGCCGCGGCCAACGAACTGCGCGACACCCTGGCCAAGGAAACCTTGCCGCCAGCGGGAAGTGTCGACCTCGCGGTCGACGCGGCGGGCAAAACCTCCGCGCAGGTGCGGCAGCGGCTCGCGGAGCGGCTTGACCTCACCTTGGACAACGGCGCGACGCATTCGGGCATCGGCCGCACCGTCGTGGTGAACGCGATCGACGACGCGGCTGAGCCGGAACAGCTGATCGGCGAGGTGATCGCGCCGCTCGCGGACCGCGCCGCGCGGCTGGGGATCCGGCTCGCGCTCGGGTTCCGCCGGGAGTCGTCGCCTGGGTTGACCGAGCTGCGGTCGCGCCGGAACGGGGCACGGCCGGACGGGCTGGCTCGCCGGATTTCCGCGCTGGACAAGCAGATCGACGAACTCGCTGTTCTCGAGGAGCACATCGCCGAGCTGGCCCCGCGATTCGCGGTGAACGACATTCCGCCGCCGCGGGTGCGTCGCCGCCGTGGTGCGGTGAGCCGGTTGCAGGAAGCCGCTGATCTCGGGGATGTCGCGTGGGCGGAGCGGCACGTCGAGGAGGTCGCCAGTGTGGTGGCCGCCGACCTGGCTGCGGCGAAAACCGCCCGTGATCGGCTCAACGCCGCGCATGAGCGCCGCACCGAGTTGCGGTTTCGGCTCGACGGCTACGGAGAGCGTGCCCGCGCTGCTGGCCGGGTCGAGGATCCGCTGCTGGATTCGTTGTACGCCAACGCCTGGCAGTTGCTGTACGAGGGCGCGTGCGAGCCGGAGGCGGCCGCGGCGGCTGTCGAGGAGTTCAGTGCCGCGGTGCGCAAGGGGAGTCGATGACGGCCTGCGCGCGCCCGAACTGTTCCGGCACGATCAGCCGTGCCGGATTCTGCGCGAAGTGCGGCTGGGCACCGGGATCCGAGCCGAAGAGGCCTGCACCGAAAGCCGACGCGACGCTCGTCATCCCCGCCCCGGGCGCGAGCCGGATCGCCGACACCGTCGTCACGCGGGAGCAGCAGACGGCCGGCCACGGCACCGGCGACGACTACATCCCGCTCCCCGTGGTCGTCCTGCCGGACATCGCCGGGCGGGTCCTCGCCGATCCGCGCGTCGCCGAGGACGAACGGCACTGCGGCAAACGCGGCTGCGGCGCGCCGGTCGGCCGCTCGACCGGCGGCCGTCCCGCGCGCACCGAAGGTTTCTGCTCGCAGTGCGGCACGCCGTTTTCCTTCTCTCCCAAGCTGTTTCCGGACGATGTGGTGGACGGCCGCTACCAGGTGCACGGCTGCATCGCGCGCGGCGGACTCGGCTACGTCTACCTCGGCACTGATCTCCGGCTGAAGCAGTACGTCGCGCTGAAGGGCCTGCTCAACACCGGCGACGAGGCCGCGGTCCGGATCGCCGAGACCGAGAGCCAGGTGCTGACCTCGCTCGACCACCCGAACATCGTCCGGATCCACGACGTCGCCACGCACCCGGATCCGCACGGCGGGCCGGACGCGCGCTACATCGTGATGGAGTTCGTCGACGGCCTCCCGCTCGCCGAGGTGATGCGGCGCGGCCGCGCGATGCTCGACGGGCCCGAGGGAAGGCTGCTCGTCGAGCACGTCGTGGCGTACGGCCGGGAGATCCTCACCGCGCTCGGCTACCTGCACGAACAGGGGCTGCTGTACTGCGATCTGAGCCCGCAGAACGTGATCCACGGCGAGAAACGGGTCAAGCTGATCGATTTCGGCGCGATCCGCAAGATCGGCGACCAGACCAGCCCGATCGTCGGCAATCCGCGGTTCCAGATCGGCGCGACCGAACTGGACGAACACGGGCTCACCGTGCGCTCGGACATCCACACCGTCGGCGCGACACTGCGCGATCTGTTCCGCTGCAGCGACGGCTGGCCGCATCCGGCCGACAAGCGGATCGCGCTCGGCGTCGAATCCTTCACACAGGTGCTCGACCGCGCGACCGGCCCGTACGAACACCGCTTCGCCACTACCGGCGAAATGCTCGTGCAACTCGACGGCGTACTGCACGAGATCCTTTCGCTGCGCGACCGCCAGTCGCGGCCGTCGATCTCCACGCTGTTCACCGAAGCGGCCGTGCTGCTGGACGCCGGGCTAGGCCAGCCGAGGCCGGTCGGGGAGTGGGTACGCCGCGCCCGGCGGACCGCGGGCCCGCTCGGCGCGCTGCCCGAACCGTTCGACATCGCGCTCGGATTGCCAGTGCCGCACGAGGATCCGCACGACCCAGCGGTGACCTTCCTGCGCACCGTCCGTGCGCCGGATCCCGCACGGCTGCTGAAGAAACTCGAACGCGCGGACTCGACCGTCGAGGTGGAACTGCGCCGGTGCCGGGCATGGCTAGAACTGTCCGAAGTAGACTCAACTGGCACGGAGCAGGCCGGCCAGCGCGTGGCCGCCGCCGAAAATCTGCTCGGCGCCCGGGCCAAGCACGACTGGCGGATCGCCTGGCATCGCGGCCTGGTCGCGCTCGCCACCGGTGCCGTGGAGAAGGCGCAGACCTGGTTCGAGCGCGTGCACCGCGACATCCCGGGCGAGGAGACGCCGAAGCTCGCGCTCGGCCTGTGCGCGGAGCACTGCGGCGGGCCGAAACGAGCGGCGCGCTACTACGACGCGCTGTGGGTGCGGGACCACCTGCAGGTCAACGCCGTTTTCGGGCTGGCTCGCGGGCATCTGCGGCTGGACGAGCGCACGGCGGCGGTGGACCTGCTGGACCAGGTCCCGGAGTACTCGCGGCACGACGAGGCGGCCCGGATCGCCGGAATCCGCGTGCGCGCCGGGATCCTGCCGGTGGGGGACGCGCTGCCGGGCATCGAGGACCTGACCGAGGCGATCGACCGGCTGTCCGCGCTGGACCTGGACCGCGACACCGCGGACCGGCTCACCGCCGAGGTCCGCGAGAGCGCCCTGCGGTGCTTCGCCGCCGGGATGCGCGGCATGCCGCCCGGCCCGGTCCTCGGCGAACGCCTCGACGAGCACGGGCTGCGGCTGCTGGTGGAGCAGTCGTACCGGCGGATCGCGCGCCGGGCCGGTTCGGCGGAGTACCACGACGCGTTGGTCGACCGGGCGAACGAGACGAGGCCGACGACCTGGGTGTAGGCGGCGAAGGGGCGAGGGATGAGCAGGGGTTGGGACGTCGAGGTCCATCAGAACCGCTACCTCGGCGAAGGCGACACCGCGATGCAGGCCGTGGTCACCGTCTCCGCGCGCGACGACGGCCAGCCCGAGGTCCGGCCGCCCGGCGCGGAAGTGCTCCTGGTCGACTGCTCGACGTCGATGCGCTACCCGCCGACGAAAATCGCCGCCGCACGCCGGGCCGCAGCCGCGGCGATCTGGGCCCTTCCCGACGGTGTCGGCTTCGCAGTCGTCCGCGGCACCGAACGCGCCGACCTGGCCTATCCACCCGAACCCGGTCTGGCAGTCGCGTCCGATGAAACCCGAGCAGCCGCCGTCGCCGCAGTGGAGCGATTCGTCGCAGTCGGCGGCACCGCGATGGGCACCTGGCTGGAGTGCGCGCGCAAGCTGTTCGCTCAGGTACCCGACGCGGTGCGGCACGTGATCCTGCTGACCGACGGGAACAACCAGTCGCAATCAGCGGAGTCGCTGCGCCGCGAACTAGACGCCTGCGAAGGCCAATTCGTCTGCGACGCAAGGGGAATCGGCGACGGCTGGCAACGAGCCGAACTGGTCGAGATCGGCCGGGTCCTGCGCGGCTCCGTCGATTCGGTGGTACGCGACGAAGACCTGGTCGACGACTTCCGCGCACTGATGGCCGCGGCGCTCGCGAAGGTGATCCCGTCCGCACGGCTGCGGATCGGCGTCACCGAACAAACCACGCTGCGCTTCGTGAAGCAGGTCTGGCCAAGCGAATACGACCTCACCTCGCGCTGCGTCCCCGACGGCGACGGCGAGACGGTCCTCTCGCTCGGTTCGTGGAGCGCGGGGGAGACCAGGGAATTCCAGCTCGCCGTGGAGGTCTCGGCGGACGCCCGGCCGGAGTACGGCTCCGACCGAATGCTCGCCTGGGTCGAGGTCGACGACGCCCCGGATTCGACGGTCCCGCTGCTGGCGCACTGGACCCACGACCCGGTCGCCCCGACGCTGGTCGACCCGAAGGTGCGGCGCTACACCATGCACGCGGAACTCAGCGAGGCCTTGGTGAACGCCGACGAGGCCTACGCCGCGGGCGACCACGCGCGGGCGGCGCGCGAATGGGGCCAGGCTGTCGAAATCGCCACGCGGACCAGCAACAAGGAAGTCCTGCGCCGCCTCGCCCGGGTAGTCGACACGACTGGCGAGGCTGTGCGGCTTCGCCCCGAAGTCACCCGCAGCGAACTGCTCAACCTGCTGGTCTCCACCGTCTCGAACGTCGGCGACCAGCCCCGCGATGCCCGTCCCGCGCCCGTTCCGGACGCGAAACCAGCGATCTGCCGCCACTGCGAGACTCCCAACGCGTCCGACGCCCGATTCTGCGAGGAGTGCGGAGAGCCGCTGCACGGAGGCGCCGCGTGACCCTCCGAACGCGGCAAGCGCTAGTCCGAATCCGGGCAGTGCTGCTGGCCGGAACCGTGCTCGCACTGGTCACTTCGTACCTGGCGGTCAGCGGCGTCGTCCGGACCGCCGATCAGATCTCGTCCGCGACCAGCCGAGCAATCCTCGAAGTCGCGGCCGCACGAGACGCCCTCGTATCCGCCGACGCCGCGGCCATCGCCAGCTTCGCCTCCGGAGAGGCAAAACTGGCTGGCCCAGGACAGGAGTACGAAAACCGGATGGCGTCAGCGAGCCAAAGCCTCGCCCGGGTAGCGGAGTTCAACCAAGCAGGCGACCCCGGCGCCGGAACCCTGCAAACCGTCGAAGGCCTGGTCGCGTCGTACTCCGGCGCCATGAGCCAGGCCGACGCCCACTTCCGCCAACCAGGCGCGGAACTAGTAGGACTAGCCGACCTCTGGTACGCCTCACGCCTGCTGCACGCCCCCGACAACGTCCTGGAGCTACTAGGAAAACTGCAAAAAGACGAGCGCACTGCCCTGGACAGCCAAATCTCCGGCACCAGGATGAGCGCGGGCCTGCTCATCCTCTGGCTGCTGCCGCCGATCGTGCTGCTCGCTCTCCTGGTCGCGACCCAAGTCTTCCTGCGCCAGCGTTTCCGCCGCCGCCTGAACCCGCCGCTGCTGGGCGCGACCGTACTAGGACTGGGCGTCGTCGCGGGCCTGCTGGCCGCCTTCGCCCTGGCCGGACGCCTCGACACAGTGCGCGGCAATGTGGACCAAGCCGTCGCCGTCCGAGAGAAAAGCATCGAGTCCGCCGACGCGGGAGGCCACGCCCGCCTGGCCACCCTCCTGCAACAACGCTGCGGCCCGTCCGGCTGCGGGTCCACAGTGGACGATTTCCGCCGCCAAACCCAAACCACCTCGACGGCGGCCCCCGCCCAGAACGCCATCACCTCGGCCGCCCGAGCCGTAACGACGGCCGGAGCCGCCGCCACCGAATCGGGCGGTCTGCCCATACTGGTCCCCACTGCCCTGATCCTCACCGGCGCGCTAGTGGTGGCCGGGCTATACCGCCGAATCGACGAATACCGGTACCGCCCATGACCCGGTGGAAGAAACTGCTCCTGCTCGCGGCCACGGCGCTAGTGGCGGCTTCCTCGGCATGCGGGGTCGCCGCGAACAGCAACACCGTCCAGGTAATCGGAGTATGGACCGAAGGCGAGGAAGCAGCCTTCAATCAGGTCAAACAACGCTTTGAGGAAAAGACCGGCATAGAAGTCCGCTATCAAGGCACGCGTGCCGTCGAACAGGTCCTAGCCGCGGACGTCCAGCAAGGCGCCGCCCCCGACATAGCAGTCCTCTCCAGCCCGGGTCTGCTGGCCGACTACGCCCGCCGCCAGGAAATCAAACCTCTCGACTTCCTGGAACAACAAGCCGAATCCTTCTACGGAAGACAATGGGTCAACCTGCAACGCCTCGGCACCGGAAAACTTTACTCAGTCGCGGTCAAAGCCGACCTGAAAAGCGCGATCTGGTACCGCCCCGCAAGCCTCCCGTCCCCGAAACCCGCCACCTGGCACCAACTCGTCGCTCTCGCCGCCAGCCAGAACACCCCGTGGTGCCTGGGACTGGCCGCCCCGCCCACCTCAGGCTGGCCGGGCACCGACTGGATCGAAGACATCCTGCTGCACTCCGCGGGCCCGGAGATCTATCGCCAATGGGCGGCAGGCACCCTCCCGTGGACGTCAACGCCGGTACGCCAGGCATTCCAAGACTGGGGCACCCTGGCAGTCCACCCCGGCGGCATCCAAGGCGGTGCACCGGCGGCATTGCTCACCGACTTCCGAGACGCGGCCCGCCCCCTCTTCACCGACCCGCCAGGCTGCCGCATGGAACACCAAGGCTCCTTCGCCATGGGCAGCTACCAAACCATGCACCTGCACAACGAAACCGGCCCGCGCCCGCAACCAGGAACCGACTACGACTTCTTCCCGTTCCCAGGCTCCGGCGCGTCGGAAGTATCGGCGGACCTGGCCGCGATGTTCAACGACACCCCGCAGGCCCGCCAATTCCTGGACTTCCTGGTCTCGCCGGAAGCCCAGCAAATCTGGGCAGGAAACCCGAACGCGACGGCCTTCTCCGCGGGAACCGCAGTACCGAAGGACGTCTACCGCGACCCTGTAAGGAGAAAGGTCGCCGACACCATCACCTCAGGAAAACCAGTCTGCTTCGACGCCTCCGACCTCATGCCGAAGACCATGACCGGCGCCTTCTACCGAGCAATCCTGGAATACACCGCGGACCCCGCACAACTGGAAACCCTGCTGACCAGACTCGAAGACACCCGCAAGAGCATCCCCAGAGCCGACTGGCTGAACGTCCCCTGTGGACAGTAGGGGAGCCGCCCAGCCGCGAACGGCTGGGTTGTCCCAGGGGCCGCCGGGCGGAAATCCACGGCGGAGGCCGGACCTCACCGGGCTCTGTGGACGATGCGGTATCGCACATGCGTGACGCCGCGGCCTTCGAGCCGCCGCACGGGCTCCAGTTCGACGTGGCCGAGCCCGGTCGGTTCGAACAGCCGCCGTCCCCCGTCCAGCAGCACCGGGACGAGGTGGAGTTCCAGTTCGTCGAGCTGGCCCGCGGCCAGCAGAGCCTGTGCCGCGCCCGCGCCGTGGACCAGCACGGGTCGGTCTCCCGCTTTGCCCCGGGCCTCGTCGGCGCACGCGTTGACGTCGGTGTAGAACTTCGCGCTGCCCGGCGGCTCGTCGTCGGGCTCGAAGCGGTGGGTGAGCACGTGGATCGGGACGCCGTCGTGGTGGTCGCCGTTCCATCGCTTGGCCAGCTCGAACGTGCGGCGTCCGGAGATCACGGCGCCGGTCGCCGAGGCCTCGGCGTAGACCTGCTTGCTGACCCCTTCCTCATTCCGACGGTCGAGCCAATCGAACAGCCGGAATCCGTCGCGGCCGAGTTCCTGCCCGGGCCGGTCGTCCGGCCCGGCGATGTATCCGTCGATCGACATGGACATGTACAGCCGCAGCGGCGTCCTGCTCATTTCTCAGTCCTCTTTCCCGGGCCAGTCGGCGGCGGTCATGCCGTCGGGGTGTCCCGCGGGCCACTGGACGAGTTCGATCCGGTCGCTGGCCAGGATGTCGAGCGTGCCGGCCATCGATTCGACCCGCACGACAAGGTGGCTCACGTCGGTTCCGCGCTTGACCAACTCGTCGCCGGGGAGCTTGAGCATGGTCAGCTGCCCGATCGGGTCTCGGGCACCGTGCCGACGACCTCGTAGCCGAGCGCCGTGCAGAACGCCAGCGACCGGGGAAGATCGGCCACTCGCAGTCCGATGTGCAGGGTCCGCATTCCAGTGCCTCCTTCGGGTGCGCCTCGCCCGCGGCGAGCCGCTTTCACCCGTGCGTCGAACACTCGGCACCGGATTCGACAACCGGGGCCGGATTCTGCTCGACGGATGATTGGTGCCACCCGCGTCCCGCCGTGACGAGCCCGCGTGCCCCCGAGGATTCACCCGCCCGCCTGCCCGGTCAGCGGTACCCCCGTAACCACCACCCCACTTAGCGTGACCCACGCAGGAATGACCGACCCGGAAGGACCGAGCAATGATCAAGCGCCTGTTCCAGACCGTCCTGCGGCACGGATGCTGCTCCGCCTGCACCGGCAAGGGCTGCGGCTGCTGCGCTAACTGCCACTAACCCCTGAGGGGCCCGGCGCCGAAGCCGGGCCCCACCACGTCACCTCTTCAACCCGCGAATCAGCAACATCACCGACCCGAGCACGTCAGCTCGAGACCTGGCGGGATGAAAAACCTGCCAATCCAACGCCACCACCAGCATCGTCCCGAAAACCCCAGCCGCGGCGGTCGCGATATCCAACCCCTCAGGCAACCGCCCCGCGGCCCCCAGCCTCTCCAGCTGCGCCTTGACGACGGCAATCAGCTCTTCCCGCAACAACGCCAACGTGTCGTGCCACCGCCCAGGCGTATGCCACAACTCGCTGACCACGATCTGGGAAAACCCCGGATACTCCGCAATGAACTCCAGCGTCGTATCCACCTGAGCCTCGATCACCGCCAACGGATCATCGTCCGTCCCGGCGGCCCGCAACCGCCCGGCGAGCAGATCGACGCCGAACCGGAGCAGAGCGTCGACCAGCCCGTCCTTGGACCCGAAGTTGTAATAAACGGTCCCTTTCGCGACCCCGGCCTCAGCCGCGATGTCATCGACCGTCAGCCCGACAAGGCCGCGACTGGCCGACAGCCGCAGAGTGGCCTCGAAGAGCTTCCGCTTGGTCGCTTCTCTCACAGGCTCAGCTCTGGCTTGAGCGCCGAGACCGACCACACCCGGTGTTTGCGCGCCGCGAGGGTGGACAGCAGGATCCCGCCGACGAGGTACGCGACCAGCACCCCTATGTCACCGAGGATCTGCATCGACGCGCCGGTATAGAGCAGATGCCGGAACCCGTCGATGGCGTAGCCCATGGGCAGCACTATGTGCAGCGGATAGAGCGCGTCCGGGATCGTCTGCCAGGGGAACGTGCCGCCCGCGCTCACCAGCTGCAACACCAGCAGCACCAGCCCGAGGAACTTGCCGACAGCGCCGAAGAGCGCGTTCAGCGCGTGCACGATCGACGTGAAGGCCAGCGACACCAGACAGGCGAACCCGATCGCGCCCAACGGATGCGCCACGTGGATGCCGACCAGCCAGGTCACCGCGGCGAACAGCACGATCACCTGCCCCAGGCCGAGCACGGCCGAGGACAGCCAGCCGCCGAGCGCGACCCGCAGCGGCGACGCGCCGGCGGTGAGCGCGCGCGTCGACAGCGGGCGGATCAGCAGGAACAGCACGAACGCGCCGATCCAGGTGGCCAGCGAGATGAAGAACGGCGCGAGCCCGGCGCCGTACGTGCCCGCCGACGCGACGCCGTTCGACGTGACCGCGACCGGGTCGGCGATCGTGTTCGCGGTGGCGGTGCGGGTCGGATCGTCCGGGTTCGGGATCTGCGACAGCCCGGCGGCCAGACCGTCGCGCAGCTTCGCCGAACCGTCGGCGAGCTGGTCGGTGCCGGTGACGGCGGTCTTCTCGCCGTCGTTCAGCTTCGCCGAACCGTCGCGCAGCTGGTTCGCGCCGTCGGACGCCTGCGAGATCCCGTTGGCCAGCTGCGGCGAGGCCGACGCGAGCTGGTGCGCCCCGTCGGACACCTGGCGCGCGCCGCTGGAGAGCTTCTGCAGGTCTCCGTTGGCGGACTGGATCTTCCCGTTGGCCTGGTTCGCGTCCGTGCGCAGCTTGTCGTAGTCGGCCAGGATGGAACTGGCGACGTTGTCGGACACCCCGGATTCCTGCAGCTTCGCCGCCAGCTGGCTGCGATAACTGTCGATCCGGCCCATCACGTCCGAGGAAGCCGACGCGGCCAGCGAACCCGCGCTCGCCACCTTCTGGTTGCCGTCGGCCACCTGGGCCGCCCCGTCGGCGAGCTTCTGCGTCTGGCTCGGCAGCTGCGCGGTGCTCGATTTGAGCGTGCCCAATCCGGTGGCGAGACTGCTCGACCCGGTCGCGAGCTGACTCGCCCCGTCGGCCAGTTGATGTTGCCCCGTCTGGAGTTTCGCCGCCCCGTCGGCGAGCTGTTTGGCCCCGTCGGTGGCTTCGGAGATCTTGCCGTAGATGGTGGAGAAACCGACGAGGAACTTGTCCGCGGCCTCGCTGCCCACCTTCTCCGCGATCGTCTTGCGGACCTGGTCGGCGACCTGTTTCGCGATCGTGCCGGACAGATAGTTGTTGGCGTCGTTGGTGGTCAGCGTGATGGTCGCCTGCTGCGGCTCGAAATTGCCGGACGACAGCAGCGCCTTCGAGAAGTCGTGCGGGATGCCGATGGCGAACGAGTACTTGTCGTCCCGCACCCCGTCCCGAGCGTCCTTTTCGGACACTTGATGCCACTGGAAGGTGCCGGACTTCACCAGTTCGTCGGTGACCTCGCGGCCGACGTTGCGCTCGGCCCCGCCTGAGTCCTTCGCGCCGGCGTCCTCGGTGAACACAGCGGCGGGCAGCTTGTCGAGGCGGCCGTACGGGTCGTAGTTCGCGTAGAGGTAGAACGACGCGTACAGCAGCGGCACCATGACGAGCGCGAACATGGCGAGCTTCGGCAGCGTCCCGGTGGACAGCCTGCGCAGCTCGTTGCGCGCGATCCGGAACGCGTTCAGTCCGCCGGCCCGCTTGTGGGGGGTGGTCATGCCCGGTCTCCCTCGGAGTTCTCGGTTTCGGCGGTCAGTTCGGCGGTCTCCGGGAGCTGCTTCGTCTGCTCGGCCTCGGTCTCCGCTTCAGCGGGCTCTGGCGGGGCGTACAGCCGGATCGGGTCCGGTTGCTCGGCCTCGCCGACCTTCGCGGGCGGATAGGGGAGCGCCGATTCCGGCGTCGTCGCGGCCAGCACGGCCACCGCGAACCCGCGCGCGGCGTGCTCCTTCGCAACAGCGGTCCAGGAGCCGACGTCGCTGGTGTGCCGGTCGGGCGTGTCGAGGACGAGCACGCGCACGCCGTCGCGTTCGGCGGCCAGCGCGGTGAGCAGGCGGGTGCGCAGCGCGGGTTCGAGACTCTCGAACCGGCTGTCGGCATACGGCCCCGCGTCGTGTTGCGAGAGCCAAGCCGTGACCGCATCCTTGCCGGAAGGACGGTGCGCGAGCGCCAGCTCCTCGCCGGTGACGACGCGCAGCGACAAGGCCTCGTCCGGCTCGCTGACCCCTGGCGAGTCCACCACGGCCACGAGCCGCCGCAGGTCGCCGTCGGAATCGGCGGTCACGGTGCCGGTGGTCGGCTTCAGCCGCCCGGCCAGCGCGAGCGCCAGCGCGGTGATGCCGACGCCCGGCTCGCCGTGCACCACGGTGAGGCAGCCCTCCTCGACGGTGAGCGAGGTAGGCGGCAACAAGGGGCCGTGGGGACCCTTCAGGGACACCCGGTCGGCACGGACCTGCACAGGACACACTCCACGGATTTTGAACTGACTAGTCAGTTCAAAAGTTAGTCCTGGCCTCGGGGGTCGGCAAGACGGCTCGCCGGACGTCACACCAAAGAGCGGAAAGCTCAGCGCAAGGCCCACGCAGGGTGTGCTTCCCAGGACGTCCACAGCGGCCGGTAGCCCTGCCGGTGCCAGAACACCGACGACAGGGGATTGGTCGGGTTGTAATAGAGGTAGGTGCCGGTCGCGCCCTGGTTCAGCAGCTCGCGGTGCGCGCGCGCCATCAGCGCGCGGCCGATCCCGCTGCCGCGGCTGGCGGGGGCGGTGACGACGTTGTTCACGTACCCCCAGCGTCCGGACGGCAGCAGTTCGGCGGCCTCGCTTCCGGGCGTGGACTCGACCCAGTCGCATTGCGCGAGCGCCGCCACCTCGCCGTCGACCTCGGCGAGCCAGGTCGCCTTCTCGCCGAGCGCGCGGCGCAATGCCGGGCCGAGCAACTCCGCGGTCTGCTCGCGTTTCCGATGTGCGACAAGGCCGGTGTAATCGAATGTCGCGGTGCACAACGCCAGGGCCACCGGGTAGTCGTCCGGCCCGGCGAGGCGGATCGACGCGTCGGTCTCGACGTTTTCCGGCACTACGGCGGGGCGAACGGCCAGTGCGGACAACGGAACCAGGCCGTGGTCGAGGAAAGCCCGGATGGCTTCGGCGTCGCGGCTCGGCCAGTTGACGACGCACGCCGAATCGGCGCCCGGCGCTTCAGTGTCCACTTGGGACCGAAGCGCGCCGAGCAGCGCGTCGAATCCTTCGGTGCCCGCCGTTTCCGGATCCGGGAACAACTGCCACACCTCGGCCGCCGACCACAGCAGGGGAGCGTCGCCCGGACCGTGCCGGTAGCGCTGGAGCATGGCGGAAACCTGCGTGCCGGACGCGGTCACCGCGCGCAGCCGTTCGCCGCTCGCGAGCGGAACGGGCGGCGGCAAGAGCGGGTCGAGTTCGGCGAATCGGCCTGCGGAGCTCACCAGCGCAGCGTAGCCGGTCAGTCGCGGCGCGTGCGGAAGATCGCGGTGCCGGGGAACAGCCGGCCGCGCAGCGGGCTCCACTGGCCCCAGGTGCGCGTGTGGCCCGCCGGCCACTCCGGCTCGACGAGATCTTCCAGCGCGAAGCCCGCGGCGGCGAGCGCGCGCACGTAGTCGCCGAGCGTGCGGTGGTATTCGACGTACGTCGCCGTGCCGTCGTCGTCCACCTCGACGTACGGCGTGCGGTCGAAGTACGGCTGGGTCGCGGTGAGCCCCTGCGGTCCGGGGTCGTCCGGGAAGATCCACCGCATCGGGTGGGTCACCGAGAAAACCCACGGTGCGCCGGGACGCAGCACGCGGCGCACCTCGCCGAACACCGTCTCCAGCGACGGCACGAAGGGGAGCGCGCCGAACGCGGAGCACGCGATGTCGAAACTGGCGTCGGCGAACGGGAGCCGCTCGGCGTTCGCCTGCACGAGGGGGACCGTCGCGCCGGTGCGGGCGTTCCCCTCGCGGGCGTGCCGGAGCATGCCGCCGGACAGATCGGTGGCGACCGGTTCGGCCCCGGCGGCCGCGAGCCAGCGCGAGCACGCGGCCTGTCCGCAGCCGACCTCGAGCACGCGGCGTCCGCGCACGTCGCCGAGCAGCCGCGCGTCCTCCTCGCGGACGCCCTCCGGGCACCAGACGAAATCGGCGTCGCCGAGGAATCCGCCGTGGGTGGCCTGGTAGTCGTCGGCATCCGCGTCCCACCAGGCCAGATTCGCCGCTTCCGCCTCGTTTCCGCCGACCTCGCGGTGGGCGACGCCGACGGTGCCGAGCCGCTCTTCAGCGCTCGCGTGACGGTCGCCGGACAGGGCCGCCGGGGCCGCGGCGGGCTCGGGCATGCCGGTCTCCTCTCCCGGTGGCGCCGGCTGGGCGCGGGGAATGCCCGGACCGGCGGAAACGTTCGACAGAAGGTACCGGGAGCCCAGGGCGACCCTGATTGTGTCCCCCGCGGGGGCCCGCGTACGATACGTGTTAGCGCAGTGGGGTTCGCGCTGCCCGGGTGACTACCCACCGGGGCCGCGCATCGTCAGCGGGTCATGCCGCGGTCGTTCACTGGTGGAACGTTTGGTCGCCGGACGTTTGAGCAGGGTCGCCGCATGCCATGGCTGCGGGACTCGCCGCGTGCATTGCCGGTAGCCAACTTCACATCCACCTACGACACCCATCCACCGGAGCAACCCGCCTAATGACCACCGACACCGCCACCGCCCCGACCGCCCTCACCGCGGCTCCGCAGGTCGCCATCAACGACATCGGGTCGGAGGAAGACTTCCTCGCGGCTATCGACAAGACGATCAAGTACTTCAACGATGGGGACATCGTCGAGGGCACCATCGTCAAGGTCGACCGCGACGAGGTCCTGCTCGACATCGGGTACAAGACCGAGGGCGTCATCCCCTCGCGCGAGCTGTCCATCAAGCACGATGTCGACCCGGCCGAGGTTGTCGCCGTCGGCGATGAGGTCGAAGCCCTCGTTCTCCAGAAGGAGGACAAGGAAGGCCGTCTGATCCTGTCCAAGAAGCGCGCGCAGTACGAGCGCGCCTGGGGCACGATCGAGGAGCTCAAGGAGAAGGACGAGCCCGTCAAGGGCACCGTCATCGAGGTCGTCAAGGGCGGCCTCATCCTGGACATCGGCCTGCGCGGCTTCCTGCCCGCGTCGCTGGTCGAGATGCGCCGCGTGCGCGACCTGCAGCCGTACGTCGGCCGCGAGCTCGAGGCGAAGATCATCGAGCTGGACAAGAACCGCAACAACGTGGTCCTGTCGCGGCGCGCCTACCTCGAGCAGACCCAGTCCGAGGTGCGCAGCGAGTTCCTCAACGCGCTCGCCAAGGGCCAGGTCCGCAAGGGCGTCGTGTCCTCCATCGTCAACTTCGGCGCCTTCGTGGACCTGGGCGGCGTCGACGGCCTGGTGCACGTCTCCGAGCTGTCCTGGAAGCACATCGACCACCCGTCCGAGGTCGTCGAGGTCGGCCAGGAGGTCACGGTCGAGGTCCTGGACGTCGACATGGACCGCGAGCGCGTCTCGCTGTCGCTGAAGGCGACCCAGGAAGACCCGTGGCGCCAGTTCGCCCGCACCCACGCGATCGGCCAGATCGTGCCGGGCAAGGTCACCAAGCTCGTTCCGTTCGGCGCGTTCGTCCGCGTCGAGGAGGGCATCGAGGGCCTGGTGCACATCTCCGAGCTGGCCGAGCGCCACGTGGAGATCCCGGAGCAGGTCGTCCAGGTCAACGGCGACGTCATGGTCAAGGTCATCGACATCGACCTCGAGCGCCGTCGCATCTCGCTGTCGCTGAAGCAGGCGAACGAGGGCGTCACGCCGGAGACCGAGTTCGACCCCACCCAGTACGGCATGGCCGCCGAGTACGACACCGAGGGGAACTACATCTACCCCGAGGGCTTCGACCCGGACACGCAGGAGTGGCAGGAAGGCTTCGACAAGCAGCGCGAGGAGTGGGAGCGCGGCTACGCCGAGGCCCACACGCGCTACGAGGCCCACATGGCCCAGGTCAAGAAGGCCGCCGAGGCCGACGCCGAAGCCGCTGCCGACGCTGCCACCGGCATCGAGGGCGGCGAGCAGAGCTACACCTCGTCCGCCCCGGTCGAGGCGAAGAGCGGCGGCACGCTCGCCAGCGACGAGCAGCTCGCGGCCCTGCGCGAGAAGCTGTCGGGCGGCGCGTGAGCGTTGACTCGCTGAGTCTCTGAACAGTTTCGGCCCCGGTCCGCACGGACCGGGGCCGAACTGTTTTCCGGATTTGTTCACGCGAGGCGGCCGCCGTCCCGCGCGAGGACGTCCGGCGGCAAGGCCAGGTCGATCTCGCGACGAACTCGGCCCAGCACTCCCGAGCGCGATGCCGGGTGCGGTTCGGGGTCAGGCGCGCAGGCCGAGGCCGTCGATCGTCGCGCGCACCCCGCGGCGGTACATCGTCTCGTGCGCGGTTTCGCTCGGGTCGAGGAACCAGTCGTCGAGCGGGCTTTGCGAGCGGATCGTCAGCTCGACGCTCACCAGCCCGTGCATCGCCGTCCAGAGCAGGTAGCCGCATTCCTGCGGGACGACGCCCGGCGGGCAGACCAGGTCGATTTTCGCGACGAACTCGGCGAAACTCGTGCGCAGCACTCCGGATCGAAGCGCCGGATCCGGGTCGTAATCGTGCACCGAACGCTCGAACATCAGGCCGTAGCGAGCCGGGCTTTCCAGTGCGAAGCGGCGGTAGGCGAGTGCGACCTCCACCAGATCGGCGATCCCGTCGCCCTCGGTCCGCGGAACGTCGCGCAGGTCTTCGCCCAGCAGGTCGAAAGCCCGTTCGTACAAGGCGTCCAGCAGACCGGTGCGGCCGCCGAAGCGCGTGTACACCGTGATCGTGGACGCCCCGGCCTGTTCCGCCACCGCGCGGACGGTCAATCCGGCGACGCCTCGCTCGGTCAGAACGGTCAGCGCCGCGTCGAGGAACCGGCCGCGGTTGTGCTGCTCCGCCGGTCGTGTCGAGAGATGCCGGGTGGCCATCTCCCACCCCCTTTTGCCCGTGCTCCGCGGGAAGCGCGTCCGCGTCTCGCAAGCAGAAGATACGATATTCACGGCTTCTTGGGAACGTCGTTCCCGGACCGTCCACAAGCGACCGCCCGCACCGGGCGGGCAGTGCCGAGCAGAAGGAATCCGCCCTCATGACCCAGCCGGAACCCGGCACTGTCGTCGTCACCGATGCCGGGAGCGGCCGCTACACCCAGCGCGTCACGACCGCGGGCCACGAATTCCTCGCCGACGAACCGACGAGCGCGGGCGGCGCGGACGCCGGTCCCACGCCGTACGACCTCCTGCTGTCCGCGCTCGGCACCTGCACCTCGATGACGCTGCGGATGTACGCCGACCGCAAGGGAATCCCGCTGACCCGCACGACCGTCCGGCTCCGGCACGACCGCGTCCACGCCCGCGACTGCGAACGCTGCGAGACCGAGGTCGGGTTGATCAGCCGGATCACCCGGGAGATCTCGCTGGAAGGCGACCTCGACGACGCCCAGCGCGCGCGGCTGCTGGAGATCGCCGACAAATGCCCGGTGCATCGCACGCTGAGCCACGAAATCGCGATCGAAACCCACGCGATCTGATCGCGGCGGTCCGTGCGGGGAACCTTCAGGGAATCAGAGTCAATGCCAGGTACTTAAGCCGCGCGACCCCGGCCCGCTGACCGTCCGCAAAGGACGCCAACAGCGCCGAAATGCCCGATTCGTCGCTATGTGCCTGTGCCTTGAAGTCTGTGAGGGACCCCTTGAGGGAATCAGATTCCCTCAAGGAGTCCTTCACGGACCGCAACCCGGCTTCCGTTGGCGGGTCGCGGGGCCACAGCGACGTGCGTTCACCCGGATCGAGCCAGCTGAGCTGGGGAAACACGCCGGAAGCGCGTCCGCATCACAGCCTTGGGTTCCTGGCATGGGGAATCAGGGTCCGTGAAGGCGGCCCTCACGGCGCTCGCCGAAGCGGGAGGGTCAGGCGCGTTCGAGCGAAACCGAAGGCACCCAGGCACGTTCGAGGGCCGCTTCGCGGGCACGACGGCGGAGGCCAGCCAAGCTGTGCTTCGCGGGCACGAGCAGCGCGCTGAACCACGTGCGCCGGTATTCCGCGAGAGCGTCCGAGACCTGGCGATAGCCGACGCAGTGCACCAGGCCGGGGGTGCCGAGCCGGTGCTTCCCGACGTGCTTATCCGCCATTGTTCCTCCGTGTGGGCGACCCTTCCGCCGCGCACGGTACGCACTCGACCCGCGAAAACAGCGCAAGCGCGCGGCGTGTCACCCACATCAGTTCGGCTACGCCCGAAAATGTGCTTGCGTTTACGCGGAGGGTGTGCGGGTACCTGTGCGGGTGCACGTGCAGGGGGTCCGATGTCGCCTGAGCGGGTGACGGCGGCGCTCGTTAAGGTGTGGCCATGCTGCGAGTGGGCCTGACGGGCGGGATCGGTGCGGGGAAGTCGACAGTGGCGAACCGGCTGGCCGAACACGGGGCGGTCGTCATCGACTCGGACCGCATCGCGCGCGAAGTCGTGGAGCCGGGCACGCCTGGGCTGGCCGCGCTGGCCGAGGCGTTCGGCGAGGAAATCCTCGCCGAGGACGGCTCGCTCGATCGGCCCGCGCTCGCCGCGCGCGCGTTCTCCGACGACGAAAGCCGCAAGCGGCTCAACGCGATCGTGCATCCGCTGGTCGGGCGGCGCGCCGGCGAACTGATGGCCGAGGCCGCGGACGACGCGGTGGTCGTGCACGACGTCCCGCTGCTCGTCGAGAACGACCTCGCTCCCGCGTATCACCTGGTGCTGGTGGTCGACGCGCCAGTGGAGGTGCGGGTGCGCCGGCTGGTCGACGTGCGCGGCATGCCCGAGGCGGACGCCCGGGCGCGGATCCGTGCGCAGGCCGCGGAGGAACAGCGCCGCGCGGTCGCGGACGTCTGGCTCGACAACGGCGGGACGCAGGACGTCGTGCTCGCCGAAGTGGACGCGCTGTGGGCGGACCGGCTGGTGCCGTTCGAGGCGAACCTGCGGCTGCGCAAACCGCGTCCGCCGGCCTCGCCGGTGATCTCGCCGTACGACTCGAGTTGGCCGTTGCAGGCCGAACGCCGGTTGGCGCGGCTGCGGCAGATCGCGGGTTCGCGGCTGGTGCGCGCGGACCACATCGGGTCCACCGCCGTGCCGGGCCTGCCCGCCAAGGACATCCTCGACCTCCAGCTCACCGTGTCCTCTTTGGACGATGCGGATGCGCTTGCCGAAGCGCTCGCCGACGCCGGTTTCCCGCGCCGCGAAGGCGAATGGTGGGACGATCCGCAGGGCGGCCACGGGAAGTGGCTCAAACGGTTCCACCAGAGCGCCGACCCGAAGCGGCCGGTGAACCTGCACGTCCGGTCCACCGAAACCCCGGCGTGGCGGCTCGCGCTGCTGTTCCGCGACTGGATCCGGGCGCATCCGGACGAGCGCGACAACTACACCGAGGTCAAGGAAGCACTGGCGCGCAAGCATTCCGCTGACGGCACGGTCGAGCAGTACGCGGAGGAGAAGCAGGGTTGGGTCAACGCGGCGTTCGTGCGCGCGCAAGTGTGGGCCGCGCAGGGCGGCTGGAAGCCCTGACCCGGAAATCAGGTGCGGTCCCGCCTCGCGCGGGGTTACCGTTCGGGCCATGAAGCGCGCCCAGTCCACGACGACGCCGGATCCCGTCCCGGCGCGCTGAACACTGCCATTCGAGCCCGGGGCGAGCGCCCCGGGCTCTTCGCTGTGCGCTCGCCTCGCCTTCCGTGAGGAGACCGCCATGCCTGACCACCGCAAACTCGGCCGGGAACTCGGCCTGTTCGGCAGCGACCCGCTGATCGGGGCCGGGCTGCCGTACCTGCTTCCCGACGGCGCCGCCGTGCGGCACGTGCTGGAGGAGTACGTCCGCGAGGTCGAACGCCGAGCCGGCTATCAGCACGTGTCGTCGCCGGTGCTGGGGAAACGGGAGCTGTACGAGCTTTCCGGCCACTGGGCGCATTATCGCGACGACATGTTCCCGCCGATGGACCTCGGCGGCGAGCAGGTCGTGCTGCGGCCGAGCCTGTGCCCGCACCACGCGCTGATCTACCGTTCCCGCGCCCACAGCCACCGCGAACTGCCGGTGCGGCTGGCCGAACTCGGCGGGATGTACCGCGCCGAACTGTCCGGCGTCCTCGGCGGGCTCAGCCGCGTGCGGGCGATTCAGCTCAATGACGCGCACATTTTCTGCCTGCCCGAGCAGGTCGGCGCGGAGGTGCGGAGTGCGCTCGCGCTGATCCGCCGGGTTTACCGCGATCTGGGCCTGAAACCCGCGCGCTACCGCCTTTCCTTGCCGGACAACCGGGGCAAGTACGCCGGTGCGGCCGAGGCGTGGGAGCGCGCGGCGGAGGTGCTCGTCGAAGCGCTCGACGGTGTCGAGTACGAACGAGGACCGGGCGAAGCCGCGTTCTACGGCCCGAAGATCGACGTCCAGATCGCCGACAGTTCCGGCCGCGAGTCGACCCTGTCCACCGTGCAGGTCGACCTCCACCAGCCGGAGCAGTTCGGGCTGGAGTACGTCGGTCCCGACGGCCGCGCGCACCGGCCAGTCCTGGTGCACCGCGCGGTGCTCGGCAGCCTGGAACGCGTGCTGGCACAACTGATCGAGGAGCATGGCGGCGCGTTCCCGCCGTGGCTGGCTCCGGTGCAGGTGGCCGTGCTGCCGGTCGGCGACGCGGAACTCCCGGCGGCCCAAGCGGTGGCGGAGCAGGCGATGGACGCTGGGCTGCGCGCCGAGGTCGTCCCGGCGGACCGGGGGAGCCTGGGCGCTCGTATCCGCGACCGGCGGTTGGTGCCGTACCAGGCGGTGATCGGTGCGCGAGAGGCCGTTGCGGACCGGATCGCCCCCCGGCTCCGCGACGGCCGTCGGCTGGACCCGTTGCCAGCGAAGGAATTCGTAGCCGCAGCGGCTGCCCAGGCGGCTTCGCGTTCCGGAGCGCTGTGGAGCTGAAAGCACCCCAATGCCACATTGGGTGCGTGAGATGCACCCAATGTGGCGTTCGGTGCGTGAGATGCACCCAATGCCACATTGGGGGAGTTACGAGCCGAGCAAGCCGCGTTCGAAAGCCACGGCGACTGCCGCCGCGCGGTCCTTCACGCCGAGTTTCGCGTACGCGTGCAGCAGATGCGTCTTCACCGTCGCCTCGCTGATGAACAGCTTCTTCGCCGCTTCCTTGTTCGTCGACCCGCGCGCGACGAGGTTCAGCACCTCGATTTCGCGCTGCGACAACGGTTCCTGGGCCGGTGCGCGCATCTGGCCCATGATCCGGCTCGCGACCGCGGGGGAGAGGACCGCCTCGCCGCGGGCGGCGGCTCGGACAGCGCGGAACAGTTCCTCGCGCGGCGAATCCTTCAGCAGGTAGCCGGTCGCGCCCGCCTCGATCGCGGGCAGCACGTCGGAATCCGTGTCGTACGTGGTCAGCACGAGCACGCGCGCCGGGTTGCCGAGGCGGGCGAGTTCGGTGATCGCGGCGACGCCGTCGGTGCCGGGCATGCGCAGGTCCATCAGCACGACGTCCGGCTTCAACGCCTCGGCGAGCGTGACCGCCTCGGCTCCGTGCGCGGCCTCGCCCAGGACCTCGAAGCCGCGTTCGCCGGTGAAGATGCCGCGTAGCCCGTCCCGGACGATCGGGTGGTCGTCGGCGATGAGCAGGGTGATGGTCATGAGGCCCCCTCGGTCGGGTCCAGTGTCGCAGCCGGGACGGCGGGCAGGCGCACCGAGATCGCGGTGCCGCCGCCCGGTTCGGACTCGACGTGCAGGGTTCCGGCGAGCCGTTCCGCGCGCCGCCGCATGCCGGGCAGGCCGTGGCCGCCTTCGGGCGACGGCGGGGCGGGCGGCTGCGCCGGGTCGAAGCCGACGCCGTCGTCGCGCGCGTCGAGCGTCACCTCGTCGCCCATGTACGACAGGGTGATCCCGGCCCGGCCCGCCTGCGCGTGTCTGGCCACATTGGACAGTGCTTCCTGGGTGATCCGCAGCAGGGTCGCCTCCAGCTCCGGATGCAGCGGGACGGCGGTTCCCGTGGCCGAGAACTCCGCGGGTACGCCGGTGCGCTCGCTCCACAGCCGCGCGACTTCGGCGAGCGCTTCGGGCAGCGTCGCGGTTTCGAGCGGCTCCGGGTGCAGCGCGGCGACCGAACGCCGGGCCGCGGTGAGGTTCTCCCGCGCCAGCTGGGTCGCCGAGGCGAGGTGGCGTTCCCATTCCGCCGGGTCGTCGCGGGCCTGCGCGGCGGCCTCGAGCTGGGTGATGATCCCGGTGAAGCCCTGCGCGAGCGTGTCGTGGATTTCCTGGCTCAGCCGCTGCCGCTCGTCGAGCACGCCTGCCTCGCGCGCCTGCGTGAGCAACTGCCGCTGCAGCCCGCGGTTCTCCGCCTCGGCCGCCGTCAGCTGGTCGAGCATCCGCTTGCGTTCCTGATTTTGCCTGCCCACCGCGGCGAAAAGCGCGCCGCCGCCGCCGATCGCCGCGGTCTGCACGACCACGACCGTGCCCCAGATGCCCGGCGACACCGACAGCGCGTGGATCGGGCCGCCGAGCGTCATGGTGTTGATCAGCAGTGACGTGATGCCGACACCGAGCACCGCGACCGGCATCGGCTTCATCCGCATCGCCGCGAAGAACCCGTAGACCATGAAGATGATGAAGTACGCGTCGCGCGACTGGAGGACCGAGCCGAACGCGACGACCCCGGCGAACGCCGCGGCGGAGGCGACCGGGTGGTCGCGCAGCTTCGGGCTGAGAACGAAAGTGGTCAGCGCCAGCCACACCGCGGCCCCGGCGGCGATCAGCACGGTGGTGATCCGGTGTGCGTTCGTCTGGTCGGTCAGCGCGCTCAGCAGTGTCGGGACGACGAGGAGAACCCACGCGAGCGTCGTCTCCACCCGGGCGAACCACCGATGCCACCGCACGGGCTGATCGCCTTCTTGAGACGCGGCGGGCGGCATCAGCGAACCGCGCCAGTCGAGTTCGACGTCCCGGACGTCCTCGAATCTCACGCCTTGAGGTCCTTGAGCCGCGGCCAGATCTCGGCCCAGCTCCCGATCCGGCCGTCGAGCTGCCAGATCGGCATGTGGCGGCTGGCGTTCGGGACGCCCAGCCGGTTGTCGACCTCGCCGACGACGCGCGCGGACCGGAAGTGCGCCGCCAGCTTCGCCGGTTCGCGGCCGACGAACAGCACGGTGTCCGCCTTGTCGTCCGGCCGTCCGAAGTACCAGAATCCGCGGCTGGCGCTGTACGCCTCGGGCAGGCCCTGATCAGGCCCGTACCGGTCGAGCGCGCCCGCCTGCCAGTACCCGCCGGTGACGAGCGTGGTGCGGGTTCGCTGCTCGGGCGGCAGCGCGCGGTACTGCTTGGCGACGGACGCGGCCAGATCCGGCCAGCCGTACTCCTCCATCGCGTACGCCGGGCGCGGCGCGGTCGGGTGCTCGACCAGCCACTGCTCCGGCCATACCGGGAGCGCGTAGGGGAGGCTGTACAGCGCAGACAGGACGAACATCGGCCACGTTGGCACCCAGCGCCACCACAAAGCGGGCCGTCGGCGGTCCTGCAGATGCACTGCGGCAGCCGCCCACAGCAAGCCGAAAGTGCCTGCGGCGTAATAGAACCGGCCGTTGCCGATCAGGAAGAGCGCGAAGACGCCGAGCGCGGTCCAGCCGAGGAAGCGGTACGCGCGCAGCCG
Organism: Amycolatopsis halotolerans; assembly: GCF_042647905.1. Lineage (NCBI taxonomy): Bacteria > Bacillati > Actinomycetota > Actinomycetes > Pseudonocardiales > Pseudonocardiaceae > Amycolatopsis > Amycolatopsis halotolerans. The sequence goes on from NZ_JBHRWI010000006.1 coordinate 145,210, forward strand.
AGAGCTGCCGACCAGCACCGTCAGTCCGTACAGCACGCCTAGCGCGCCGATGACCCAACCAGCCCCGGCGAGCAGCGTGGGCACGAACATCGCCCGGCCGCCCGCTTCCTCGACTTCGCGCGACACCGCGTCGCCCATGCCGAGCTGCGGCCAGCCGTTCGAGGCCTGCCAGAGCAACGTCGGTACACACGAGACAGCGGCGATCGCCGCGCCAGCCCACAGTTTCGGACGGCGCAACAGGTCCCGCGGTCCGAAGACGAGCGCGGTGACCGCGGTGACCGCCCAGAACCCGCCGATCAGGAACTTCACGTTCAGCCCGACCGCCGTCGCGACGCCGAGCCACAGCAGCAGATTGTCGTCGCGGGTGCGGATCCAGCGCACCAGCAGCCACAGCACGATCGTCCACAGCAGAGGGTCCACAGTGGACGTCGCGAGGTAGTGGCCGCTGCCGACGAACTGCCCGCAGATCGCGTACGCCGCGGCGGCACGGGTCTGCGCCTTGCGTTCGCCGCCCATTTCGCGGGCGATCAGCGCGGTGAACACCACGCCCGCGGCGGTCGCCAGTATCGCCGGGATCCGGAACACGACGAGCGAGCCCGGCGCGATCGAGTTCGCCAGCCAGGCGAGGAACGGCAGCACCGGCGGCTGGTCCGCGTAACCCCACGCGAGGTGTTTGCCCGCGGCGAGGAAGTACAGCTCGTCGCCGAAGTAGCCGTAGCGGCCGGCGGTGGCGAGGAGTACGGCGGCGGTCCCCGCGGCGAGCAGGAAGACCGGCCGCCGGGCGAAGTCGGCGAGCGCGCGGCCGGGCGTGCTCGGTGCGGTGGCCGTGGTCACGGCATCCATCCTGCTCCCTGTCGGCAGATCGGGGGCTGGCCTCGCCCGCACCCTACGGGCGAGGCCGGACGCCGCCGTACTGCGGGTGGCGCCGGTCAAGCGCCGGTGTTCGCCAGCTCGGGCCAGATTTCCGGCCACGGCCGCAGCCTCGCGGTGGCCAGCCACATCGGCGTGCCGTCGAGCACACTCGGCTTCGCGTCCCCGGTCGTCACTGTTCCGATCGGCTCGAGATGGGCGAAGTGTCCGAGCAGCGGCCGGGGATCTGCTCCGACGAACAGGACGTCGCGAGCCGAATCGGGCGGAACGACCAGTGGCGCGTACCCGCGGTTCGGGCTGGCCGGCTCGGGCAGACCCAGGTCCGGGCCGTAGCGGTCGAGCGCGCTCGCGGTCCAGTACGTCTCGCCGACGATCGCGGTGTGTGCCGGGTCGGGCACGCGATGGAACGCGCGGGCGACCGATTGCGAGGCTTCCGGCCAGCCGACCTCGCCGAACGAGAAGGCTGGCGTCGGCAGCGGCGGGTTCTTCTCGACCCAGGAATGCGGCCACACCGGCAGTGCGGCGGGCAGCATCAGCAGCGCGGAAAGCACGTAGACCGGCCAGGTCGGGATCCAGCGCCACCACCGCGACGCCTGTCCGTTTTCGAGTTCCACCGCCGCGGCTGCCCAGCACGGCGCGAACATGCCCGCGATGTAGTACGACCGGCCGTTGACCGCGATAAACACCACCGCGAGCGCGAGTGTGGTCCAGGCGAGGAAGCGGTAGGAGCGCAGCTGAGGCGAACGCAGCAGCCGCCACAGGCCGTAGCCCAGCAGCACAAGCCCGACTGGGACCCCCGCGAGCAGCAGCACCTGCGGGATCCAGGACAGCCGCCCGCCCCAGGACGCGCCGACCTCGTTCGAGATCGCCGCGCCCATGCCGAGCTGCGGCCAGCCGTGCTGGGCCTGCCAGACCAGCGTCGGGACCAGCGCCAGTGCGGCGATCGCGGCGCCCGCCCACAGCATCGGGCGGCGCAGGAGCTCGCGCGGACCGCAGACCAGCAGCGCGATCCCGGCGACGATCCAGAAGCCGCCGATCAGGAACTTCACGTACAACGCGAGCGCGGTGACGACTCCGGCCCACAGCAGCAGGCCGTCGCGCCGGGTGCGGATCCAGCGGACGACCAGCCAGAGCAGGACGGTCCAGAGGAACGGGTCCAGCGTCGAGGTCGCCAGGTAATGGCCGCCGGCCACGAAATTCGTGCAGGCGGCCCAGGTGGCGGCGGTGATCACTTGCGCGCGGGTCCGGCCGCCGAGTTCACGGGCGATGAGCGCGGCGAACACGACCCCGGCCAGCATCGCCAGCATCGCCGGGAGCCGCAGGACGAACAGCGAATCCGGCGCGATCGTGTCCATCGCGCGGGCGAGCAGCGGCAGCAGCGGCGGCTGATCCACGTAACCCCAGGCCAGATGCCGCCCGGCGGCGAGGAAGTACAACTCGTCGCCGAAGTAGCCGTAGTTGTTCGCGGTGAGCACCAGCGGCACCGCCATCAGCGCGGCAATGCCGAACACGGGCATCCGGGCGAACGGCGCGACCGAGCGGGCCGTCGTGGTTTCTTTCTGTGTCGTAGTCATCGCGCTCACTCCCAGCGGAAGAATCGGGCGGCGAGCGTCGAACACACGACGGCGACCACCGCGAGGGACACGAGAGGCAACCACTGCGGCGCGTGTCCGGCGGCGGTCTCGCGCAGGCTGCCGAGTGTCGCGCCGAGCGGCAGGATGTCGGCGATGTGCTGCAGCACCGGCGGCAGCTGTTCCTTCGGCACCCAGACCCCGCCGAGCGCGAGCATCGGGAAGAACACGGCCGCGCCGAGCCCGTTCGCCGCGCGGGTGCTCGGTACGAACGCGGCGAGCAGCGTGCCCACCGAGAACAGCGACACCGCCCCCAGCAGCATGACTCCGAGGAACCCGAGCGGATTCCTCGGCAGCGCCATGCCGAGCGCGATCGTGCCCACCCCCACGACGAGCACGATCGCGACGACCGCGACGGCGAGATTCACCAGCAGTTGCGCGGCCAGCAGCCGCGACGCCGGCATCGGGCTCGCCGCCAGCCGCTTCAGCACCCCCTTCTCCCGGTGCGCGGCCATCGCGCCGGGCAGCATGTACACCGCGAGGATCCCGAGCAGGAGCGCCACCGCCATCGGCGCGATCACCGTGGCCAGCGACGACTGGCCGCCGTACTGGGCGCTCGGTTCGCGCGACCCCGGCATCAGCCCGAACACCAGCACCAGCGCCAGCGGGATCCCGAGCACCACGGCCGGAGCACCGGGGTCGCGGAGAAAGATCTTCGCCTCGGCGACGGTCAGTTTCGACAACACTTCCGGTTCCCCCTCAGTCCAGTTTCCGGCCGGTCAGCGCGACGAACGCGTCGTCCAGGCTGGCCTGCTCCACCCGCAGATCGCCCGCCACCACGTCGGCGCGGGCGAGGAACGACGTCACCGCCTGCAGCGCGCCGGCGCCGCCGGTCACCACCAGTTGCGCGCCGTTCCGCTCGGCCTTCAGCACGTCCGGCAGTTCGGCGAGTTCCCGCGGATCGACCGGCGCGGACGGGCGGAACCGGATGCGCTGCTCCCCGCCGACCCGGCCGACCAGCCCGGCCGGGGTGTCGGTCGCGACGACGCGCCCGGCGTCGATCACCGCGATCCGGTCGCACAGCCGTTCCGCTTCCTCCATGAAGTGCGTGACCAGCACGACCGTCACGCCCTCGGCGCGGACCGCTTCGACGAGGTCCCAGGTGTCGCGGCGGGCCTGCGGGTCGAGACCGGTGGTCAGTTCGTCGAGCACCACCGCCTCGGGACTGCCGACGAGCGCGAGCGCGATCGACACGCGCTGCTGCTGGCCGCCGGAAAGCTTGCGATAGAAGGTGTTCCGCTGCTCGGTGAGCCCGAGCAGGTCCATCAGCCGCTCCGGATCGGCCGGGGTGCGGTACATCGCGGCGAACAGGTCGAGGACCTCGGCGACGCGCAACCGGTCGGGCAGCCGGCTCTCCTGCAACTGGACGCCGAGGCGCTGGCGCAGTTCGCGGACGTCGCGCCGCGGGTCGAGGCCGAGCACCGAAACGGTGCCGCCGTCGGGGGAGCGCAGGCCCTCGACGCATTCGACCGTGGTCGTCTTGCCCGCCCCGTTGGGGCCGAGGATCCCGAAGATCTCGCCCCGCTCCACGGTGAACGAAACGTCTTCCACCGCCGTTTTCTCGCGGTAGCGTTTGCGGAGGTTTCGCACCTCGATGACCGGCATTGTCCGCCGTCCCCTCTCGAATCGCAGCGGTTGCTGTGTTCGAGAATCCCTGCTGGAGCGGCCGATCGGATCAGCGGAACGGTGCGACTTCCGGTCCACCGGCTGTCAGCCGCGCATCCACCGATCGGTGGATGCGGAAGTAGATCATCGGGTTGTCGCGCCCGGTGTGGACGATGCTGTCGACGCCGAGTCCGCGCCTCAGTTCGTTAAGGCGAGCGTACGCGTGTTTCGCCCGGGCGCGCGCCGCGGTGAAGTACGGAGTCTGTGTTTTTCCCAGCCAGCGCACCACTTCAGTGCCTTCGGTGAAGGGCAGCGGGGTCCCGCGATGGAACACGTCGTGCACGCTCACCGCGGCGTCGATCTTCGGGAAGACGTCGGCGAGGTACCACCTCGCGAAGCGCGCTCCGTGGTCGGCATCGATGAAGAGATAGTCCACATCGGACAGCCAGTCGGCGGCGAGGGTGCGCGCGTCGCCCTGGCGGAACTCCCAGCGGCCCTTGGCCAGCGCGTGCGGGACGGTCTTGGTCGCGTTCCCGATGAGGTCGATCGTGGTCAGCCCGCCGGAGCCGTTGTCCGCGAGCGCGCGGAGGATCCAGCTCGTGGACCAGCCGTGCAGCGAACCGATCTCCACGACTTTCTCCGGGCGCAGCTGGCGCAGGAGCAGGTAGGTGATCTCCGCCTCGACGTCGTCCAGCTGGGTTTTCATCGTGGGGTGCGCGCGGCGGTGCGCTCGCTGGGCGTCCTTCGCGGCGCGCAACGCTTCGGTGTGCTCGCGGTAGAGCGAGCACACGAGGTCGAGCGTCACCTGGTTTGCGGTTCGTTCCATGCCGCTGATCGTGGCCGGGCGAGCCGTTTCGGGTAATCCGGCTGACCGCCGGGCCGGGTGGGGAATTCCCCCGTTCCCGGTTAGGGATGCCTGCGCCAGCCGAGTGTCATGTCCTTTGTGGACAGCCAGGCGGCGAGGTCGTAGCCGTGCGCGGCGAGCCCCTCGACGGCGGCGTAGGCGACTTCGAGCGCGTACTCGCCTTCCTCTTGGGAGAGCAGCTTCTCGGAGACGGCGGCGAGCAGCTCGTCGGTGTCGATCACCCGGACCGAGATCTTGTCCTTGAGCACGAGGTCGAGGTAGAGGTCGGTGGCGACCCAGCGCGGGCCGTCGCGGTGCACGCGCACCACGTCGAGGTAGAAGTCCTGGTCGCGTTCGTGGCCGGGGCTGAACCAGAAGTCGGTGATCCGCAGCCCGAGCTCGGGAAGCAGCCAGGATTCGAGGTAGTGGAACTGCGCCCGTCCCGGCGCCGGCCGCGCCAGGTACAGGCCGCACGGCTCCTCGCGGAACTCCTCCACATCGCGGCGGATGCCCTTGTTGTCGATGTTCACGCGGGCGGCCGGGTCGAACGTCTCGACCTTCGGCGGGTGCAGATCGGTCATCCGCCCATCCTGCCCTGCCCGCGCCCTTCGCGAGAATCTCCGGAACGCCGGTTAGGGGCCTGGCCGAGGGGCTAAAGTTCGCGGGTCATTCGGTTCTCCTGGGGGGACAAGCGTTTGTTCGGGATCATCAGACCCTGCCGGCACCGGCTGGCCGGGCGGCTCCACGCGGACTGGATGGCCCACCTGTGCGGCCTCTGCCTGGCCCTGCGCGACCAGCACGGCCAGTTCGCCCGGGTCGTGACGAACTACGACGCGCTGATCGTGTCGGCGCTGGTCGAAGCACAAACACCGAGCGGACCCCGGCGCGCCGCGGGCCCTTGCCCGCTCCGGTCGATGCGCTCCGCGTCCGTCGCGGTCGGCGACGGGGCCCGGCTCGCGGCGGCGGTTTCGCTGGTACTGGCTTCGGCGAAGGTCGACGACCACGTCGCTGACCGGGACGGTGCTTTCGCCCGGCGTCCAGTCGCCGGGGCAGCCCGGCTAGTCGCCCGTCGCTGGGCCGCGCAAGGCGGTCGGACGGGCGCTGGCGTCGGTTTCGACACCGCGGTGCTGACCGAAGCGGTCGGTCGGCAGGGCGAACTGGAGCGCGCGATTCGTGCCGGAGACTCGCCGCTGCTGGCGACCGAACCGGCCGAACTGGCGTCGTCCGCGGCCTTCGCGCAGACCGCGGTACTGGCCGGACGCCCCGGCAACCGCGCCCCGCTCGCCGAGGCCGGGCGGCTGTTCGGACGGGTGGCGCACCTGCTCGATGCGGTCGAGGACCTCGCTGCTGATGCCGCGTCCGGGGCGTGGAATCCGTTGCTGGCCACGGGAACCGCTTTGGCCGAGGCACACCGGTTGTGCACGGACGCGGTGCTCGGGGTCGAGCTGGCGCTGCGCGAGGCGGAGTTCGCTGATTCGGCTCTGGTGCACGCGCTGCTGGTGCACGAGCTGCGGCAAGCGGTGCGGCGGGCGTTCGGGCATCACCATCTGCACGGTCAGCAGCCGCCGCCCGGGTGGATCGGGCCGGGGCCGACGCCGCAGCAGTCGCCTTACGGGCCGCCTGGGCCTGGGCAGCCGGGATATGGCCAGCAGCCGGGGATGCCCGGGTACGGGCCGCCGCCGGGCTACGGTGCTCCGGTTCCCGGCTACGGACCTCCCGGAATGCCCGGCCCCGGCGGCTCCGCGGGCCCTCCCGGACCAGGCGGCCCCGGCGGGCCGGGAGGTCCGGACGGCCCCGAACCGCCGGAAGACGGAGGCTCCCTGGACGGCAAGGGCGGCGGCTGCTGGATGCCGAAGTTCGCGGTCCCGCCGAAACGCCGGAACGTCTTCTCCGGCTGCGCGATCGCGACGTACATGTGCTGCACCTGCCAGTTCTGCTGCCGCGACCCGTACCCAGGCCCGTGGAGCGGCCAACGGCACGACAACGACTGCGACTGCGACTGCTGTGATTGCGGCGACTGCTGCAGCTGCTGCGACGGATGCGACTGCTGCAGCTGCTAACGGAGACTGCCCGCCTGGCCGCCCTGGCCCCGCGCACCGCCAGAAGTCCGTGAGGGGAACCCTGAGGGACTCAGAGTCCCTCAGGGTTCCCCTCACGGCTGCTCGGGGGCCCCGGAAGGGCGATAGATCCCCAGCTCACACCGGCCGTCGCGGAAATTGTCGGTGCCCCGGCCTACCCTGGTTCTCGTGGCTTTCGCAACCGAACACCCCGTCCTCGCCCAGTCCGACTTCCGCCCGGTCTCCGAGGTGCCTCGTGCCGGCGGCCGGTTCGAGGTCGTCAGCGAGTACCAGCCCGCCGGCGACCAGCCGGCGGCCATCGACGATCTCGAACGCCGGATCCGCGGCGGGGAGAAAGACGTCGTGCTGCTGGGCGCCACCGGCACCGGCAAATCGGCCACCACCGCGTGGCTGATCGAGCGCGTCCAGCGGCCCACGCTGGTGATGGCCCCGAACAAGACGCTGGCCGCGCAGCTGGCCAACGAGCTGCGCGAGCTGTTCCCGCACAACGCGGTCGAATACTTCGTCAGCTACTACGACTACTACCAGCCCGAGGCGTACATCGCGCAGACGGACACCTACATCGAGAAGGACTCGTCGATCAACGACGACGTCGAGCGGCTGCGCCACTCCGCCACGATGAACCTGCTCTCGCGGCGCGACGTCATCGTGGTCGCGTCGGTGTCCTGCATCTACGGCCTCGGCACGCCGCAGTCGTACCTCGACCGGTCCACGAAGCTGGAGGTCGGCGGCACGGTGGAGCGCGACGTGCTGCTGCGCGCGCTGGTCGACGTGCAGTACTCGCGCAACGACATCGCCTTCGCGCGCGGCACCTTCCGCGTCCGCGGCGACACGGTGGAGATCATCCCGGCGTACGAGGAGCTGGCGATCCGCGTCGAGTTCTTCGGCGACGAGATCGACAAGCTGTACTACCTGCACCCGCTCACCGGCGACATCGTGCGCGAGGTCGACGAGGTCCGGATCTTCCCGGCCACCCACTACGTCGCCGGGCCGGAGCGGATGGAAAAGGCGATCCGCGGCATCGAGGCCGAGCTGGAAGAACGGCTGGCCGAGCTGGAGAAGCAGGGCAAGCTGCTGGAGGCCCAGCGGCTGCGGATGCGCACCGCCTACGACATCGAGATGATGCGCCAGGTCGGCTTCTGCTCCGGCATCGAGAACTACTCGCGGCACATCGACGGCCGCGGCGCGGGCACCGCGCCCGCCACGCTCATCGACTACTTCCCGGAAGACTTCCTGCTGGTCATCGACGAATCGCACCAGACGGTGCCGCAGATCGGCGGCATGTACGAAGGCGACATGAGCCGCAAGCGCAACCTCGTCGACTACGGGTTCCGGCTGCCGAGCGCGGTCGACAACCGGCCGCTGACCTGGGAGGAGTTCTCCGACCGGATCGGGCAGACGGTGTACCTGTCGGCGACGCCGGGCCCGTACGAGATGGGGCAGACCGGCGGCGAGTTCGTCGAGCAGGTCATCCGGCCGACCGGCCTGGTCGACCCGAAGGTGGTCGTGAAGCCGACCGAGGGCCAGATCGACGACCTGGTGCACGAGATCCGCGAGCGCGCGGACAAGGACGAGCGCGTCCTGGTCACCACGCTCACCAAGAAGATGTCCGAGGACCTCACGGACTACCTGCTGGAGCTGGGCATCCGCGTCCGGTACCTGCACTCGGAGGTCGACACGCTGCGCCGGGTCGAGCTCCTGCGGCAGCTGCGTGCGGGCGACTACGACGTCCTGGTCGGCATCAACCTGCTGCGCGAGGGCCTCGACCTGCCCGAGGTGTCGCTGGTCGCGATCCTCGACGCGGACAAGGAAGGCTTCCTGCGCAGCGGCACGTCGCTGATCCAGACCATCGGCCGCGCGGCGCGAAACGTCTCCGGCGAGGTCCACATGTACGCGGACAAGATCACCGATTCGATGCGGTACGCGATCGACGAGACCGACCGCCGCCGCGCCAAGCAGGTCGCCTACAACGAGGAGCGCGGTCTCGACCCGCAGCCGCTGCGCAAGAAGATCGCCGACATCCTCGACCGCGTCTACAACGAAGCGGAAGACTCGGACGAGTCGGTCGCGGTCGGCGGCTCGGGCCGCAACGCCTCGCGCGGCAAGAAGCCGGAACAGGGCGACCGCGTCCGCAGCTCGGGCATGCTGACCGACAAGAACGTGTCGTCGATGCCGCGTGCCGAACTCGCCGACCTGATCCAGCAGATGACCGACCAGATGATGCAGGCCGCCCGCGACCTGCAGTTCGAACTGGCCGCCCGGCTGCGCGACGAGGTCTCCGACCTGAAGAAGGAACTGCGAGGGATGGACGCGGCTGGAATCAAGTAGTTACACCATATCGGGTACCCTTACACCATGGCGATGAACATCAAGGATCCGGACGCGGAGCGCCTGGCCGCCGAGGTGGCCGAGCTGACCGGCACCACCAAAACCGGTGCGGTCCGCGAGGCCCTTCGCGTGTTCCGGGAAGACCTGGTCAGGAAAACGGAAACGCCCGAGGAGCGCCTGGCGCGGTTGCACCGCTTCCTCGAGGAGGAGGTCTGGTCCCAGCTGCCTGCTGATCAGCTGGGGGTCCCGATCACCAAAGAAGAGCAAGAAGAGATTCTTGGTTTCGGGCCGGAGGGCGTGTGATCATCGATACGTCGGCGATCGTCGCGATGATCAATCGCGAGCCGGAAAGCGGGGTCTTGGAGCGGGCGCTCGTCGCCGATCCGAAGGTGCGGATCGGTGCTGCCACCCGGGTCGAGGCGGGAATCGTCCTGCTTTCTAAGTTCGGCATGCGCGGCCGGAGTCTCTTCGAACGTTTCCTGCAAGAGCAGGACGTGGTCACGGTCCCGTTCGACAAGCTCCATGCCGAGGTCGCCATCGAGGCATTCCAGCGATTCGGGAAGGGCCGTCATTCGGCGAGGCTCAACTTGGGAGACTGCCACAGCTACGCCACCGCCAAAATCGCTGGCGAACCGCTGCTCTGCATCGGCGACGACTTCCCGCAAACCGACCTCGAGCTGGTCAAGCTGGAGGAGAACTGACGGCGGCCGGATCGGCGGAGAGAAGCGGGGCAAAACCCCCGGCCCGGGGGTGCGCTCCGAACTGAGGCACCCCCGGTTCCCGGACCCTCACCTCGACTTTCACAGAAACATGCGCCCGAAGCAATGGGTGCGAGGGCAGAGCTGAGGCAAGAAAGTCTCTCCTCCGGCGATCGCCCCGGCCCGGAGCCGAGCTTGCCCGGCAACGCGCCGGGTGTGAGCCGACCCTGCCCGACAGCACGCCAGGCATGAGCCGACGTGCCAAGGCGACGTGTCGGGCTGGAGCCGAGGTCGCCCTGGCGGCACGCCAGGCATGAGTCGATCGTGCCCAGGCAACGCGTCTGGCTGGAGCCGAGGTCGCCCGGACATCACGTCGGGCATGAGCCGAGCGCGCCGAGGCAACGCGCCGGGCTGGAGCCGACCTTGCCCAGGCATCACGCCAGGCACGAGCCGAGCGTGCCCGGGGCAGCACACCAGGGGAGAGGTCAGCGCTTCAACACCTTCTCCACGTAACCCTTCACCGCCGCCAGCGCCGGGTCCGACCTCCACAGCCGTTCCACCTGCGCGTCGTCCGACACGCGGTTCTCCGCGATCCGCTGGTGGTACGGCTGCCGCAGCTGCGCCTTCGTGTGCGCGAAAGCCTCCGCAGGCAGTTCGCCCAGCCGGCTGGCCAGCTCGCGCGCCCGGGTGAGCACGTCCTCGGCGGGCACGACCTCGTCGACCAGACCGCGGTGGACGGCGTCGGCCATGGTGACCGTCGCGCCGCTGTAGATCAGGGACGGCAATGGGGTCGTTCCGTAGGTGCAGCGCAGAATTTCCAGCGCTGACAACGGGAACGGCACCCCTACCAGCAGCTCCGTCACGCCGATGCGGCCGGGGCCGTCCGCGGCGATCCGGTGGTCGCACGCCGCGGCCAGGACCATGCCTCCCGCGATGGCGTGGCCGTTCACCGCGGCCACCACCGGGCGCGGGAAGCCGAAGACGGCCAGGAACGCGTCCGACAGCGCCGGCAGGAAATCGCCGACGTAGCGCGCGCCGCCCTCGTCGATGGCGAGCAGGTCCACTCCGGCGGAGAACAGGTCGCCGGAGCCGGTCAGCACGACCGCGCGCGCTCCGGCCGCGTCGGCCTCTTCGAGTCTGATCACCAGCTCTTTGCAGGTGGCGGTGTCGAGGGTGTTGCCACGCCCGTGTTCGAGGGTCACGAGTGCGACGCCGGCATCGAGTTCCAGGTGGATCGTCACGCGCCGAACCGTACCGGACGTCCGCGTCAGCTGGTGACGTCCTTGCGTGCGAACCGGCGGCCCGCCAGCAGCAGGAAGACCGTCGTGTAGATGACCGACGACAGCACCCCGCTGGCCAGGTTCGTCCAGTCGATGTCGGTGGAGATCAGGTCGATCCAGGCGAACGAGTAATGCGTCGGCAGGTAGTTCCGCAAGCCCTCCAAAGCGGTGATCTGGTCGAGGATCTGCGACAGGATCGCCACCAGCACCGTCCCGCCGACCGCGCCCAGCGGCGCCTCCGTCGACACGCTCAGCAGCAGCGCGAGCCCGGCGACCCAGGCCAGCTGCACCACGATGTACACAGTGGACATCAGCAGCGCCAGCAGGCTGTCGCCGAAGCTGACCGCGTCGCCGGTCGGGCTGATCGCGTCGCCCGCGCCGTACCAGATGATGCCGACCAGCAGCGAAACCACCGGCAGCAGCACGAGCGCGGCGATCGACAGCAGCCCGGACACCGCGGCCTTCTGCCGCAGCAGCCGGTGCCGCGGCACCGGGATCGCGAGCAGGTATTTCAGGCTCGACCACGACGATTCGCTCGCGATCGTGTCGCCGAAGAACAACGCGACGATCATCGGCAGCAGGAACGTGCCGGACACGAAGAACGCGAGCACCACGAAGTTCGGCGCGCTCGCCGTCGCGAGGTCCACGAACCCGCCGGAGCGGCGGTTGGGACTGGACTGCCCGATCTGGAACGCCACCACGAGGATGAACGGCAGCACCGCGACGAACGCCAGCACCAGCTGGGTCCGCCGCCGGCGCAGCTGCCGCTTCAGCTCGACGCTCAGCCGCAGCGTCCGGTCGGCCCGGTAGCCCGCGACCGCGCCGTCCGGGCCGACCTCGGCCGGTTCCGCGGTGGCCAGGTCGCTCAGTTCCTGCAGCGCGGCCGGGTCGGTGTGCACCCCGCCGGAACCGTTGTCCTCGCTCATGAATCCTCTCCCACCAGCTGCAGGAACGCGTCTTCGAGCCGTCGGCGCGGCCCGGCCTGCTCCACCGCGACCCCGGCGCGCACGAGCGCCGCGACCGCCTCGGCGCGCGGCAGCCCGTCGAGGTTCGCGTGCACCAGATCGCCCTCGGTTTCGATGTCCGACACCCCGCCGACGCTCTTCAGCGCCGCCGCGGCCGCCGCCGAGTCGCCGACCCGGAACGTGGCCTCGCCGCTCGAGGCCGCCAGCTCGCCGACCTCGCCCGAGGCCACGAGCCTCCCGCGGTGCATGACCACCACGTGCGAACACGTCTGCTCGACCTCGGCCAGAAGATGGCTCGAGACGACGACGGTGCGCCCGGTGGCGGCGTAGCGCTGCAGGACCTCCCGCATCTGGTGGATCTGCGGCGGGTCGAGCCCGTTGGTCGGTTCGTCGAGCACCATCAGCTCCGGCAGCCCGAGCATCGCCTGCGCGATCGCGAGCCGCTGCCGCATGCCCTGGCTGTAGGTCTTCACCCGCCGGTGCACCGCGTCGCCGAGCCCGGCGATCTCCAGCGCCTCGGTGAAATGCGCCTTCTCGACCGGCCGCCCGGTCGCCGCCCAGTACAGCTCCAGGTTCGCCTTGCCGGACAGGTGCGGCAGGAATCCGGAGCCCTCGACGAACGACCCGATCCGCGACAGCACCGGCGCGCCCGGCGCGATCCGGTGGCCGAACACGCGGATCTCGCCCGCGGTCGGCGTGATCAGGCCCATCAGCATCCGCAGCGTGGTCGTCTTGCCCGCGCCGTTGGGGCCGAGCAGGCCGAGCACCTGGCCCGGTTCGACGCGGAACGACAGGTCCCGCACCGCGGTGAACCCGCCCGCGTACTGCTTGCGCAGGCCCTTGATCACCAGCGGGGTGTCCGCGAGCTCCGGGTCGACGTCGTGCGCTCGCCGCCGCCGGATCACCGCCACCACGACGACCGCGATCGCGATCAGCAGCGTCGCGCCGATGCCGATCAGCTGCCCGACCGGCAGGGGAGCGCCGACCGAAGCGCCGGGCACCACCGGAACGGCGAGCGCCGCGCCCGCTGCGAGCCCGACCCGGAACACTCCCGGCTGCGCCGGTACCGAGTACGCCTGGTCAGTCGTGCCGACGACGAGCCGCAGCGAATGCCCGGAGTCGATCGGCCGCACGACGCCCGGCAGCGTCACCGTGACGTCGACCGGCGTGCCGTCGGCGGGCAGCCCGGTGACCCGGAACGGCGCGACCGCGTTCGCGGGCAGCACGCGGGTGCCGTCCTGGCCGACGTCGTAAAGCTTCGCGAACAGCACCGCTTCCGGCTGCGGATGCGCCGGGTCGGTCGCGACCCGCAGCCGGACCGTGCTCGAACCCGACAGCAATACCTGGCTGTCGAACGGCGCGGTGCCGAACTGCGCGGCCTGTCCCGGCGGGTCGCTGCTGAACAGCGGAGCCAGCCGCGAGGTGCTGGACGCGAGCCCGTTGAGCCCCGGAATCCCGCTCACCGCGGCCGGATTCGCGCCCGCGGGCCGGACGATCGGCTGCGCCGGGCCGCTGAGCGCCACCTGCTTCCGCTCGGTCCCGTCGCCGTTCAGCCCGGGGTACGCCGCGGTGTTGACCGTCCGCACCGACGGGGTTCCGTTGGCGCGCAACGTGCCTTGGACGTCGTAGCTGAATCCGTGGCCCGGGTCGCCCTGGCCGGTGAGCGACGACCACAGGAAGTCGCCGATCTTCGCGCGCAGCTGCGGTCCGGGGACGCCGCCGTCGTGGCCGCCGGTGTACCAGATCGTGCGCACCGATCCGCCCGCCGCGGTGATCTGCCGCGCGGTGGCGTCGGACTGGTCGAGCCCGAACAGCGTGTCGCTCTCGCCTTGGACGAGCAGCGTCGGCGCGGTGATCTTGCCGGTGACCGACGAGGGGGAGACGCGGTGCAGCAGCGCGACCGTTTCTGGGCTGGCCTTCCCGGTTGTCGCGAGTTCCGTGTACGCCTTGCACACCGCCGAGGTGAACCGCCCGCACGGATCCGCGGACGGCCGCTCCGACCGTGCCCCAGTTGGTGGCGCGGCCGCTTGCGGAGCTGTGCCAGCGCTGTTGCCCGCGGTGCTGCCGTTGTCGTTGGTCTTCTGTCCCGCTTCGGGTGCCTCGGCGGACGGCGTGCTCGCCGCGGCCGCACCAGAACCGGAGGAGAAGAAGATGCCCGCCCAGGTCTTCTTGAAGACGCCGTCCGGGGAGAACGCGCCAGCCGCTGGAGTCTTCGCCGACGGAGCGGTCGTCGCCGCGGCGTTTGGCACGAGGGCTTGGCCGAGGTCGTTGTAGGTGATCACGGGCGCGAGCGCGCGCACTCGATGGTCGGTCCCAGCGAGCAGGAGCGACAGCGAACCGCCGTAGGACGCTCCGGTCACCCCGATCTCGCGCTGGCCGTCGGCGCCGGTCGCTACCTCGGGGCTTGCCGACAGCCGGTCGACCAGCCGCCGCGCGTCGGCGACTTCGCCGTCGGGGTCGTTCAGGCCGATTTTGCCGGTGCTGTGCCCGAAACCGCGCGCGGACCAGGTGAGTACGACGAACCCGCGCTGGGCCAGTTCGCGCGCCTGCGGGTCCACACTGGACTTGTCGCCGCCGAAGCCGTGCGCGAGCAGCACGGCGGGCGCGGGCGTGTGTTCGGGGTAGTAGGTCGTGGTGTCGATGCGGACCTGATCGGGGGGACCTGGGGCGGCGGGCATTGAGAGGAAGGCGTCCTGGGTCCGGACCGGGGCAGGGCCGCGGTCTCGGGTTGCCCAGACGGTCACTGCCGCGGCGGCGACCAGCACCACGGCGGCTACGGCAGTGAGCCGGGTACCGCGGGTGCGGGGGAGCGGGATTCGGGGCACGACGTGACGTTATGACGATTTTGCTGAGAGTGGGTGGAGGGCTTTACACGGATTAGACATGGGGTCACTCGTTGGAGGGGTGGTTGTGGGCGAGTTAGTCGGGGGCGGGTTCGCGGGGAAGGCGCGGCACGCGAACTGTGTTTGATGGCGTCGGCTTCGCCGCCGCGCGGGATTGCTTTTAGCCGGCGTTTAGGGCTGAGCGGCGGGAGGGGCCTTCGGCCTGTCCCGCCGCTCAGCCCCAAACGCCGGCGCAATCCCGCGGTGGTGGTACCGGGGGGACGCGAGGGGGGTGGTGGATTCGGAGAGTCGCGGGGGTTGGCTGTTGATGCCTGGAGTGGTGAAGAAGACACGGCTGGTTCGGTGATGTGGGCAACCTCGGCTGGCGTTTGCGGGCTGTAACCGGCAGACTGAACGCGCTGTGAGGGGAGTATTCCTTCGCGGCGGTGTCGTCAGCACGGTGACCCGGGCGAGTCATTCGCCGAGGTCCCCGGCACCGTCGGCCGGTTTCGTACCGGCGGGAGAGACCTCCGGTTAGTTGCTGCTGCGCACTATCCGGAGGTTTCTGAGATGACTGTCCCCCTGTGGCTGTGGTTCGCGACAGTCGGCGGGCTGCTCGCGCTGATCGCGATCGACCTGGTGATCGTCGACCACAAGCCGCACGCGGTGACCACCGGCGAGGCCGCCCGCTGGGTGATTTTCTACATCGGCTGCGCCGTCCTGTTCGGCGCGGGCGTCTGGTACTTCGCCGGGCACGACCCCGGGGTCCAGTTCTTCACCGGGTACATCACCGAGTACTCGCTGAGCGTGGACAACCTCTTCATTTTCATGATCATCATGACCTCGTTCAAGGTGCCCGCGATCCACCAGCACCGCGTGCTGCTCGTCGGCATCCTGCTCGCGCTCGGCATGCGGAGCGTGTTCATCGCGGTCGGCGCGGCGCTCATCAACCAGTTCGTCTGGGTGTTCTTCGTCTTCGGCGCGGTGCTCGTGTGGACCGCGATCAGCATGCTGCGCGGCAACGGCGACGAGGAGGAGTACCAGGAGAACGCGCTCACCCGCTGGGTGCGCAAGCTGTTCCCGGTCACCGACGACTACCACGGCCACAAGTACCTGGTGAAGGAAGGCGGCAAGCGGAAGATCACCCCGATGCTGCTGGTGATCATCGCGATCGGCTCGGCCGACCTGCTGTTCGCGGTGGACTCCATCCCGGCGATCTTCGGCATCACCCAGGAGGCGTTCCTCGTCTTCACCGCCAACGCGTTCGCGCTGATGGGCCTGCGGCAGCTGTACTTCCTGCTCGGCGGGCTGGTCACGAAGCTCGTGTACCTCAGCTACGGCCTCGCGGTGATCCTCGCCTTCATCGGCGCGAAGCTGGTGGTGCACGCCCTGCACGAGTACCACCTCGCGCCGGACTGGCTCGACATCAGCAACTGGATGTCCCTCGGCGTCATCGTCGTGGTCCTCACCGTCACCACGGTGCTGAGCCTGGCGAAGGCCAAGCGCGACGAACGGCGGGCGGTAGAGGCGAAATAGGTCGTTCGCCTTGCTAAGGATCGGGTACGGTCGTCGGCATGCGTCCTGCCGACATCGAAGTCCTCGCCGTCCCCGGCCGTCCCGCGCTGCGCGGTGACCTCCTGCTCGCCGCGGTGAGCAGTCCCGACCTGGAAGCCGACCAGTACCGCAGCGCGATCCGGCGGATCTCGCTGTCCGGCGGCGAAACCCCGTGGACGCACGGTCCGCGCGACTCCGCTCCGGCGATTTCGCCGGACGGACGCTGGGTCGCGTTCCTGCGCGCCGGCGACGGCAAGGGTGCCGAGGGCAGTCCGCAGGTGCACGTGATGCCCGCCGACGGCGGCGAAGCCCGGAAGCTGACGTCGCTGCACCTCGGCGCGGACGCTCCGGTGTGGGCCCCGGATTCGCGCTGGCTGGCGTTCACCGCGCGGGAAGCCGAGCCGGGCCGCTACGGCACCGAGGACGCCGACGAGCGCACGCCGGAGCCTGCCGCCGAGGCGCCGCGACTCATCACCCGGCTCGACTACCGCCTCGACAACATCGGCTTCCTGCGCGACCGGCCGAGGCGGCTGTACGTCCTCGACACGTTCGAAGAGGGCGAGCCGGAAGCAGTGACGCCGCGCGACTACAGCGTCAGCCAGCCGGTCTGGACGCCGGACGGCGAGCGCGTCGTCGTGATCGTGCCGCACGATTTCGACCGGACGGAAACGCGGGAAGACGACCTTGTCGCCTTCCCGGTTGACGGCGGCGAACCCGAGGTGCTGGCCGCCTGCGCCGGGTCCGCCGATCAGCCGGTGTACGCGCCGGACGGCACGCTCTACTTCTTCGGCACGTCCCATGAGGACGGTGTCGTCGTCGCCTCCAACACCGGTTTGTACGCGGTCGTGCCGGACGGGAAACCGCGGCGGCTGACCGAGGTGGAGACCGTGGACATCGAGACCGGCTCCGGTCCGGCGGTTCCGCTCGGCGACGAGGTGCTGGTCGCCGTCCGCAATCGCGGTGCGGTGGAACTGCGTGCGATCGCGACGGACGCCGACGGCGCGAAGCTCGAGGACCTGCGCGTGCTGCACGCCGGGCATTCGGCGGTCCGCGGATTCGCGGTGGACGGCGAAACTGTCGTCGCGGTTGTCGCCAGCCTGGACACCGCGGGCGAGCTGGCGGTGCTGGGCCCGAACGATCCGCGGGTGCTCACTGACTACTCGAAGCCGTTGCGGGACAAGGGTCTTTGCGAGGTCGTGGAACTGGAAACGACCGCGCCGGACGGCTACCCGGTGCACGGCTGGCTCGTCCTTCCGGAGGGCGAGGGGCCGCACCCGGTGGTGCGCGTGGTGCACGGCGGGCCGTTCGCCCCGCAGGAATGGACGGTGTTCGACGAGGCGCAGGTATACGCGTCAGCCGGGTTCGCGGTCGTGCTCGGCAACCCGCGCGGATCCGCCGGATACGGGCAGTCGCACGGTACTTCGGTGGTGCACAACATGGGCACCGTCGACGTCGACGACGTGCTCGCGCTGCTCGACAAGGCGCTGGAACGGCCGGACCTCGACGCGTCGCGGACCGGGATCATGGGCGGTTCCTACGGCGGGTTCATGACGAGCTGGGTCGCCGCGAAGCACCCGGACCGGTTCCGCGCGGCGTGGAGCGAGCGCGCGGTGAACGCGTGGGATTCCTTCGCGGGCAGCTCGGACATCGGCTACTACTTCACCGAGGGCTACGTCGGCGCGGACCCGGAGGAACAGCGCCGCCGCAGCCCGCTCAGCTACGCCGCCGATGTGCGGATCCCGTTCGCCGTCGTGCATTCCGAGCAGGATTGGCGCTGCCCGTTGGAGCAGGCGCAGCGGCAGTTCGTGGCGCTGCGCCAAGCCGGCGTCGAGACGGAGTTCCTGCTGTTCCCCGGCGAGGGGCACGAGCTGACGCGCTCGGGCAAGCCGAGGCACCGGGTGCAGCGGTTCGAGGCGGTGCTGGCCTGGTGGGCCCGGCACCTCAGCTGAGCAGCGTGTAGTTCAGCTCCTCGCACACCCGCCCGAGCGGCACGTCGAGCCCCGGATGGTCCAGCGGAAGCAGGACGTCCGGGGCGATCGGCAGCGCCGCGCCCGCGGGCGGGTCCCACAGGCACACCGAGGGCTTGCCCGCGTCCATCGACGAGCGGTACCAGAGCCCGTCGAGGTCCGGCATCGCGCCGCGGATCGCGCGCGCCCACGCCTGGGTGATCTTCTTCGGGCCGCTGGAGATCTCCTGCGACGCGCCGACCCGGGTCGGCCACAGGCCGGTGAGGTCGAGCAGCCGCAGCACGCGCGTCGGGCGCACTACGACCAGCCGGGGGCCGCGCGTCGTGCGGTCCACCGTCGAGGTCGTCTGGAACACCTCGGCGACGCTCGTGCGCACGGTCAGGCCGAAGTACAGCACGCCGTTGCCCGGGTCGGTGACCGGACGGCCGCCGCGGCCGGGCGGCTGCTGGTCGAACCGGCCGTGCGGGAGCGGGCCGGTGTAGCGGAAGGTGTTCCACTGCTGCGGGTGATTGCCGTGCGCGGTGAAGATGCGGACCAGCCGGGTCTCGGGCTGCACCGAAACCACGTCGTGGCTGCGGTCCAGCCCCTTGACCAGAGCCGACCGCGCCGGAGGCGAGGGGAGCCGGGCCATGCGGGGGAGGTTGTCCGTCCTGTGTCGGGGCAGGGGGCGGGCCGGCGCACGGAGGGCGGATCGGTGCGCGGGCGGAGGGGGTGAGCGGGTCAGAACGGCGAGCCGAGCGTGGCGACGAGCCGGGCCACTTGCTCGGGGTCGCCGCCGGCGAGCAGCCACTGCCGCGGCGTCGCGGGCCGGTCGCTGATCACCAGGTCGGCCTGCGGGGTGTTCATGAACGCGGCGACGACCAGCGCGGGCTGGTCCTCGGGAACGGCGCGCAGCACGGTTTCGAGGCCGGGCAACACGCCCGCGCCGTTGAACTGCCACGCGGGCAGCCGCCATCCCTGGTCCTTCCAGCCGGTGAGCCTGCCTTCCTTGAGGCGGTGCCGGATCCGGCTGTCGTCGACGTTCAGCATCTCGGCGGCCTGGCCGACCGACAGCGCGGAATCGGCGAGCACGGCGTGCGCGGCGACGGTGCGCGCGCGGAAGTCCGGCTCGCCCTCGTCCCGCGGGCTCAGGTCGAGGCCGGCGTCGGTGAGCGCGGCCTGCTGGTCGGGGGAGAAGTAGTGCGAGGGGTCGGGATTGGGCGGCGACAGCCTGCGGGCCGCGTCCTCCACGAGCGTGAGGAACTCGTTCGCGTCGGCCTTGAGGCCGGCTCTGGCGAGAACGTTCTCCAGCGCTATCGACATACGCTCAGCCTAGCGCGTGTGTGCGGGTTCGTGCGGTTTCCGACCTTTTTGTGGGTGAATTCACCAAAGATCGCCACGCATCGCACAGAAGTAAACACGATGCGTAGGCAATGTCGGGACAGTCTGCCCCGCACCGGGTGGCTTGTCCAGGCTTTCGAGTGCTTGACACTCCTGGACCGCGGATTTACGTTGCGAACGAGTAATCGGTTTCCCGCCCTCGGGTGCGGCCCGTGCTCCGCCGTCCGCGGCGGAAGCTGGGGGGACAGGGGGTGGGGCGTGCCTGGCGGCTCGGCGGATCTCCGCCGGGCCGCCAGGCACGTCGTTTCCCCCGGATTCCGTTTCTCGCGCTGGCCTGCGTGCCGGATTTCGCCGCGCGCCAGGGCGTGTTCCGACGGGTCTTCTCGCGCCGCCGGTTCCCCGGTGCGGCCGGTCAGCGGTGGGAGCTTTGCCGGTCGATCAGCTGCGCGTCCAGTGTGGTGGTGACCGGTTCGCGGGTGCTGTCGGCGATGCGGGCCAGCAGCAGTTGCGCGGCGACCCGGCCGATCTCGTACGCCGGTTGCGCCACGACCGTCAGCGGCGGGTCGATCAACGTGGTCCACGGGGCGTCGTCGAACGAGACGATGCCGATGTCGCGCCCGGCCCGCAGGCTCCGCTCCGCGAGCGCCTCCAGGACCCCGATCGCCATCGTGCTGTTGGCGACCAGCAGCGCGTCCGGCGGCGTCGGCTGGTCCAGCAGATCCCCGGCGGCGCGGCGGGCGCCTTCCGCGCGGTATTCGGCGCGGCGGTAGACCGCGTTCTCCTCGCCGACCGCGTCGAAGTAGCCGGCCAGCCGGTCGTCGGCGGTGCGCACGCCCGAGGGGCCGGTCAGGCACGCCACCCGCCGGTAGCCGTTCGCGACGAGGTGCCTGGTCGCCTGCCGGGCGGCGCGGCGGGTGTCGACGAGCACCTGGTCGCCGTCAGTGCCCGGCAGCGGCCGGTCGACCGCGACCACCGGGGTGCCGAGCCGGCGCAGGCGCGTGACGTTCGTGGCCGGGCCGGTCGGGGAGAGCAGCACGCCCGCGACGCGTTCCTGCAGCGCGACGTCGAGGTACCGGCGTTCCTTGTCCTCGTTCTCGTCGGAATTGCAGAGCACCACCGAATACCCGGACACCTGCGCGAGATCCTCGACGCCGCGCGCGATCGAGGTGAAGAACGGGTTCTCGACGTCGGAGATGATCAGCGCGAGCACCGCGGTTTCCTGGCGGCGCAGGTTTCTCGCCAGTCCGTTCGGGTGATAGCCGAGTTCCTCGGCGGCCTCGAGCACCCGGGCGGCCAGCTCCGGGTCCACTGTGGACTTGCCGTTCAGGGTCCGCGACACCGTGGCGGTCGAGACGCCTGCCCTGGCGGCGACGTCGCTGATCGTGGCCACCGCGCCTCCTCGTCCTGGCTTTCTTGACACCCCGGTGAGCGCAGAATACCTTGCCGGTAATCGTTTACCGTCCGCTTGCCGGGGGTGCTGTGATGCGACCGGGCCCGTTGCTCGGCATCGACATCGGCACGTCCAGTTCGAAAGGCGTCCTCGTGGGTGCGGACGGCACTGTACTGGCGCGCGCCGGCCGCCCGCACAGCACCTCCCGCCCGCGGCCCGGCTGGTTCGAGCACGACGCCGAAACGGTGTGGTGGGCGGGGTTCGCCGAGCTGGTCCGCGAATTGCTGGCCGGCGGCCAGAAACCGGCCGGGCTCGCGGTGAGCGGCATCGGCCCGGTGCTGCTGCCCGCGGACGACGGCGGCCGCCCGCTGCGCCCGGCGATTCTCTACGGAGTCGACACGCGGGCCGGCGCCGAAATCGCCGAGCTGACCGCCGAACTCGGCGAAGAGTCCATTGTGGAACGCTGCGGCAGCGCGCTGTCGAGCCAGGCGGTCGGCCCGAAGTGGCGGTGGCTGTACCGGAACGAGCCGGACGTCGCGGCGCGGGCCCGCCAGTTCCTGATGGCGAGCTCGTACCTCGTGCGGCGGCTGACCGGCGAATACGTGCTCGACCACCATTCGGCCAGCCAGTGCGATCCGATGTACGACCTGCGCGCGGGCGGCTGGGCGGAGGACTGGGCCGCGCTCGTCGCGCCCGGGATCGAACTGCCGCGGCTGGCCTGGCCGACCGAGGTCGTCGGCACGGTCACCGCTCAGGCCGCCGCCGAGACCGGGTTGCCGGCCGGAATGCCGGTCACCTGCGGCACGATCGACGCGTGGGCCGAAGCGACCAGCGCGGGCGTGCGCGACCCCGGCGACACGATGGTCATGTACGGCACCACGATGTTCCTTGTCCAGGCTGTCGCCGAGGCTCGGCCGGTCTCCGGATTGTGGGCGACGCGCGGGGTTGTGCCGGGCAGCTACTCGCTGGCCGCGGGAATGGCGACGTCCGGCGCGATCACCGACTGGCTGCGGGAACTCTTCGACGGCGATTTCGCCGAACTGGTCGCTTCGGCCGGTCGCGTCCCGGCCGGAAGCCGCGGGCTGGTGATGCTGCCGTACTTCGCGGGCGAGCGGACCCCGGTGCCGGATCCGTTGGCGCGCGGGGTGATCGCCGGGCTGACCACCTCGCACGGCCGGGCCGAGCTGTACCGCGCGGCGTTGGAGGGGACGGCTTACGGGGTGCGGCACAACCTCTCCGCGATGGGCTCGCCCGCGCGCCGGTTGGTGGCGGTCGGCGGCGGTACGCAGGGGCGGGTGTGGACGGGGATCGTGAGCGACGTGACCCGGACGCCGCAGCATCTTCCGACGGAAACTGTCGGGGCGTGTTTCGGGGACGCGTATCTGGCGGCCGTGGCGATCGGGTTGGAGCCGGATATCGACGCGTGGAACCCGGTCGCCGAGGTGATCCGGCCGGATGCGGAGCGGGCGGATCGGTACGACGAGTTTTACGCGCATTACCGGGCGTTGTATCCGGCGACGGTGGAGACCGCGCATTTCCTTGCGCGGCAACAGGATCTGGCAGCGGAGTGACCCTCGTCAGTGGTTGTGCCGGTTCTAACCGGGATTAACCCTCAGGAGGGGGAAGTAGGCGCTCGGGGTGAGGCCGGTGAGCGTCCGGCATTCGCGGGTGAGGTGCGACTGGTCGGCGTAGCCCGCGGCGACGGCGAGGTCGGCGAGGGTCGCGGTGGCGGGTGCCAGCGCGATGGCCCGTTGGAGGCGCAGGACTCGTCGGTAGGTCGCCGGTCCGTAGCCGACCGCGAGCGTGAACAGCCGACGCGCCTGCCGCTCGCTCCGGCCTGCTCCCGCTGGCGGCCCTGCGGATCGCGATGTCCGTTCGCCTCGGCCCGGAATCTCGGCGTCCCGGGCAGCCTCGGCGGTGAGTCGCGCCAGCATCCGCTCCACCACCGGGTCCGCCGCGGCTGCCTGCTCGGTTGCGACGTCGGCCATCGCGTCGGCGAGGTCGCGGCCGCTGAGGATCTCGTCGGCGAGGGTCGCGCCGCGGTGGTTCCACAGGTCCGTCAGGGAGATCCGGCTGTCGCGCAGTTCGTCCGCGCCGACGCCGAGCATCGCCGCCGCCGCGCCCGGCTGGAAGCGCAGGCCGCGCAACCGGGTGCCGGGCGGGAACACCGACGTCCACGCCGCCGTGTCCGGCCCCGCGACGAACACCTCGCCGTGGCCCGCGACGAGGTCCACGCAGCCGTCGGGAACGATCCGCTTCGGACCGGGCTCGACCGACTCCCAGCGGCACCGCACGAGGCGGCGCAGCGGTTCCGGCGGCGGGCTTTCGCGGTACACCCCACGATCATGCCTCGCGGGTACGACAGAATGCGTCCCATGACCCCGATCGACGCCCTGGCCTGGGTCCACGTGAAGGACCGGCGGCTGCTGTCCGTCCGCACCAGCGGCAAGCAAAAGTTCTATCTCCCCGGCGGCAAGCGCGAACCCGGCGAGGGCGACGTCGAGGGCCTGTGCCGGGAGATCCGCGAGGAGCTGGGCGTCGCGCTCGACCCGCTCAGCTTCCGGTTCTTCGCGCTGCTCGACGAGCAGGCCGACGGATTCGCCGACGGCCGCCGCGTCCGGATGACCTGCTACACCGCCGACCACACCGGCGAACCGGAGCCGTCGGCGGAGATCGCCGAAGCCGCGTGGCTGCGCGCCGGGGACGCCGCCGCCTGCCCGCCCGCCGGACAGCGCGTGCTGCGGATGCTGTCCGAGGCCGGACTGGTCGACTGATCACCCTGGGTCAACCAGGGGGTGCGCGAGCGTTATCGGCATCGTGCGTGGTGACCGTACTCGTGAGCGAACCCCAGCTACCCCCATCAGGGTGAAAAGAAGCCAATTTTCTCGGGTTGGCTAACGCCGTGTAACGGTCTGGCGAAGAACCAGACGTCGCACTCGCGGGAAGTGCGCTCGAGAAGAGAAGACCTCTCCATGGGTGTTCCTGGCGCGACCCGGCCCACGGCGGCCCGGGGGGAATCGGGCAGGCTGCGGCCGCTCGGGAGCGTGGTGGTCGTGGTCGGCGTCATCGCCGTCGCGGTCACTGTCGCGTGGTACGTCATGCCGAAAGCGACCCCGGACCGGCCCGCCCCGGCCGCGTCGGTGCCGTCGGTGACGGTCGAACCGGCGGTCGTGAGCGAGGTGACCCGCACGGTCGTCTACGAACTGACCGGCGGGGACGTCGCGCGTAACCTGACCTACGTCGCGACCGGCGGCGACCTCGAACAACAGGCCGAGGTGCACCTGCCCTGGTCGGTGACGGTGGAGCGTAAGGCTCCCGCCGCACAGCCGGTGTTCAGCAGCCTGGTCGCGCAGAGCGCGGGGGCTTTGTCGTGCCGGATCCGGGTCGACGGGCACGTGGTGGCCGAGAAATCGGTGGCGGGGGAGGGGCGGCAGCTCAGCTGCAGCGCCTGATCCAGTCGGTCCGAAGCTCCCCGGTGCCGCGCCCCAATGCCGCATTGGGTGCGCTGAGCGCAACGAATGTGGCATTGGGTGCATCTGACGCACCCAATGCGGCATTGGGGTTTTCTCAGCAGTGCAGTGTGCGGCGGGTTCGTTCCCGCGGTGCTGGCCAGGGGCTGTGGTGCACCGCCTGGCTAGACGGGTTGCGTGGCGCTGTTCCTGCCCAAAGGTCCGTGAGGGGAACCCTCATGGAATCTGATTCCCTCAGGGTTCCCCTCACGGACCTTGGCATCGCGCGCCGGGCCTGGGCGAGGGGGCGCGGGTGGCGAGGGGGGAGAGAAGCTCCGCGCGCTGGAGCGAAAGCTCAGTGAAGTAGCGCTGGTTAGGGAGAACCGGCCCGGTGCACCGCGCCGTACCGCCGCCTGCGGCAGGATCACCACCGTGAACGGTGCGATCGGGTTCGGGCCCGCGTTGATCGCCGTGCTCGTCGTGCTCACGCTCGCGGGTGCGGCCGTCGTCCGGTTCGGGCAGCTGGGGCAGGGGCGGGCGGTGCTGGTCGCGGCCGTCCGGGCGGTCGCGCAGCTCGCGCTCGTTTCGCTGGTCATCACCTTCATCCTGCGTTCGGACTGGCTGACCGGCCTGTTCGTCCTCGCGATGTTCTCCATTGCCGCCGCGACGTCCGCCAGCCGGATCGGGGTGCCGCGGCGGATCGGGTGGGTCGCGTTGTCGCTGGCGTCCGGGGTTGTCCCGGTGCTAGGGCTGGTGCTGGGTTCCGGGGTCGTCCCGGCGAAGCCGATTTCGGTGGTGCCGATCGCGGGGATCGTGATCGGCGGTTCGATGACCGCGACCTCGCAGGCGGCCCGGCGCGCGCTCGACGAGCTCAAGCAACGCCGCGGCGAGTACGAAGCCGCGCTCGCGCTGGGGTTTCTGCCTCGGCATGCCGCATTGGAGATCTGCCGTCCGTCGGCGGGGCACGCGTTGATCCCGGCGCTCGACCAGACCCGGACGGTCGGCCTGGTGACGTTGCCGGGCGCGTACGTCGGCGTCCTGCTGGGCGGGGCGAGCCCGTTGCAGGCCGGTACCACGCAGGTGCTGGTGCTGATCGGGCTGCTGGCCGCGGAGGCGATCGCGGTGCTGGTGACGGTGCAGCTCGTCGCGGCGGGGTTCATCCGCCGCGACGAGTCGGTTCAGCCGAGCGGGGCGGCCAGGTGAGAGCGGTCGTTGAAGCCGCGGATCAGCCAGTTCTCGCCGTGCACCACGAGGTGCGAGATCGATCCGTTGTCCGCGCCCAGGAACGCGAACCGCTCCAGCGAACGGCTCGCCTGCGCGAACACCTCGCCGATCACGCCGCCGTGGGTGAACACCGCGACTCGCTGATCCGGGTGCGCCGCGGCGATGCGCGTGAGCGCGGCCCGGATCCGCAGGCCGAACGCCTCGTCGGATTCCGCGCACGGCAGGACGTCCCAGCGCTGCTCTTCCCACAGCTTGCGCGCCAGCGGATGCCCCTCGGCGGTGTGCTTGCGGAAGAGCCCGTTTTCCCATTCGCCCAGGTGGATCTCGCGCAGATCCGGCTCGACGGACGGGGTGAGGCCGAGCTTTTCCGCCAGCGGCGCCGCGGTCTGCGCGGTGCGGCGCAACGTGGTGACGTACACCGCGTCGATGCGTTCGGACACCAGCCGTTCGCCGACGCGCGCGGCGTGGTCGCGGCCTTCCGGCGCGAGGTCCGGG
Organism: Amycolatopsis halotolerans; assembly: GCF_042647905.1. Lineage (NCBI taxonomy): Bacteria > Bacillati > Actinomycetota > Actinomycetes > Pseudonocardiales > Pseudonocardiaceae > Amycolatopsis > Amycolatopsis halotolerans. Next base: position 171,730 of record NZ_JBHRWI010000006.1, read on the forward strand.
TCGGCCTGGCCGTCGACGAGATCGAACGGCTCGCTGAGCCGTTGCGGCATCGATTCCCCGTGGCGCACCAGGAAGATCTCGGTGGCGCCCGAGGGCGGGCTGAAGCGGTGCTGGCGGTACTCGACTTCCTGTTCGGGCGTGGTCATGCCCCGACCCTAACCGGCCCTGACCGGCCGGTTCAGCCGAGTTGTTTGTCCACGAAGCACCATCGCCACGTCTCGCCCGGCTCGAAGCTGCGCATCACCGGGTGCCGGGTTTCGTGGAAGTGCTGCGAGGCGTGCTTGCCCGGCGAGGAGTCGCAGCAGGCGACGTGCCCGCACTTGAGGCACATCCGCAGGTGCACCCACGTCATCCCGGCCTCGACGCATTCGGCGCAGGAGTCCGGGGAGCTGGGCTCTTGGCCCGGCCACTCGTGGCTGAGGTGTTTGCACGACCCGGCCGTGGCGGCGGGGGTGCTGAGTTCGCGTTCGGCCACCGGGGGTTCCTCCTCGTCGCGGTCGAGCATGGATTCTTCGATGTCGAGGCGGGCCAGCACGCGGCGCAGCACGGCGTCGTCGGCGGTGCCGCGGTCGCGCGCCTTCAGGAACTGTTCGCGTTCGGCTTCGAGCAGCTGGACACGAAGCCGACGGTAGGCGTCGCTCGGGGTTTCGGCGAGCGCACTCTGCCGGCCGAGCTGTTCCCACGCGGCGTCGGACCGGCCCTGCAACCGGTCGCGCAGCCGCTCGATCACCTCGGGCGGGTCTTCCGGACGCCGCAGTTCTTCCAGTTTCGCGAGCGCGACGCGGGTCATGTCGTGCAGCACGGCGGCCTCCTGCAACGCGTCCTCCGCCGGGTCCGGACGAGGCAGCCGCAGGCGCCGGATCAGCGGCGGCAGCGTCATGCCCTGCACCAGGAGCGTCCCGGCCACCACGACGACCGCGGCCAGCACGAGCACCGCGCGCTGCGGGGTGTCCGCGGGCAGCACGAACGCCGCGGCGAGCGTGACCACGCCGCGCATCCCGGCCCACGAGATCACCGCCGAATAGCGCCACGGCCACACCTTGCCGCGTTCCAGGCCCAAGGTGTTCAGGAGGCGTTTCACCACGCCGATGCCGACCATCCACAGCATCCGGGTGAGGATCGTCGCGGCGAGGACCGCGGCGCAGATCCCGACGAGCTGCCACAGCGACAGCCCGCTCTTGCCGACCTCGTGCAGGATTCCCCGCACCTGCAGGCCGATCAGCAGGAAGACCATGTTCTCCAGCAGGAACTGGACGGTCTCCCAGTTCAGCCTGCTCGCCAGCCGCGACGGGCCGGACTGGATCCGCGGCGTCTGGTGTCCCTGGATGAGGCCGGTGACGACGACTGCCAGCACGCCGGATCCGTGCACCGCTTCAGCCAGCAGGTAGGCCGCGAAGGGCACCGCGAACGACAGCGCGGTGTCGGTGAGCGTGTCCTCCAGTTTCGCGCGCACGTACGTCACGATCAGCCCGACCAGGAAGCCCACGACGATCCCGCCGACAGCCGCGAGCAGGAAGTCGAGACCGACCTGCCAGAGGCTGACCGCGCCGGCGATCGCCGCGATCGCGGTCCGCAGCGCGACGAGCGCGGCGGCGTCGTTGAAGAGGCTTTCGCCCTCCAGCAGCCGGACGAGCTTGCGCGGCATCCCGACCCGCCGCGCGACCACGCTCGCGGCCACCGCGTCCGGCGGCGCGACGACCGCACCCAGCGCGATCCCGGCGGCCAGCGGCAATCCCGGCACGACCAGCCAGGCGACCAGCCCGACGCCGAACGCGGTGAACACCACCAGCCCGACCGACAGCAGCGCGATCGGCCCGCGCAGCTTGCGGAACGCGACCAGCGACGTCTGCAGCGACGCCGAGTACAGCAGCGGCGGCAGCAGCCCGATGAGGACGATCTCCGGGTCCAGCTCGTACTGCGGCACCCCGGGGATGAACGAAACCCCGACGCCGACCGCGACCAGGCACAGCGGCGCCGACCAGTCCATCCGGCGCGCGACGACGGTCACCAGGAGGACCGTCAGGACCAGCGCCACCAATTCCGCTGCGATTTCCACCGCGTAATCATCGCCTGCGGCCCCGGAGCGTGCGAGGGGGCCGGGGCTAGGCTGCCGATCGTGACGACGGTGGAGACGCGGGCCGGTGCCGTCCGACGCGAGGTGCGGGACGGAGTCGGGCGTTTCCTGGGGGTGCCGTTCGCGCAGCCGCCAGTGGGGGAGCTGCGGTTTCGGCGGCCGGTGCCGGTGGCGGCCTGGACCGGGGTGCGCGACGCGACGGAGTTCGCAGCCAAAGCCCCGCAGCCCGACGTGAGCGGGAAACGCTTCATCGGCGACGAGGACTGTCTGTACGTCAATGTCTACGCGCCCGAAGCGCCCGGTTCGTATCCGGTGCTCGTGTGGATCCACGGGGGCGGCGGGGTGATGGGTGCGCCGCATCAGTTCGACGCGTCCGCGTATGCGCGCCGCGGCGTGGTCGTGGTGACCGTCGCGTACCGGCTCGGGGTGCTCGGCATGCTCCGCCTGCCCGGGGTTTCCGACGGGAATCTGTCGCTGCGCGACCAGGTTCTGGCGCTGGAATGGGTCCGCGACAACGTGGCCGCGTTCGGCGGCGACCCGCGACGTGTCACGCTCGCCGGGCAGTCCAACGGCGGCCGCACCGTCGGGACGCTGCTGGCGGTTCCGGCGGCGCGCGGGCTGTTCAGCCAAGCGATCGTGCAGAGCGGCACTGGCGTCGGGTCCGTCGTGCACACCCCGGCCGAGGCCGAAGCGGTCGGCGAGGCGGTGCTGGCCAAGCTAGGAAACACAGACCTGTCGACGCTGCCGGTCACGGAGATTTTGACCGCGCAGCAACGGGTCACGGCTCAGCTCGGCACGCTCGTGACGTACCGCGTGGTCGTCGACGGGGATCTCCTGCCGCGGCGGCCGGACGAAGCGGTCGCGGACGGCGCGGCGCGAGAGGTCCGGATTCTCACCGGAACCACCGCCGACGAGCAGGACCTGTTCTCCTGGCTGCAAACCGGCGGCGCGAAACTGCTCGGCACCGGCTCGACGATGCTCGAACCGGACGACATCGCGCGGATGACCCAGGCGTACCGGGAGCTGCTGCCGGACTGGCCCGAAGACCAGCTGGTGAACCGCGTCCGCACGGCGGGGGACTGGTGGTTGCCGGCGATCCGGCTCGCGGAAACCCAGCACGCGGCGGGCGGCACGGCGTGGATGTACCGGCTGGACTGGCGGATCGCGCCGCGCGGGAAGGGCCTCGGCGCGGCGCACGGGGTGGACCTGCCGTTCGTGTTCGACGACGTCCGCAACCCCAACTGGCGCTTCCTGTTCGCCATCGCCCGCCCTGATCCGGAGCGGCTGCGGGCGATGGCGGAGGAGATGTTCGGAACGTGGGTGCGGTTCGTGGCGACCGGCGATCCGGGCTGGGCGGCTTACACGCCGGAGGACCGGGTTACGCGGTTGTTCGACGACATCAGCACGACCGTGTCCGATCCGGATTCCGGACAGCGGCGGCTGTGGGACTAGCGGACCAGGCCCGCTAGTCCCACAGCGCTTAGCCGCGTACGGTCTGCGTGCCGGTGTTCCAGCCCGCGACCCGCACCGAAGGCGCGGAGCCGTGCAGATCGGCTGTGCGGTAGGTGGCGGTGAGCGTCACCGATTCGCCCGGCCACAGGCTGACCTGGTTGTCCGACCAGCTGACCGGAAGCACCGGAGTGCCAGCGCTGTCCACCAGGTGCGTGTCCACCATGAACGCCGGCGTCTTGCCCGACGAGGTGTTGGTGAGCTTCACCGTGGTGACAGTGGTGCCGTCCGGACCCGGTGCCGAGGTCGCCGTGGTGGCCACCTTCGCCGCGCCCAGCTTCGACAGCCCGGACAGGTCGGCGTACGACGACGTCGGCGTGTAGTACCAGTCCGACTTGCTCCAGTTGAGCTTGTCGTCCTTGGTGGACAGCCAGTAAACGTTCCGGCTGACCTCCTTGCCCGCCGAATCGGTGAGCACCAGCTTCGCCAGGTAGGTGGACGAAAGCCCGCTGACCGAACCGATGTCGAGCGCCTTCGCGTGCGCGCCGCCGCCGTTGACCGAGAAGTCCTTCTTGGTCTTCGAGAACTTCTTCGTGCCGTCGGTGTTGAAGAGTTCGACGGTGGCGGTCAGGCCGGACGCCTTCTTCGTGGTGGAGTTGACCACTTCAGCCGAGCGGGTGTCGTACGAGTACTGGATGTGCAGCGGCTCGTTCGCCTTCTTGGCGCCGAAGTAGGAGCCGTTCTGGTCGAGGTAGGCGTCGAACAGCTGCCAGTGCAGCGACGTCCAGCCGCTGTTGAGCATCCAGTAGATGAGCCCGGTCGACGGGTCCTTCGAATCGGTGAAGTTGCGGGAGTGCGATTCGAACTCCGCGCGGACGTTCTCGTACTGCGCCAGCTGCGCCTTGCGGACGAAGTCGTCCAGGCCCGTCGGCTTGCCGTAGCGGCCGGCCAGCGCGTCGCCGAAGATCTTCAGGTTGGCGAAGGTCTCCGACTCGGAGCGGTGGTACTGCGGCGCGGCCGGGTTCTTCCAGAGCGTTTCCAGCTCGGCGGGCGTCATCATCCGCTTGAGCGTGTCCATCGTCGGGATGTCCGGCCCGGCGCTGGTCTCGGAGTTGAAGTTCCACGCGCCGCCCGCGTCCTTGTGCGCCTTGTCGTACCAGTAGTTCGGCGGGACGTAGTCGTACGGGCCGTTCATCTTCATCCCGGACGGGCCGAGCTTCGGCGACGCCTTGGCCGAGGCCGCGGAGATCACCGCCGCGGGCCAGTCCGCCGCGGACAGCGCGTCGAGGTAGCCCTTTTCGATCCGCGCGTCGGGCGCGAAGTCGCTGCCGATGTGGAAGGACAGCACGCTCGGGTGGTCGCGCAGCCGCTCGGCTTCGGCGGTCATGGACGCCTTGGCGATCGGGTAGTCCGCTTCAGTCCACGGCTCGCCCTTCTCGTCGCCGTTGACCTGGCCTTCCCACTTGTCGCAGCATTCCCAGCCGGGCATGGTCAGCACGCCCATCCGGTCCGCGAGGTCGAAGAACGCGTCGGGTTCGATGTGGCCCTCGAGACGCACCGTGTTGAGGCCGAGGTTCTTGACGTAGGCGAGCTTGTCCGCCGCCCGGCCCGCGTCCCAGCGCAGCAGCAGGTCGGGGGACCAGCCGCCGCCCTTGATCATCAGCGGCTTGCCGTTGACGACGTACTGCCGCCCGCCGCTGGAGTTCAGCGGGGCCTTGACGTCGCGGATGCCGAAGCTGGAGTGGCTCGCGTCGGAGGTTGTCCCGCCGACGGTCGCGGTCAGGTCGAGCTGCTGCATCGGCTGCCCGCCCATGCCGGCGGGCCACCACACCTGCGGCTTGTCGACGCCGACCACCGGGAACGAGACTGTCTTCTTCTCGTGCGCGGCAAGGGAAACGTCCTGGCTCACCGGTTTGCCCGCGACGGTGCCGGACACCGTGGCGCGGACCGCGGAGTCGGAGTCGTTGCGGACGTCGGCCTTCGCCGTGAGGTCGGCGTGGTCGAGCGCGGGCACGTTCAGCTTCGTGACCACGTGCGCGCCGCGGAGCGCGACCGGTCCGCTGTGCCGGACGACGATCTCGCGGGCGAGGCCCATGTTCTGGTCCGGCGGGGTCTGCGCCCAGTCGATCCAGCCCATCGACAGGTCGTTGTTCGGGTCGTTGGGGTAGACCTTGAACGCGACGCTGTTGACGCCCTCGTGGACCTGCTTGGTCACGTCGAGGTCGTGCCGGGTGTAGGGGCCGTTGACGTCGTCCTTGGTCGCGACGCGGGTGCCGTTGACCCAGATGTCGGCCTTGGACAGCACGCCGCTGATGTCGAGGTAGGTGCGCTGCGAGGGGTCGGCGACCTTGAGGTCGGCGCGGTACCACCACGGCACCTTGAAGTCCGCGGCCGGCACGTTCTTCATGTTCGTGGAGTAGAACGGGTCGGAGTAGCGGCCGTTGGCGAGCAGTCCCGCGTAGACCGTCGACTGCGAGCCGACCGGGTACCAGCCCTTTGCGTCGAAGCCGGGCTTCGACACCGAGGCGTCGTCGGACACCTTGGCCGAGGACTGGATGAGATAACCGGGAATCGCGGCCTGGCCGGGCTCCGGCCCGGCCGAAGCGGCCCCGGCGACGCCGGGGATCAACGCGGCGGTCAGAGCGGCGACTGCTAACAGCCGTCCGGGCATTCTTGGCCGGCGTGGGGTCACGAGCGGTCCTCCTCGGGCTCCTGGCGGCGGCGATTGTTAGTAAAGTTCCTTAACGATTGCCGGTGATGGTAGCCGCCCGGAGCGTCCGGGAACAGACCTCGACGGGGTCTTTTCGCCCGATTTTCGCCTGCGGTTCCGCTTAGCGCGCGTCGACGTAGTACCAGCGCCCGCCCTCGCGGACGAACCGGCTGTTCTCGTGCTGCGAGTCGTCGCGCCCCTGGTGGCGGTAGTGCGCGCGGAACTCGACGGTGCCCTCGTTCTGCAGCAGCGAGCCGCCGGTCTGGCCGAGGATCTCCAGCCGGGTCCACTCCTGCGCGGGATCGAGCCGCAGCCGCTTCGGGCGAGTGGTGGGATGCCAGGTGTCGAGGAGGTAGCCGGGCTCCCCGACGGCGAACGCGCAGTACCGCGACCGCATCAGCCGCTCGGCGGTCGGGGCGTGCTGGTCGCCGCGGTGGAACCGGCCGCAGCAGTCGGCGTAGGGCTCGGGCAGCCCGCAGGGGCAGGGGTTGGTCACGCCGCTGATTCTGTCTCCAGCGCGAGAGCCTGCCGCACCCAGGCGGCGATCTGCTTGGCGTTGACGTCTTCGGCGCTGCGCAGCTTCACGTGCGCCATCTCGCGGGCGCTCGGTTCGAGGCCGCCGTCGATCAGCTGGCCGCGCCAGAAGGCGAGCGTCACGTACGAGCTGTACGCCTTCGCGAGGCAGACCGGGTTTTTGCCCGCTTTCCAGGTGGGAGCGCCGTGGTAGAGCTCGGCCGGGTCGGGCATCGCGTCGTCGAGCACGGGCAGGAGGGCGGTGTAGATGTCGCGGAGCGCCTCGGGCTGCGCGGCAACGTACTCGGCGACGGTCGTGAACTTCGGCATGGCTTGTCCTCTCGGCGTTGGGTGCTGCCGAGCTTGCCAACCGATGATTCGAGTTGTCAAGACTAATTTTTTTGTCGGTGGTACCAAGTGCGCCGACCAGATCGTGACAGCGCGCGATCCGGTCCGCGGGCTCAGCCGCGAGCCCGGCGCACCCCGGACGCGGCGGCTTCCTGCGATCCCTTGACCGCGAGCTTGTCCGCGCGCTCGTTCTCCGGAAGCCCGGCGTGCCCCTTGACCCACAGCCATTCGACCTCGTGCTGCTGGCAGGCGGCGTCGAGGCGCTGCCAGAGGTCGGCGTTCTTGACCGGCTGCTTCGCCTGCGTCTGCCAGCCGTTCTTCTTCCAGCGCGGCATCCACTGGAGGATGCCGTTGCGGACGTAGGTGCTGTCGGTGTAGATCCGCACCACGGCCGCGCGGGTGAGGCTTTCCAGCGCGCGGATCGGAGCCATCAGCTCCATGCGGTTGTTGGTGGTGACGGTGTCCTCGGCTCCGTACAGCTCGCGCTCGTGCTTGCCGTACCGCAGGAGCGCGCCCCAGCCGCCCGGTCCGGGATTGCCGCTGCACGCGCCGTCGGTGTAGATCTCCACGGATTGTTCCGTCTGCTCCGCCACGCGGCGACCCTACCGTTCTCACGTGCTGGGAGCCGGAATGCCATGCCGGGGCCGGTGTTGTGCCGGGGACACTCTCTGAAGGGATCCGGACATGGCGGTGGAGTTCGCGCAGGCGTGGCAGGACTGGAAAGCGGAGCGGGAAAAGACGCTGGCCGATCCGTACGGCTGGCTGGCGCTGGTGTCGCTCGACTGGCTCGAGAACGCACCCCGGACGTACCCCGGCCTGCCCGGCCGATGGTGGCAGGACGACGAAGCCGCCTACGTCGACCCGGACGGCGGGGAGTTGCGGCACGAGGGCACTTTGCTGACTGATGTCCACCGTTTCGAGCTGGTGAACAGCGGTGCGGGCACCCGCGTGACGGCAGGCTCGGTCGAAATCGAGGTCGCGCGCCGGTCGGGCTACCTGATCCGCGTGCACGATCCGAAAGCCCCTGTGCTGCAGGACTTCCACGGCGTACCCGCGTACGAACCGGATCCCTCGTGGGTCCTGACTGGCCGCTTCGAGGCCTTCGACGAACCACGTCCGACGACTGTTGGCGCGGTCGTGGAAGGACTGTCGCATGTCTACACCGCGCCCGGCCGGGTTGTCTTCGAGCGCGACGGTGTCGAGCACGTTCTGACGGCGTTCAACGGCAAGACCGGCGGGTACAGCATTCTTTTCACCGACTCGACCAGCGGCGTGACTACGTATGCCGCAAACCGTTCCCTGCCGGTCGCCTCGTCCGAGGACGGAACGGTGACGCTGGACTTCAACCGGGCGGTGAACCTGCCTTGCGCGTTCACGGACTTCGCCACCTGCCCGTTGCCGCCGGAGGGGAATCACCTGCCGTTCGCGGTGGAAGCGGGGGAGAAGCTGCCTTTCGAACGGCAGTGAGGTTTGGCTGATCGGGTCTGTGCGTCCGGCCTTACTTGATCGGCTCGGCGCTGTCCCCGGCCAGGAGCAGCTGTGGCACTTGCGTGAGCGTCCAGCCAGACCCGGCCGGGGTCAGCACCCAGACGACGTCGAACCGGTCGTCCGGCCACTTCTGCGGCGCGGTGGCCCCGAACGCGGCCGCGAGCGCCGGAATTTCCTCGTGCTGCCAACTGATCAAGGTCGGCTCCGTCCGCCGGGCGACCTCCGCCGCGAGCGCGCTCTCGCTGCCCTTGGCGTAGGTGGTGAGGACGGTTTTGCCCAGCCGCTCCGCCACCGGCCCGGCTGTTTCCCGCGGCCGGGTGCCCTCGCCGCCGTTACCGCCCGCCGCGTAGACAGCGGTCGGCTTGGCGAGTCCGTCCCTCAGCGTCCCGGTCGCTGGTGCGAACAACTCCACGAGCGCACCAGCCCGGGTCCAACCGCGGACGGTCAGCGAGTGGGAATCGGCATTGCCGTTCACGTCGATCCCTTGCGGCCCACCCGAACCGGACGGTTTCTCGGCGTGCCGGATGATCATCACGCGCGCCCCACCAGGCTGAGCAGGCGGCAGAGCGGCGGCGGTCGCCTTGGCCTGCTTCGACGCGCAACTGGTGATGAGCAGTGCCGCACTGCCTGCCGCGCCGCCTAGCAACGTCCGTCGTGACCACAGCTGCGCTGTCATGCCGCTCCCCGAACCCGATGCCGCGAAAGTTGACCTTCGCCTGAGTACTCGGTGGAGCCTGGTAGGGCAACACGCCGCGCACGGTTATGGGGGAATTCCCTTGGCGCACTTGGGATTTCCCGTACCGTCCTGGTCGACACGGGACAAAACGACGGAAGCCCGTGCGACTCAAACCCGAGGGCTTGCGAGTCGTTCGCGGGCCAGTCGCCAGATCCGTTCCTGATCGAACGACGGCGTCCACCAGCCGTGGCTGTTCAACGTGCCCTCGTCGCGGAACCGTTTGATCACCTCGACGTGCGGCGGCCAGCGAACGAAGCCGCGCAGCGCTTCCTCGTCGCGCCAGACCGAGACCGAGCCAGTGCGGCCGAGGGCCGGCTGGCACCACAGCCACATGCCGACGGCGCCGGGAAGTTCCGGCCATCCGCGCCCGAGCCGCAACCCGGCCCGCGCGACCGCGAGCATGTCCCGGCGCCGTTGCGGCCGGAACTCGGTGATCGCGACGAACACTGGTCCGCCGTCGTGGTCCGCCGGGCCAGCACGCCAACCGGTCCTCAGCATGAGACGGCCCCTTCGCTCGAGGAGTTGGAATCCCGTCCGCCAGGGGTGGTCAGCGTCGGCTCGGATGAGTGATCGGCAAGGAGATTTCCGTTGGCGTGCCTCAATCTTCGCTCTTGGTCGCGGCACGATGTCAGGCGGCCGACGCCGAACGGCGCGGCGCGGTCAGTCGACTTGCCCCGCGTCGGGAGCAGGCTAAAACGAACGATCGTGCTTTTATTGCGGCGGCAGAAGTCATCCATAACCTTGTCCTTGGGTCGATGAGGGTTACTTCGCGGCGGCGAGCAGGTTCTCGAAGGCGCGCCGGGTCCTCGCCTCCGCGGCGGATTCGGCCAGCAGCCGGTGCGCGTGGAAGAAGCCGAGCATCACGCCGTGCAGGTCGTGGGCGAACTGGTCCGGGTCGGCGTCCGGGCGGAACTGGCCCTCGCTGATCCCGGTGCGGAACATCTGCGCGACCGAGTCGGTGAAGTCGAGATGGTCGCGCACCAGCTGGTCCCGGATCGGGCCGGGCTGGTCGTCGTACTCGGCGGAAGCGGACACGAAAAGGCAGCTGGGGCCGCCTTCCCGGCCGGTCGCGACCCAGTGCTCGAACAGTGCCCGCACCCTGGCCTCGCCTCTCGGGGCGGCCAGCGCCGGACGCACGACCTGGTCGGTGAACAGCTCGCGCGCGTAGGCGAGGACTTGCGCCTGGAGGGATTCCTTGGACTGGAAGTGGGCGAACAAGCCGCTCTTGGACATCCCGGTGTCCGCCGCCAGCGACCCGATCGTCAGCCCGGCGAGACCGATCCGGCTGGCAGTCACGGCGGCCCGGTCCAGCACGGCCTGCCGGGTTGCCTCGCCCTTGCTCATGACACCTTTCTAGCACGATCGTTCGTTTTCGGCAGGGATTGCGGGTTGCCGGTTGTTCGCGGTACCAACGGCAAACGGGGCCACCCGGCAAGCAGGCAGCCCCGTCGGGGACGTCTTCAGTTCACCAGTCGTACTGCGGCTCGTCGAAGATCTGCGACGCGTCAGCCAACTTTTTGTCGCGAAATCTGCCGGTTGTATGCGCGACGCGCATGGCGTGGGGCGCTGGCGTAGATCTGTTCAGGGTTGACATACCGGCAGATTGTCCTGTGATGACGCCCGAAACCGTCGCTGCCTGTGATGAGCAAGTAGTCGCCAGTCGTCACTCGACGGTGGCGGAACCAAGCATCGCTGCTCTTGCCTGATTCCTCGAAGCGAATCACCGCCTTCGTGCCCGTCCTCGCCAGCTGGTAGACCTTTCGGACCTGAACGAGGTCGGCCTCGGGGTGAGCACGTTGCCGAGCGAGCAGAAGTTCCCAGTTGCCGCCTCCGCGTTTTCGACGGAACAGCAGCTGGAAAAGCTTCCGGAGCAGTCGAAGCTCTGCCTTCAGCAGGGCGATCGAAACGCCGCCGCCGTAGTTGCCGTAATTGCTTGATCGCCGCGGGTAGGGCAACTTTCTTCACCAGCCGCGTTCGCGCCACTCGGCCAAGTGCGGCCGCTGCTCTCCCAGCGTCGAATCATCCCCGTGCCCCGGGTAAAACCACGTCTCATCCGGCAGCTCGTCGAAAATCCGCGCCGACACATCATCCAGCAGGGATGCGAAATCCTCCGGCGACCCCGTCTTCCCGACCCCGCCAGGGAACAGCGAATCCCCGGTGAACAAGTGCGGATGGCCGGACGGGTCCCGGTACAGCAGCGCGATCGACCCGGGCGTGTGGCCGCGCAGGTGGATCACCTCCAGGGTCACCTCGCCGACCTTCAGGGTGTCGCCGTGTTCGACCAGGAAGTCCGGGGGGACCGGCAGCGGTTCCGCGTCCAGGGGGTGCGCGGCGGTGTTCGCGCCGTTCGCTCCGGCTACCGCGCCCAGTGCCTGCCAGCGGTCGGGGTGCTGGTGCGTCGTCACGACGGTGCGCAGCGCGGGCCGGTCGGGGCCGTGGCCGATCAGGTCTGAGATGCGCTCCGGGTCGTTGGCCGCGTCGATCAGCAGCGCTTCGTTTTCCGCGCGGCACACGAGCAGGTACGCATTGTTGTCCATCGGGCCAACGGAGAGCTTGGTGATGGTCAGCCCGTCCAGCGTCCGGCGCGCGGCGTCGCCGCCCGGTTCGACGTGTCCGGTGTAAGTGTCGGCGATGTTCACGAGTCCCCACGGTAGCCGGATCACCCGCGCGGCGGCCACGTGGCCGTTTTTGTCGGTGCCTGCTGTCAAGATCGTCGCATGACCTCTTGGATCGACCCGCTCGCCAAGCTGGCGCGCGAGAACCTGCCGCCGGACGTGGCCGAGGCGTGGGAGACGGTCTTCCGGCCCGCGGCGCGGCTGAACACCGCCGGGAGCGGCGTCCGCGTCGGCTGTCTCGGCGGCCATCCCGTGCTGCCCGCGGACGTGGAATGGCCGGTCTGGCGCGGCGAGTTGCCGATGAATTTCGTCGCCTCCGTGGACTGCGCGGCGCTGCCCAGGGGGCCCGGCGGGATCGAGCTGCCCGCTTCGGGTTCGTTGCTGTTCTTCTACTGCGACGACTGGTTCCAGGCCGAGGCCCCAGTCGATCTGACCGCACTCGGCGGGGTCGTGGTCGTGCCGGCCGACGCCGAGACCGCCGAACGGGCCGCGCCGGAGGGCGTCGACGTTTATCCGCGGCTGGAGGTGTCCGCGGAAATCACGGGTACTTTCCCGAACTCCGAGCAGGAGGTGCTGCGCCGCACGCTCGCTCGCGACGGGCTCCCGCTTTCCGATCCGGGCAACTGGTCCGAGGAGTTCTTCGACCGCCTCCGGGAGTCGACTGCCGCGCCGTACCACCAGATCGGCGGCTGCTCGTGGCCGATCCAGGGGCCGCCGGAGGACGAGGTCGCGGCGGCGGTCCTGCCGGACGACGCGGCGGAGGCTGACCTCGCTGACGAAGCGCTGCGCTGGGTTTTGCTCGCGCAGATCGACAGCGACGGCGACGCGGGCTTGACCTGGGGCGACGTCGGCGTGCTGTACTGGCTGATCCGCGAGGACGACCTCGCCGCGGGCCGGTTCGACCGGGTCCGGTGTGTCATGCAGAGCGGCTGAACCCTCCGCCGCGCCGATGCCGTTGCAGCCACTCCGGCGTGCAGCAGTGCTCGCACGGTGCGAGCTCGCCCGGGATCACCGAAGCCCAGGCGATCCGGACGATCTCGTGGGTGTCGCGGCCCATCCGCTCCTGCCGCTGCTGGCCCCTGCGCAGCCAGTAGCAGTCGGCGTCGTTGTGGTAGGCGCTGCCGCCCGCGGTGCGGTATCCGGTCGGCAGGACCCCTGCGTCGAGCTGACGGCAGTCGGCGCAGTAGGCCTTCGTCATGCCGTGCCGGCACTCGTCGTCTTCCGGGGGAGCGATCGGCCGTCCGGCGGGGCGCGCTTCCGTCGCGCGGTCGGCCAGTTCGGCGAGGAGGGCGCGGGCGTCCGGATCTTCCGCCGTGCGCCAGGTGATCTCGTGGCGGGCGGCACAGGTGCGGAGCCGGGAGAGGAGATCGTCGGACACCTGACCGTCGAGCGCGGTGCGCAGATACTCGCTGTCGCTGTAGAGGTGCACGCGGACCGGCCGTTTCAAGCTTTCGAGTGCTTCCAGCGCCGCCGTCACCGCCATCCGGCCGGCGGTCGTGTCCGCCGCCCCGCCCGTGAGGGATTTCTGATGCTCGCCGTACTTCAGCAGCGCGGACCAGCCGCCCGGTCCCGGGCTGTCGCTGCCTTTCCCCGCCGCGTAGATCCGCACTGCCCCGGTTTCGTCGCCTGCCACGCCCGGAACCTAGCGGCCGGGTCCGACAACTTCCGGAAAACCCGCCGGAACGCCCTGCCCCCGGCCGGTCCGGGAGGGCCGTGCACCGGGGCCGGGCAGCCTCCGCCGACCTGTATCGTGGAACCGGGCCAGCCCGCGCATCCGCTCTGCCGCGCGGGGCCTCCGACAGCGTCCGGCGACCCCGCCGCGGGCCGCTTCGCCCGGCCCCCGGAGAGCGGAAAAGCCCAGGCAGAACACGTGCGGTCCGGTTTTTGTCGGTGGTCGTCCCTACCCTGGGCACGTCCGTCGGCACCGGATCTCCCGGCGGGCCACCGAGCAGAACGATGGAAGGGACGAAGGCGTGGCTGATCGCCTCGTTGTTCGCGGAGCGCGCGAGCACAACCTCCGCGGCGTGGATCTCGATCTGCCCCGCGACAGCATGATCGTGTTCACCGGCCTGTCCGGGTCGGGCAAGTCGAGTCTTGCCTTCGACACGATCTTCGCCGAGGGGCAGCGGCGGTACGTGGAGTCGCTGTCGGCGTATGCCCGGCAGTTCCTCGGGCAGATGGACAAGCCGGACGTCGACTTCATCGAGGGCCTCTCGCCCGCGGTGTCGATCGACCAGAAGTCGACCTCGCGCAACCCGCGGTCGACCGTCGGCACCATCACCGAGGTCTACGACTACCTGCGACTGCTCTACGCCCGCGCCGGCAAGGCGCACTGCCCGAAGTGCGGCGAGGCGATCAGCAAGCAGACGCCGCAGCAGATCGTCGACCAGGTGCTGGAGATGCCCGAGGGCACCAAGTTCCAGGTGCTCGCGCCGGTCGTGCGCGGGCGCAAGGGCGAGTACCTCGACCTGTTCCAGAACCTGCAGCAGCAGGGCTACGCGCGCGTGGTCGTCGACGGCACGGTGCACCCGCTCACCGACCCGCCGAAGCTGAAGAAGCAGGAAAAGCACCAGATCGGCGTGGTGATCGACCGGCTCGCGGTCAAGACCAGCGCCCGGCAGCGGCTCACCGACTCGGTGGAAACGGCGCTGCGGCTGGCCGACGGCCTGATCGAACTCGACTTCGTCGACCTGGACGAGAACGACCCGCACCGCGTGCGCGGCTTCTCCGAGAACCTGGCCTGCCCCAACGGCCACCCGCTGGCGATCGAGGACCTCGAACCCCGGTCGTTCTCGTTCAACTCGCCCTACGGCGCGTGCCCCGAGTGCACCGGCATCGGCATCCGCAAGGAGGTCGACCCGGAACTGGTGGTGCCCGACGACGAGCTGTCGCTCGCCGAGGGGGCCATCGCGCCGTGGGCCGGCGGGCAGAGCGCCGACTACTTCCTGCGGCTGCTGGAATCGCTGTCGGAGGCGGTCGGGTTCCGCATGGACACGCCGTGGCGGCGGCTGCCCGCCCGCGTGCAGAAGGCGGTGCTGCACGGCGTCGACGAGCAGGTGCACGTCCGCTACCGCAACCGGTACGGCAGGCAGCGCTCGTACTACGCGGCCTTCGAGGGCGTCATCCCGTTCCTGGAGCGCCGCCTCGAGCAGACCGACTCGGAGTACATGCGCGAGCGGTACGAGGGCTACATGCGCGAGGTGCCGTGCCCGGCGTGTCAGGGCACCCGGCTCAAGCCGGAGATCCTCGCGGTCACGCTGGAGCACGCGACGCAGGGCGACCGGTCGATCGCCGAGGTCTGCGCGCTGTCCATCGCGGAGGCGTCGGAGTTCCTCGACCACCTGGTGCTCGGCAAGCGCGAGACGATGATCGCGGGCGCGGTGCTGAAGGAGATCCAGGCGCGGCTGCGCTTCCTGCTCGACGTCGGGCTCACCTACCTGTCCCTCGACCGCGCGTCCGGCACGCTGTCCGGCGGCGAGGCGCAGCGCATCCGGCTGGCGACGCAGATCGGCTCCGGACTGGTGGGCGTGCTGTATGTGCTGGACGAGCCGTCGATCGGCCTGCACCAGCGCGACAACCACCGGCTCATCGAGACGCTCACGCGGCTGCGCAACCTCGGCAACACGCTGATCGTGGTCGAGCACGACGAGGACACCATCCGGGCCAGCGACTGGGTGGTCGACATCGGCCCCGGCGCGGGCGAGCACGGCGGGCACATCGTGCACAGCGGCCCGTACAAGAAGATCCTGAAGAACAAGGAATCGATCACCGGCGCGTACCTGTCCGGGCGGCGCCAGATCGAGATCCCGGCGATCCGGCGGCCGGTCGACAAGAAGCGGCAGCTCACCGTGGTGGGCGCGCGCGAGCACAACCTGCGCGGCATCGACGTGTCGTTCCCGCTCGGCTGCCTCGTGTCGATCACCGGCGTGTCCGGGTCGGGCAAGTCGACGCTGGTCAACGACATCCTCGCGCAGGTGCTGGCGAACAAGCTCAACGGCGCGCGCCAGGTCCCGGGCCGGCACACCCGGGTCAACGGCCTCGCGAACGTCGACAAGCTGGTGCGCGTCGACCAGTCGCCGATCGGCCGCACGCCGCGCTCCAACGCGGCCACCTACACCGGCGTGTGGGACCACGTGCGCAAGCTGTTCGCCGCGACCACCGAGGCGAAGGTCCGCGGGTACCAGCAGGGCCGCTTCTCGTTCAACGTCAAGGGCGGGCGCTGCGAGGCGTGCGCGGGCGACGGCACGATCAAGATCGAGATGAACTTCCTGCCGGACGTCTACGTCCCGTGCGAGGTGTGCAAGGGCGCCCGGTACAACCGGGAAACGCTCGAGGTGCACTACAAGGGCAAGACGGTGTCCGACGTGCTGGACATGCCGATCGAGGAGGCGGCCGAGTTCTTCGAGCCGATCAAGGCGATCCACCGGCACCTGCAGACCCTCGTGGACGTCGGCCTCGGCTACGTCCGGCTCGGCCAGCCCGCACCGACCCTGTCCGGCGGCGAGGCCCAGCGCGTGAAGCTGGCGAGCGAACTGCAGAAGCGCTCCACCGGCAAGACGGTCTACATCCTCGACGAGCCGACCACCGGCCTGCACTTCGAGGACATCAGCAAGCTGATCGGCGTGATCAACGGCCTGGTGGACAAGGGCAACACGGTGATCGTGATCGAGCACAACCTCGACGTGATCAAGACGTCCGACTGGATCGTGGACATGGGCCCGGAAGGCGGTTCCGGCGGCGGAACGGTGATCGCCGAGGGCACGCCCGAGCAGGTCGCGGCCACCGAGGGAAGCTACACCGGCGAGTTCCTCGCGGAGGTGCTGAACCCGGCCTGACGCGCGGCTTGCCCGCACTCAGCCGCGTTCAACCCGCGATGCTTCGAGCCAAGAGCCGCCCGGTCCCCGTACCGGGCGGCTCTTTGGTGCGCGGGGCAGGGGTCAGTCCTTTCCGGTCGTGCGCTCGACGACGGGGGAGAGCGGGCCGTAGGACAGGGCGCGGATGCGGAACGCCGAGCCTTGCTCGCCGGGCAGGAGCGACAGCGCGCATTGCGTCGCGTTCGGATCGGTCACCTCGACCGGGGCGAAATCCGGCGTGCCTGGGCGGCGGATCTCCAGCAGGAAACCGGCTTCGTCGCTCGAGCGGTCGGTCCAGGCGAAGTGCAGGCTCTGGTCCGGCGCGGGGGTCGCGGTGAGGTTGGCCGGGGCGGACTGCGAGCCAGGGGTCGCCGGAGGAGTTGCGGTACCGGGCGCGGGAGCACCGCCCGCCGAAACGGTCGCCGATACCGGACCGGCGAAAGAACGGACTCGGTAGTAGAACGGCGTTTCCGGGATCAGGTTCGGGTGGGTGTAAGAAGTCTGGCCGGGCGGGAGGTACTGCAGCGCGGTCCATGGGCCGTCGGCGGCGTTGGCGTATTCGAGGAGGTAGCCCGCCGCGGCCGGGTCGGGCGGCCAGTGCAGGACGACGTTCGTCGGCGAGGTGAGGGTCGCGGTGAAAGCGGGCGCGGCCGGAGGCGCGGGGGCGCCGCAGCCGACTAGCGTCGCGGTCAGCAGCGCGGCCAGGGCGGTTCGGGCGGCTGATGGCACGGCAGGCCTCCTCGATGGTTCAGGCGGCGGCGTACCCAAGGGGTGGCCAGCCTAGGAAACGGTGGTCAAGATCGACAAGCACGCGTTCCGCTGACCGGGAGAGAGGGGCGGACTGTGGTCCTCGAGAAGAAGAGAGATGCCGAGTATTCGTTCCGGAGCGACTGGTGGCTGCCGACTCTCCCGGGACGGGTGTTCGACGCGATCGTCGACCTCGAGTCCTATCCGCGGTGGTGGCCGGACGTCCGATCAGTGCGCCAGGTCGACGACGACACCGCCCGGATCGTCTGCCGGTCGAGGTTGCCGTACCGGATTGTGGTCACCATGCACCGGGAGCAGCAGGACGCGGCGGGGCTGCGGGTGCGCGTCCGGCTGAGCGGCGACCTCGACGGGGTGCTCGCCGGGGCGATCCACGCCGAGGGCGAGGGTTCCCGGCTGGAGATCACGCAGCACGTTCAGGTGCGGAAACCGTTGCTGCGCAGGCTGGATGTGGTCGCCCGGCCGTTCTTTCGCGCCAATCACGCGTGGATGATGCGGCGGGGTCACCACGGACTGGCCAGGTACCTCGCGGCGACGGGGTGAGCGGCTTAGCGCCGCGGTCTCGTGAGCGGCGATCCCGGTGAGAACCGGGATCGCCGCTCACGACGCACCAGGTCAGGATGCGACCGGTTCGGCGGCGGTGTCCGCGGGAGCCGCAGCGGCCCGACGGCCGAGGATCACCGCGGCGAGGATCGCGGCGAGAGCGGTCAATCCGGCGCTGTAGCCGTACGCCACCCGGAATCCCGATGCCAGCGCCTCCTTCTCCGAAGCACCCCCACTCAGCATCTCGGCCGTCCGGGTCGCGGCGGCGGTGGCCAGCACGGCCGTCCCCACGGCGCCGCCGACCTGCTGGGTCGTGGTGATCAGGCCGGACGTCACGCCGGAGTCCTCCGGCGTCGCGGCGGACATCGCCAACCCCATCAGCGCCGGGATCGCCATTCCAGCCCCGGCTCCCATCAGGACCAGCGACGGCAGCACGTGCAACGCGTAGCCGCCAGAAGTCTGGACTTGGGTCAGGTACAGGAAGGCGACCGACGTCGTCAGCAGACCGGCGACCAGGACCGCGCGCGGGGAGAAGCGGGTGTTCAGCCAGTCGGCGAGACCGAGCGAGAAAGCGGCGATCATGACCGGCGTCGGGACGAAGGCGAAACCGGTGGCGAGGGCGTCGAAACCGAGGACCTGCTGCAGGTACAGCGCGGTGACGAACTGGAATCCGAGGAATCCGGCGACCATCACGACCATGGTCAGGTTGGCGCCGCTGATCGCGCGCACCCGGAGCAATCGCAGTGGCAGCAACGGAGTTCGCGTCCTGGCCTGGCGCAGGAGGAACAGCAGGAGCAGGATGACGGCGGAAACAAGCGTCGCGATCGTCAGGAACGTCCAGCCAGCGTCGCCGGCCTGCACAATGCCCAGCACCAACAGCATCACGCCAGCAGTGACCAGAAGTGCGCCCAGAACGTCGATGCCGGTGCGCAGGCCGAGGCCGCGGTCAGACGCGACGACCAACGGAGTCAAGACGAGCGCCGCGATGCCGATGGGCAGGTTGATGTAGAAGGTCCAATGCCAATCGAGGCCCTGAGTGAGCGCGCCGCCAGCCACCATGCCGATCGACGCACCCGCGGCTTGGGTGAAGCTGTACACGCCGATCGCGCGGACGCGGGCGCGTGGCTCGGGATAGAGCGTCACGATCATGCCCAAGACGACGGCTGACGTCAGAGCACCGCCGACGCCTTGGACAAACCGCGCGACCACCAGCGTGGTGGCGTTCGGCGAAAGGCCGGCGGCCAGCGAAGCGGCGGTGAAAACGACGAGGCCGACGAGGAACACCCGCCGCCGTCCGACCAGGTCGCCCAGGCGTCCCGACAGCAGGAGCAGGCCGCCGAACGCGACGAGGTAGGCGTTGACCACCCAGGCGAGCCCGGGCGCGCTGAACCCGAGGTCGGTCTGGATCACCGGCAGGGCGACCGCGACGATCGAGCTGTCGAGCACCACCATCAGCGAGGCGGCCGACAGCACGGCGAGCGCCGCGCCGCGATGCCGAGCGGTTTCGGGCATGACAAAGTCCTCCATAACCGGCACAGGGGAGAGTTTCCGCTGGTCGCAGCCAGGGCATCTCTTGTTACAGTGCCCATCATGTGTGACCATGGGGAAGTGCGGAAGGAGGCACTTTCATGTCCCAGGGGAACATCGCTGTGACCGACGAGGCCACGGACTTCGACCCGGCGAAATTCGCGGTGTGCACGGTGATGGAGGTCGTGAACCGGATCAGCGGGAAGTGGGTGATCGGCATCCTGCTGGAGGCGACGCGCGGCCCGGTGCGGTTCACCGAACTCGAACGCTCGGTGCAGAGGATCAGCCGCCGCATGCTCACGCTCACCCTGCGAAACCTGGAACGCGACGGCCTGCTGACGCGCACGGTCTACCCGACGGTGCCGCCGCGCGTCGAGTACGAGGCGACCGGGATGGCCCGCGAACTGTACGACTCGCTGTCCGGCCTGGTCGATTGGGCGGAGCGGCACCGCGAGGCGATCGCGGTTTCACGGCAGGGCTACGACGGCCGCACTGCTTGCTGACATGGAAAGGCGCCGCGGCCGCGCGCACGGGGGACGCGCACGGCCGCGGCGCCGAAACAGTCCGCGCCCGGAGGGAAGGGGCCCGGGCCCGGACTGGGTCTCAGGCGTTCGCCGGGACCGGTTCGGCCGGCTCGGCAGGCTTGTCGTCGAGCAGGGTGGCTTCGTCGAACGGTGCCTGGCCGGTGAACACCTGCTGCGAGCGTTCCCGGTCGAACTCCTTCATCCACGATCCGATGAGGACGGTCGCGACCGCGTTGCCGGCGAAGTTCGTCAGCGCGCGGGCTTCGGACATGAACCGGTCGATGCCGAGGATGAAGCCGACGCCGTCGACGAGCTCCGGGCGGTGCGACTGCAGGCCGCTGGCCAGGGTCGCGATGCCGGCGCCGCTGACGCCCGCCGCGCCCTTCGAGGCGATGATCATGAACAGCAGCAACGTGATCTGCTCGCCGAGCGCGAGCGGCTGGTCCTGCGCGGTGGCGATGAACAGCGTGGCCATCGTCAGGTAGATCGCGGTGCCGTCGAGGTTGAACGAGTACCCGGTGGGCACCGTGATGCCGACGACCGGCTTGCTGACCCCGAGGTGCTCCATCTTCGCGATCAGCCGCGGCAGCGCGGATTCCGAAGAGGACGTCGAGAGGATCAGCAGGAATTCGCGGCCGAGATAGCGCAGCAGGCTGAAGATGTTGACCCGCGCGCCGAGCCACAGCACCGCGCCGAGGACGCCGAACACGAACACCAGGCAGGTCAGGTAGAAGCCGAGCATGATCACCAGCAGGCTGCGCAGCGCGCCCCAGCCGGTCGCGCCGACCACCGCGGCGATCGCGCCGAACGCGCCCACCGGGGCGGCCCACATGATCATCGACAGGATGCGGAACACGAGCCGCTGGATGTGCTCGATGCCGCGCAGGATCGGCTCGCCGCGCTTGCCGAGCTTCTGCAGCGCGAACCCGGCCAGCAGCGCCACGAGCAGCGTCTGCAGCACCTGGCCCTCGGTGAACGCGGACACGAAGGTCTTCGGGATGATCCCGAGCAGGAAGTCGACCCCGCCCTCGCCCTTGGCCTGCTGGTGCACCTTCGACACGTCGGCCGGGTTGAGGTGCAGGCCGCTGCCCGGGTGCAGCAGGTTGCCGACGACGAGCCCGATCGCGAGCGCGAACGTCGACATCACGATGAAGTAGACCAGCGCGGTGATGCCGACCTTGCCGACCTTCGCCGCCTTGGCGACCGAGCCGATGCCCAGCACGATGGTGCAGAAGATGATCGGCGAGATCATCATCTTGATCAGGTTGACGAATCCGGTGCCCAGCGGGGCGAGGCTCTTGCCGACGGACGGCCAGAGCAGGCCGACCGCGACGCCGAGCACTACGGCGGCGATCACGGCCAGGTACAGGTAACGCGTGCGGTCGCGCTTGGGCGCAACCGCCGTGTGGGACTCGGGGGTCGGTGTCGGCACCGTTGCCTCCAGCTCGGGTGGGGGGAACGCGGGTCACTATGCGGGGCGGGTATGACCGGCGTCACCGTTGTGTTCATTGAGTTCGCGGCGGAAGTGTCCGGTGTGGACTTCCCGGCAGCGGCGCCGGAGTGCTGCCGGACCCGTGCGTGTGCTGGTATGAGCGGGTGCCCCCGACACCTCGGATCCGGACGAGCCGCTGGAGCCTGGCCCGTCAGCTGCTGGTGCTGCAGCTGGCGATCCTGCTCGTGCTCGTCTCCGGCGGCATCACTATCGCCTATCTCGACGCCCGGCGCACGACGACCGACCGGGCCGGGGAGCAGTCGCTCGCGGTGGCCCGTTCGATCGCCGACGCGCCGGACGTCGCGCGGGCAACGGCCACCGCCGACCCGACCGCGGAGCTGCAGCCGTACGCGCAACGGGTGCTCGCGGACACGCGCGTGGACTTCGTGACGATCATGTCGCCGCAGGGAATCCGTTACACGCACCCGAATCCGGCGTTGATCGGCCAGCGGTTCCTCGGGCACATCGAAGCGGCGCAACAGGGCGGTGTGGTGTCCGAGACCTACACCGGTTCGCTCGGCCCGTCGGTGCGCGTAGTGGTGCCGGTGTTCGACGCGAACCATCGCGTGGTCGCGCTCGTCGCGGTGGGCATCACGATCGCGGCGATCTCGGCGGAGGTGCAGGAGCGCGTCTGGCCGCTGCTCGGCGTCGCGGCGGCTGTATTGCTAGTGGGCGCCTGCGGGGGCTGGCTGGTGAGCGCGCGGCTGAAGCGGCAGACGCGCGGCATTGCCCCGGCCGAGCTGAGCAATCTCTTCGAATACCACGAAGCGGTACTGCATTCGGTCCGCGAGGGCGTGCTGCTGGTCGACCGCGACGGCCGGGTCGGGCTGTGCAACGACGGCGCCCGCACGCTCCTCGGGCTGACCGGCGACCCGGTCGGGCAGCCGCTCGCGGACCTGGGGTTGTCGCCCGAGCTGACGGCCGCGTTTACCGCGCCGGAGAACCGCACCGAGGAACTGCATCTGACCGACTCGCGGGTGCTTGTCGTGAGCACCACGCTCGTCAGCTCCGGCGGTCGCGCGCAGGGCACCGTCGTGATCCTGCGCGACCACACCGAACTTCAGACGCTCACCGGCGAGCTCACCACCGCGCGCAGCCTCGCCGAAGCGTTGCGGTCGCAGGCGCACGAGGCCGCGAACCGGCTGCACACGGTCGTGTCGCTGGTGGAACTCGGCCGTCCCGAGGACGCCGTCGAATTCGCGACCGCCGAACTCGCGCTCGCGCAGGAGCTCACCGACCGCGTGATGACCGCGGTCGCCGAACCGGTGCTGGCCGCGTTGCTGCTCGGCAAGGCCGCGGAGGCGAGCGAACGCGGTGTGGAACTCACCATCACGCCGGACACGATGATCGACGACCTCGGCCCCGGCGTCGCCGGACGGGACCTGGTGACGATCCTCGGCAACCTGATCGACAACGGAATCGACGCGGTGGTGCGGGAATCCGGCGCGCGCCCGGCGGTGGTGGTCACCGCACGGTCCGAAGAGGACGGTCTGCTGCTGCGCGTCGCGGACAACGGCCCGGGCGTGCCGGAGGACGCGGTGGGGGAGATGTTCCGCCGGGGCTGGTCGACGAAGGCGGGCGACGAGCACGGTCTCGGGCTGGCGCTGGTGGTGCAGGCGGTCCGGCGCTACGGCGGCGCCATCGACGTCGGACGGGACGGCGGCGCGGTGTTCACCGTACGGTTGCCGAGGCAGGAGGTGTCCTCGTGATCCGGGTGCTGGTGGTGGAAGACGAGCCGGTGGCGGCCGAGGCGCACCGGCTGTACGTCGAGCGGCTGTCCGGGTTCGCGGTCGCCGGGGTGGTGCATTCCGGCGGCGAGGCGCTGCGGTTCTGCGAACGCGAGCCCGTCGACCTGGTCCTGCTGGACTTCTACCTGCCGGACACACACGGCCTCGCCGTCTGCCGTTCGCTGCGTGCGGCGGGGCTGCCGATCGACGTCATCGCGGTGACGTCCGCGCGCGACCTCGCGCTGGTCAAGGCGGCGGTTTCGGTCGGGGTCGTGCAGTACCTGCTGAAGCCGTTCACCTTCGCCTCGCTGCGGGACAAGCTGGAGCGCTACGCGTCGTTCCGCGAGGCGTCCGGCGAGGTCACCGGGCAGGCGGAGATCGACCGCGCGCTCGGCACGCTGCGCACCACCGAGTCCGCGCCGCTGCCGAAGGGCATGAGCGCGGAGACGCTGGACGCGATCACCGACGCACTGGCCGGGGCTGGCGAAGGGCTTTCCGCCGGTGGCGCGGCGAGCGCGATCGGGGCGTCGCGGGTGACCGCGCGGCGGTATCTGGAGTACTTGGCGGACAACGGGCTGGCGCAGCGCGAACCGCGATACGGGCAGGTCGGGCGGCCGGAAGTCTGGTACCGGCTGAAGCCTGGCTGAGCGCTGACCGGCCCCGTCAGCGCTTCGTGCGCGGCCGGTAAGCGGACTCCCCGAAAGTGTGGACATCGAAGTTCACCACTCAAGGGGAGCAAGAAATGACGAAGAAGATCGCACTGGTCACCGGCGGCAGCAAGGGCATCGGCCGGGCCATCGCGACGCGGCTGGCGAACGACGGTGCGCTGGTCGCCGTGCACTACGGCAGCGACGAAGCGGCGGCCAAGGACACTGTCGCGGCGATTGAAGCAAACGGCGGGCAGGCGTTCGCGGTGCAGGCGACGCTGGGCGTCGAGGGGGATGCGGCGACGCTGTTCGACCGGCTCGCGGCGGAACTGCGCGAACGCACCGGCGAGGTCGCGCTCGACATCCTGGTCAACAACGCGGCGACCGGCGCCGGTTCGATCACCACGGCGACGCCGGAAGACTTCGACCGGGTGTTCGCGGTGAACGTCAAGGCACCGTTTTTCTTGGTGCAGCGCCTGTTGCCGGTGCTGCGGGACGGCGGCCGGATCGTCAACATCTCGTCGGCGGACACGCGCATCGCGCTGCCGTTCGAGCTGGCCTACAGCATGACGAAGGGCGCGCTCGACATCTTCACCCGCAGCCTGGCGCAGGAAATCGGCGAGCGGGGGATCACAGTGAACGGTGTCGCTCCCGGTCCGACGCCGACCGCCGCCACCGCGCACATGTTCGCCGACGAGCGGATGCGCGCGGGGACGGCGGGGGCGTCCGCGTTGCGCCGGGTCGCCGACCCGGCCGACATCGCCGATGTGGTCGCGTTCCTGGCTTCGGCCGACGCGCGGTGGGTCACCGGGCAGGTCGTGGACGCGACCGGCGGGACGTTCCTCGGCCCGGTCGTCGGCTAGTTGAGGGCTTGCGCGACATAGGTCATACTTGGCTGATGCGCGTAACGCACGCCCTGGTGCAGCTCGCCGCCGCACTCATGGCCGCCCCCGACGACCGGCACTGGGGCTACCGGCTGTCGCGGGCGTCCGGAGTCCGTTCCGGCGCGATGTACCCCCGGCTGACCCAGATGCTGGCCGAGGGCTGGCTGGAAGACGGGTGGGAGCGGGCCGGGGAGACCGGCGGCCGCCCGCCGCGCCGGTACTACACGGTGACCGGCAAGGGAAAGGCCGAGCTGGGCGCGCTGCTCGAGCGGGCCGCCGCCGACGAAAGGTTCCGCGGCGCCCGGCTCGGGTGGGCCTGATGGACGAGCTGGCGGGTCACCTCGCGACCTGGGGAGCCGGCACGCTGTTCCTGACCGCCCTGGTGTTCGGGTTCTTCCCGGTGTTCGCGGTGAACCTGCTGGCCAGGGTCTATCCGAAGGGACATCCGCGGCGGGCCGAGCTGGTCGCGGAACTGCACGACGTACCGCGCCGGGAGCGGTTGATCTGGGTTGCCGAGCAGCTCGCCACGGTGTTGTTCGACGGCGTGCCGGAGCGGGTGCGGGCCCGGCGGCGCGACGCTTCCGTCGAACGGGAGCGCCGTGAGTTCCAGGAACTGACGCCGGTCGAGCAGATGGAACGGCTCCGGATCCTGATCGCGAGGCTCCGCAGTTTCGGCAGCGACGACCTCATGTCGGAGGCGATCCTCTGCCGTACCGAGGAGGGATGGCGCTCCGACAGCTCTCGGGTATTGGCCGGGGAGATCGTCCAGGTGCATGTGCGAGCCCATCGACGACCGGGTTTCGAGCCGTGGCCGGAGCGGCAGGCGGTCGCCGCCGATCCCGAGCGCGGGTGGTACCGGCCCGCCTACAGTCCCCGGCTGCTGCATCGCGCCCCGCGCCCGGCCGGTCTGCTGAAACCGGGCGGCTCGACCTGAAACTGGTCGAGCCGCCCGGGGCTCAGCGAGGACGTCCCGGCGCGTCCGGCCGGGTCTGCCACGGGTGCGGTCCGTCGAGGGGGCGGTACTCCACGCCGAGCGCGTCCAGCCGCGGCAGGTGGTGCTCCCGCAGCCGGGACAGGAATTCCGCGTAGTCGCGCGGGCCGCTGCTCCACGCGACCTCGGCGAACGCCGACAGCCGCGGGAACGCCGCGTAATCCGTCCGCCGCACGGTGTCCAGGTGCTCGGACCACAGCTGCGCCTGGACCCCGCGCACGCGCGGCCCGGATTCGGGCTCGAAACCGTAGAAATGCTCGAGATCCTGCAGGTACCCGACCGGGATCGGTTCGTCCGGGTGGTCGCTTTGCCGGTGGTCGAGGTACACGCCGTCCTCGGGGCAGAGCACTACTTCGTGCCCGCCCTTCAACGCCAGCGAAGCCCGTTCGCGGTCCTGCCACACGCCGATCACCATCGTCGGCAGGTCGCCGCCTTCGAGGACCTCGTCCCAGCCCATCGGGGTACGGCCGCGGGCGACGAGATGGTCCGCGATCGCCCGGACGAACCGGTGGTGCGCCTCGGTCACGCCGGGCACCTCGTCGCCGCCGAGCGCGATCACCGGGGACGGGAAGATGTCCAGCACGTGGTCGAAGACCGCGCGGAAGAAGTCCAGAGTGGACTCCGACGGATCCAGCAGCGAGGTGCTGATGCCCCAGGAAGTCCAGACCTCCCAAGGGGTATCGGTGGTCGGGCCGAGCTCCGGGTACGCCGTGATGGCGGCTCGGGCGTGTCCGGGAATGTCCACTTCGGGCACTACGGTGACGGCCCGGGCGGCGGCGTACGCGACGATCTCGCGCAGATCGTCCACAGTGTAGTAACCGCCGTGCGGGCGGCCGTCGCGTTCCGGGCCGTCGTGCCTGCCGACCATCGACGATTTCCGCCAGCCGCCGACGGACGTCAGCCGGGGGAATTCCGGCGTCTCGATCCGCCAGCCCTGGTCGTCGGTGAGGTGCAGGTTCAGCACGTTCATCTTGTGCGCGGCCAGCAGGTCGACGAACCGCAGCACCTCGGCCTTCGTCCGGAAGTGCCGCGAGACGTCGTAAAGGCAGCCGCGCCAGGCGAATCGCGGATGGTCGGTGATCGTCCCGCACGGCAGCTCGACCGGTCCATTGTGGATCGACGCGGCACGGAACGCGTCCGGACCGGCGAGCTGGCGCAGGGTCTGGCGGCCGTAGAACTCGCCCGCGGCGTCGGCCGCGTCGAGCGTGACGCCGTCCGGCGTGATCGTGAGCTGGTAGCCCTCGGCGGGCAGATCCGTAGCGGTCCGCACGTTCAACGGCGCGGGCCACGGGCAGGTGCCGGACGCCGCTTCCGCGGACACCGGGCGGGGGAGGAGAGCGTCGAAACCGGACATGGTCATCCCTTCACGGCCCCGGCCGTCCCGCCGACGAGCCTCCGTTGCACCAGCACGAAAAACACCAGCACGGGGATCGTCATCAGGGTGGACGAGGCCATCACGGCGCCCCAGTCGGTGTCCTCCGGTTTGAAGAACACCAGGATCGCCTGCGGCAGAGTCTGGTTTTCGGTCTTGGAGATGATGAACGTCTTGGCGAACAGGAAGTCGTTCCACGCGTGGATGAACGCGAGCACGCTCACCGCCACGAGCCCGGGCGCGACGAGCGGGAACAGGATCTGCCAGGTGAACCGCATCCGCGACGCACCGTCCAAAGTGGCCGCTTCCTCGAGTTCGGCGGGCACCGCGGCGACGAACCCGCGCAGCATCCAGATCGCGAACGGCAGGCTGAACGCCAGGTGCACCAGCACGAGCGAGCCCAGTTCGTTGAGCCCGAACGCCGGAACTGCGCCGCCGACCGAGCGCATCAGGAAGAACAGCGGAATCGTCAGCGCTTCCACCGGAACCATTTGCGCGACCAGGATCATCACCAGCAGCATTCCGCGGCCGCGGAACCGGAATCGCGTCAGTGCCACCGCCGAAAGGAACGACAGCACCAGCGACAGCAGCACCACGACCACCGCGACAGCGAGGCTGTTGAGGAAGAACCGGCCGAATCCGGAAACCGTGAGCACGCGCCGGAAACTGTCCAGCGAAGGCGCGAACGTCCACGGTTTCGGATGCGCCGACTGGATTTCCCCAGCCGGTTTGAAGGCCGACAGCACCATCCAGTAGAGCGGGAACGCGACGATCCCGGCGGTCACCACGGTCACGATCTCGGCGACGAGCCGCGCGGGGCGGCGCACTTTCACAGCCATGCGGCACTCCGGCGCTGGGACCGGACGTAGAGCCCGGTGATGGACAGCAGCAGCAAGGTCATCACGACCCCGATCGCGGAGCCGAGCCCGTATTCCTGCCCGGCGAACGCCTGCTGGTAGGCGTAGACGTTCAGGATCAGGTTCCGCCCGGCGATGCCGCCGCCGTTGGTCATCACGTAGATCTGGGTGAACACCTTGAAGTCCCAGATGATCGACTGCACGGTCGCGATGGTGAGCAGCGGCCGGACCGCGGGCAGGATCACCGACCGCGTGGTGCGCCAGACCGAGGCGCCGTCGAGCGCCGCCGCCTCCAGCGTCTCCTTCGGCACCCCGCTGATCCCGGCGTACATGGTGACCATGACGAACGGGAACGAGCACCAGATCACCTCGGCGGCGACCAGCCCGAACGTCCCGAAGGTGCCGAACGTCCAGGAATGGTGCTCCATGCCGGTGAACCCGATGCCCGAGAGCACCTCGTTGACCAGGCCGAAATCGGTGTCGAAGAGGAACAGCCAGACGTACGAGCCGGCGATCGCCGGGGTCGCCCACGCGCCGAGCGCCGCCAGGAACAGCAGCGTGCGCGGGAACGCGCGGACCCGGCTCGCCAGCACGGCCAAAGCCGTGCCGACGACCAGGCTGCCGATCACGCAGGCCGCGGCGAACCCGACCGTCTTGCCGAGCACCGTCCAGAACTGGACGTCGGCGAGCAGGGTGACGTAGTTGTCGAGGCCGAGGAACACCAGCGGGGCCGCGCCCGCCGCCTGCGGCTGGCCGTAGTCGTAGAGCGAGATCACGACCAGCTGGTAAATCGGGTACACCAGCAGCGCGCCGAGGAGAATCCCGGCGGGCAGCAAGTACAGGAGAGCCGCGCGGCCGTCGCGGCGGACGGTCGCGGAACGGACTGCGGCCACGGGTCAGCCGAAGTTCTTGTTCATCGCCGCGGCGGCGTCGGCCAGCGCGGCGTTCGCGTCCTTGCCGCCGGTCGCGATCTGCTGCACGGCGGTGGGCAGCACGTTCTGGCTGTCGATCTTGGACCACGCAGGCGTGCTCGGCACGAACTTCGTGCCCGCGGTCAGGGTGTCCACAAAGGCCTTCAGCGTCGGGTCGCTGGCGGCGAGCTTCTTCTGGACCGACGCGAGGGTGGGCAGGTTGCCCATCGCCGCGTACATCTTCTCCTGGTACTTGATGCCTGCCAGCAGCTCGGCGAACTGCACCGCGAGACCGTGGCGCTGGCTCGCGCCGAACACGCCGAGCAGGTTGCCGCCGGCGAACGCGGGCGCGACCGAACCCGGGGTGGTGCCGGGCAGCGGCATGATCGCGTACTTTCCCTTCACCGAGCCCTTTTCGACGGCCTTGCGGTTGAAGTCGCCGCCGATCACCATGCCCGCCTTGCCGCCGGCGAACGCGGTGACGCTCTGCGTGCCGGTGAGGTTGGCGCAGGCCGACGGCGGGCAGATGTCGTCCTTGATCAGGTTCGCGTACGCGGTGACTCCGGCCTTGGCCTGCGCGGAGTCCACAGCGGACGTCCACTTGCCATTGTCCTGTTTGGCCAGCTCGCCCCCGTTGGCCCAGATGAACGGCAGCATGGCGTAGGTGTACTTGCCGCCGGTGGCGATGCCGTACAGGTCCGGCTTCTTCTCGCGGATCTTGCGCGCGTCGTCGGTCAGCTCGGCCAGCGTCGTGGGCGGCTTGAGGCCGAGTTCGGCGAACACGTCGGTGCGGTAGTACAACGCGCGGATGCCGGTGTACCAAGGGATGCCGTAGATCTTGCCGTTCGCCTTCGCGGTGTCCACAACGGACGGGAGCAGGTCCTTGCCGTCCGACCAGTTCGAGATGTCCTTGGTGAGGTCGGACAACGCGCCGGTCTGTGCGTAGCTGGAGACGTCGGTGTTGCCGAATTCGGCGACGTCGGGGGCGTTGGACGGGTCGTTGAACGCGCCGGAGAACTTGTCCGCGCGGCCTTCGACCGGGACCCACTGCACGTCGACCTTCACGCCGGCGTGGTTGGCCTCGAACTCGGTGATCGCTTCCTTGACCGCGGCCTCCTTCGGCGCGCGGTTCGCTTCGTCGAACAGCCAGACCCGGAGCGTGCCGTCGGTTTGGTTTCCGCCGGAGGCGGCCGGGCCGGATTGGGTGGGCGCACACGCGGCGAGCAACGCCAGCGTGGCGACAGCGGGCAGGACAGAGCGCAGCTTCATCGGTGACTCCTGTCGCGGGGACCGGTCGGAGACCGGGAAAGACGGGGCTGTGCGGCGTGACAGCCCCGGTTTTTCTCAGACGAAGAAGACAGAGTTGACGTTCGGCACCGCGAGCGAGCCCGCCGACTTGCCGGGAAGGCCGGTAGCCGGGTCGCGCGGCAGCCAGGTGACCGTGCCGGAGCGCTGGTTCGAGACGTAGAACCACTTCTCGTCCGGGTCCAGCGCGAGGTGCCGCGGCCAGTTGCCGCCGGAGGCCGCCGAGGACACCAAGGTGAGCCCGGCTCCGCCGTCAGCGACCGTGAAGGTGGCGACGGTGTTGGGGCCGCGCACGGTGGCGTAGACGAACTTCCCGTCGCGCGACACGGTGATCTCGCCGGGGAACAGTTCGCCGGTGCTGCCCGGCGGAACCGCGGGCACCACGGCGATCGGCTTGAACGTGCCGGTGGCGGAATCCCAGCTGGCGACGGTGATCTCCGGCCGCAGTTCCTGGGCGACGTAAGCGAATTTGCCGTTCGGGTGGAACGCGAGGTGTCGCGGTCCGGCACCGGCGGGGAGAGTGATCTGCTTGTGCAGCTTCAGCTTTCCCTTGCCGGTGTCGAACGAGTAGACGTACACCGAGTCGGTGCCGAGATCGACCGCCAGCACCCACTTGCCGGACGGGTCAGTGACCACCTGGTGCGCGTGCGGCTCTTTGCCCTGGTGCTGCTGCAGGTCGGTGGCCGCGCCGAGCTTGCCGTCGGACTTGATCGGCAGCACGACGACGCTGCCGGAGTCGTAATTGGCGGCCAGCACGTACTTCTGGCTCGGGTGCACCGAAAGGTGCGTGGGCGAGCCACCCTTCGAGGACGTCGACCCGAGCAGCTTCGGCCGGGTCGGGTCGGAGATGTCCAACGCGGACACTGTGCCGGTCTCCGCGCCCTCGTTTTCGTTGGTGACGTACAGGATCCGGCCGTCGCGAGTGCGGTCGAACCAGGAGACGTCGGTCAGCTTCGGGACAGTGCGCACCTGCGTGAGAGCGGGGCTTCCCGCCGCTCGCTGGGTGACGTCGAGCCCGTGGCCCGCCGGTGCGCTGTTGGTGTAGCTGCCGACGTAGACCGTCGTGGCCGCGCGCGGCCGGGGTGCTGCCGTGGCGAGCTGTGCGCCCACCACGGCGGCGGCCCCGGCCGCGCCGACCGCTCCGACGAACGTGCGACGGGAAATCTCGGTCATCGAATACCCCCGGAACATGTGCCGATGTGGTTCAGACCAATGCCATCACCAATGCTGCCACACCGAAACCGCTCAAGGAAAGGACTGTTTCCAAAGCCGTCCAGGTTTTCAGGGTTTGCGTCACGGTCAGCCCGAAGTAACGGGACACGATCCAGAACC
Organism: Amycolatopsis halotolerans; assembly: GCF_042647905.1. Taxonomy (NCBI): domain Bacteria; kingdom Bacillati; phylum Actinomycetota; class Actinomycetes; order Pseudonocardiales; family Pseudonocardiaceae; genus Amycolatopsis; species Amycolatopsis halotolerans. The sequence goes on from NZ_JBHRWI010000006.1 coordinate 203,393, forward strand.
CGCCGTCGTTCACGTGCGAGGCGATGATCGACCCGGCCGAGATCGCGACCACCACGAGCGCCAATTGTGCTTGCGAATAATGCAGATCCAGCACCGTCGGCGCGACAATGCCGCTCGTCGTCACGATCGCGACCGTCGCCGAACCCTGGGCGATGCGCATGCCGCAGCTGATGATGTACGCCGCCAGCAGCACGGGAAGCCCGGCGTCGCCAAGGGATCCGGCCACCGCTTTGCCGATTCCGGTGGCGGACAGCACCGCGCCGAAGAACGAACCCGCGCCGACCACAAGAAGAATCATCGCGACCGGGCGCAAGGCGTTGGCGGAAAGCTGGGCCAGATCCGCGCCGCTCATCCCGCGGCGGCGGCCGAGCAGCCACGACGCGAGCAGCGTCGCGATGGTCAGCGCGATGGCCGGCGTACCGAGGAACGCCGCGATACCCGCGCCGGTGGACCCCTTGGGCAGCAGGATGCTGCCGAACGTGCCGAGGAGGATCAGCACCAGCGGAACCGCGATGATCCCGCCGACCAGCTTGAGCGACGGCGCGGGGCCGTCCTGCTCGCCCTCTTCCCCGGCGAGCTTCGCGAAGTCCTCGGCCAGCGGCACGTCGACGCGCTTGCCGATCCACGTCGAGTACAGGATGCCGCCGATGAACCACGCCGGGATGCCGCAGACCGCGCCCATCAGGATCAGCCAGCCGAGATCGACGTGCAGCAGCCCGGCCGCGGCGACCGGTCCCGGGTGCGGCGGGATGAAGGCGTGCGTGATGGAAAGCCCGGCCAGCAACGGCATCGCGTACAGCACGATCGACCGGCCGCCCTGCTTCGCCGCCGCGTAGACCAGCGGCGCGAGCACGAAAATGCCGATGTCGAAGAACACCGGGATGCCGAAGATCAGCCCGGAAAGACCCATGGCGAGCGGAGCGCGTTTCTCGCCGAACGCCCGCAGCAACGCCGAGGTGAGCACGCGCGCGCCGCCGGATTTCTCCAGGATCGAACCGAGCAGCGTGCCCAGCCCGATGATCGCCGCGATGTGCCCGAGAATGCTGCCGAAGCCCTTCTCCAGCAGCGAATCCGAGGTTTTCTGGGCGGTGCCGACCAGGGTGCCGACCGGCACGCCCGCGGCCAGCGCGGTGAGCAGGCCCACCACGATCAAGGCGATGAACGGTTCGACCTTGACCTTGATGATGAGGAAGAGCAGCACCGCGATGGACACCGCGGCCAGCGTGAGCAGACCGGCCGTGCTGGTCTGCAGCCAGTGAATCATCGTCGACTCCCGGGATGGCGAAGGGAATGCCCGGCGAGCGCGCCGGTGGGGGTTCCGTCTTCGAGGGCGGCGACGCCGTTGACGAAGACGTGGTGCAGGCCCGCGGCGGGCTGCCGCGGATTGTCGAACGTCGCGGTGTCGGCGACCGTGTCCGGGTCGAACAGCACCAGATCGGCTGCGTGGCCGGGACGCACGAGGCCCCGGTCGGACAGCCCCAGCCGCCGTGCCGCGCGTCCGGTGAGGTGCGCGACGCAGTCGGCCAGTTCGAGAACGCCCAGTTCGCGGACGTAGCGCGCGAGGTACCGCGGGAAGGTGCCCCACGCGCGGGGATGCGGGCGCGCGCCGACCAGCAGGCCGTCCGAGCCGCCGGTGTGCGTGCGGTGCCGCATGATGGCTTGCACGTTTTCCTCGTGCCCCACGTGCATGAGGCAGGACGTGCCGAGCTTTTCGTCGATCAGCGTGTCGAAGTACAGCTCTGCCGGGGGTTTTCCGGCAGTGCGGGCGGAGGCGAGGACGCTGTGCCCCACCAGCGCGGCGTTTTCCTCGCGGCGGACGCCGTTGATTTCGATGGCGTCCCAGTCGATCGGCACGCCGTGCGCACCGTCCGAACCGGACTCTTCGATCTCCGCCCGGATCCGTTCGCGAGTGTCCGGATCGGACAGTCGGGCGAGCGTCGGTTCGAGGCCGCCTTCGGTGGACCAGCTGGGCAGCAGCGCGGACAGATAGGTCGCGCCGGGCAGGTACGGGTACGTGTCGAGGGTGATGTCGCAGCCGTCGTCGAGCGCGTTGTCCAGCAACCGCAGCAGATCCGGCGCTTTGCCCTTGTTGACGGAGAAGTTCATCGTCGCGTGCGCGAGGTGCAGCGGGCAGCCTGAGCGGCGCGAGACGTCGACCATCTCCGCGAACGCCTCCAGCGCGCCCGCGCCGTAGCTGCGGTGGTGCGGGCTGTAGTAGCCGCCGCGCTCGCCGACCACGCGGCACAGCTCGACCAGTTCCTCGGTGGTCGCATACATCCCGGGCGTGTAGGTCAACCCGGACGACAGCCCGAACGCGCCTTCCGCCAGCCCGGTCGCGACGAGTTCCTGCATCCGCGCCAGTTCAGTGTCCGTGGCGGGCCGGTCTTCCCAGCCGACCACGAGCATCCGCACCGTGCCCTGCGGGACCAGGTACGCGGCGTTCGTCGCGATGCCCTGGTCCAGCCGGTCGAGGTACTCGCCGACCGAGCGCCAGTTCCAGTCGAACCCGGCCGGGTCGTCGTTCCACCCGGCCAGCTGTTGGCGGAGGGAAGCAAGCACCTCGTCGTTGACCGGGGCGTAGGAAAGGCCGTCCTGGCCCAGCACCTCGGTGGTCACGCCCTGGCTGATCTTCGCCAGGTGGTCCGGGTTGGCGAGCACCTGCAGGTCGGAATGCGAGTGCATGTCGATGAAGCCGGGGGAGAGGACCAGCCCGGTCGCGTCGAGCACGCGCGGTGCGGTGAGTTCTCCCGGCGCGGCGACGTCGGCGATGCGGTCGCCGGTGATGCCGACGTCGCGGATTTCCAGCGGGGCCCCGGTTCCGTCGGCGACTCGGGCGCCGCGGATCACGAGATCCATCAGAACCACGTCCGCACGAAGTCGACCACCGTCTCGCCGTCGCTGTCGACGACCGGCAGCAACGACCACTTGTCGAACGTCGTGCACGGATGCGACAGACCGAGCCGGATCCAGTCGCCGACCTCGACCGGCGACCCTTCCGGCAGTTCGAGGAACGCGTGCTGGTCGTTGAGCTTCGGGACGGTGTGCCCGGTCAGCTCGGTGACCACGCCGTCCTTGCGCAACAGCTGCGGCTCCGGCATGCCTTCGTCGTACGGCAGGTCGCGCTTGCCCGCGGTGAGCAGCGCCAGCTCCGGCGTCGGCTTCGACGTCACCTGCGCCCACGCGTGCAGCGCGGGACGGAAGCTGTCGACACCGGAGATACGCGGGTGCTCGCCGAGCGGCGAGATCTCGCGGTAGAAGCCGTCGTCGTGGGTCAGGTACGCGCCGCTGCGCAGGATCGGGACCACTTCGAGACCGTCCGGCCACGGCTTGGTCAGCTCGTCCACGACGCGGTCGAAGTACGCGCTGCCGCCCGCGGTGACGTACACCGGACCGTCGGCGAGCAAACCCTTCTCCGCGAACGTGACCGTCGCGTCACGCAGGCTGTCCACATAGGAACTGATCTTCGCCAGCGCCGCTTCGTCGGTGTGGTGCGAAAGCGCGCCCTCGTAACCGCCGGTGCCCCGCAAGCGCAGCATCGGGCTCTTCGCCGCCGCCTCAGCGACCGCCAGCGCAGTCGCGGCGTCGCGGACCCCGGTACGACCGCCTTCGCCGCCCAGCTCCACCAGTACATCGACGGGCCGCTCGGCACCGGCGAGCGCTTCGGTCATCAGCTCGACGCTGCGCACCGAGTCGACCCAGCAGACGAACTCGAAGTCCGGGTCCGCCGTCAGCTCGCCGGCCAGCCAGCGCAGCGCGGACGGGTCCACGAGCTGGTTCGCCAGCAGGATCCGCGACACGCCGAACGCGCGGTAGATCCGCACGTGCCCGGCGTTCGCCGCGGTGATGCCCCACGAGCCGTGCTCCAGCTGCCGGGCGAACAGCTCCGGCGCCATCGTCGTCTTGCCGTGCGGCGCGAGCGCGATGCCGCGTTCGGCGCACCAGCGGGCCATGGTGGCGAGGTTGTGTTCCATCGCGTTCGCGTCGAGCACCACGAACGGACCGAAGAAGCCGTCGTCGAAGAGCTTGGCGCGGCGGGCCGCGGCTTCGTCGAGAGTGAGCCCGGACAGGGCCGGGGGGAGCGCGCGGAAGCGCCAGTCGATCCGTTCGCCGCGCCCGGCTCGGACGGCGGCGGTGAGAGCGGCGTTGCTGTTCATTCAGGACCTCGGTTGCGTATCTTGCAACGGACGTTGCGCAAAATGCGTTGCATAGGTGTAGCATCCGGGTCGCCACAGGTCAACGGGGAAGGGACGTCAGTGACCAGCAGTCCGACTGGGTCGCCCGAAGTGCTCTGCATCGGCGAGTCGATGGCGTTGTTCGTGCCCGCCGAACCCGGCCCGCCGGACGAGGTGCGCACCTGGCTGCGCACCATCGGCGGCGCGGAGTCGAACGTCGCGTGCCACCTGCCCGCCCTCGGCGTGCCGAGCGGATGGGTGAGTGCCGTCGGCGACGACCCGTTCGGCCGCGCGCTCGTCCGCGAGATCGCTTCGGCGGGCGTGGACGTGCGCGGCGTCGTAGTCGACCCGACCCGCCCGACCGGGCTGTACGTGAAGGAAAGCGGCGCGGGCGGCAGTCCGGTCCGCTACTACCGCTCGGGTTCCGCCGCGTCCGGCATGGGCCCGGAACTGGTGTCCCGGCTGGACTTCTCCGGCGTTCGCGTGCTGCACCTCTCCGGGATCACGCCCGCGCTTTCGGACAGCTGCCTCGCGCTCGTCCGCGCGCTGCTCGAACGTCCGCGCGGCGACCTGCTCGTGTCGTTCGACGTCAACCATCGCCCCGCGCTGTGGACCGGACGCGACCAGTCCGTGCTCGCCGAACTGGCCGGGAAGGCCGATCTGGTGCTGACCGGCGACGACGAGGCGGAACGCGTGTGGGGCACCGGCGATCCGGTACAGCTGCGCGCCCTTCTGCCCGGCCCGCGCACGCTCGTGGTCAAACACGGGGAACGCGGCGCAACGCTCGTCGAGGGCTCGGCCGAACCGCTGTTCTCGCCCGCGCTTCAGGTTGATGTCGTCGAGCCGGTCGGTGCCGGAGACGCCTTTGCCGCCGGATTCCTGGCCGCGACTCTGCGCGGCGCCGATCCGCTGACGAGGCTTCGGCGTGGTCACCTGCAAGCCGCGGCGACGCTGTTGACGCAGGACGACGTCGGCGTACCGCTGGCCGAGGCCGTTGTGCTGCAGTTGGTGCAGGCGGACGCCGACAGCTGGAGTTCCGTCCGGCTCACCGGAGAGGGAGTGGTGGCCACGTGAGCCAAAGTCTCGACCGCGCGCTGACGCTGCTGGGCGGTCTCGCCCGCGGCGGCAAGACGCTCGACGAGCTGGCCGAAGAGATCGGCGTGCACAAGACGACGGTGCTGCGGCTCCTGCGCACGCTCGAATCGCACCATTTCGTTCGGCGCGAAGGAGCCCGTCACTATCGCCTCGGCAGCGCGCTTTTCGACCTCGCCAACCAGGCGCTCGAGGACCGCGACGTCCGGCGCAGTTCGCACGAAGCGCTCGCCGAGCTGAACCTGCGGACCGGACACACTGTGCACCTGGCGTCCTATGAGGACGGTGAAGTGGTGTACATCGACAAATTCGAGGGACACCACGCGGTCCGGATGTACTCGCGGGTCGGCAAACGCGCGCCGCTGCACTGCACCGCGGTCGGCAAGGTGCTCGTCGCGGCGATGCCGCGGGCGAAACGCGAGGAGATCGCGCGCGCGATCGACTACGTCGTGCTCACCGCCAACACCATCAGGACACCCGAGGCGTATTTGGCCGAACTGGACCAGGTCGCTGAGCGCGGGTACGCGGTGGACAATGCCGAGCACGAGGACTTCATCCACTGCGTTTCCGCGCCGGTGCGCGGCGCGGGCGGCGAAGTGCTCGCCGCGGCGTCGATGTCGGTGCCGAAGGTGCTGCTGGACTACGACGGGCTGCTGGCGCTCGTGCCCGAGCTGCTGGCCGCCACGGAGAAAGCTTCCGTCCACAGTGGATGGACGGGGAACGGAAAGGGGCAATGATGGGCAAGACGGCGATCACCAGCGAGAACGCGCCGAAGCCGCCGGCGAACTTCTCGCAGGCCGTCCGCAAGGGGAACATCCTGCAGGTCGCCGGCGCGGTCGCGTTCGACCCGGCCACGAACGAGATCGTCGGCGACGACGTCGTGAGCCAGACCCGGCAGGTGTTCAAGAACCTGACCGCGCTGCTCGAAGAAGCGGGCTCGAGCTTCGCGGACGCGGTGATGGTGCGCGTGTACCTCACCGACACCAGCCACTTCGCCGCGTTCAACGAGGTCTACAACGAGCTGATCGGCGAGGCCCCGCACGCGGCCCGCACCACGGTGTACGTCGGGCTGCCCGCCGGGCTCCTGGTCGAGATCGACGTGCTCGCCGTCCTCGACTGACGTTGCTCGCGGTCCGTGAAGGACTCCTTGAGGGAATCAGATTCCCTCAAGGAGTCCTTCACGGACAGTCGTGTCAGCCGAGCACGCTCGTGTAGGCGTTGATCGCGGGCTGCCCGCCTAGGTGCGCGTACAGCACGTTCGATTCTTTCGCGATCTCGCCGGTGCGCACGAGATCAATCAGCCCGGCCATCGACTTCCCCTCGTACACCGGGTCGGTGATCATGCCTTCCAGCCGCGCGGCAGTCCGGATCGCCTCAAGCGTCCGCTCGTCCGGAATCCCGTAGACCCCAGCGTGGTAACGCTCGTCGAGGATCACGTCTTCGACCGGCCCGGCCCCGATCAGCTCCGCCGTGCTCTTCGCGATCCGGCCGATCTGCTCGCGCGTCTCCTCGGGCTTCGCCGACGCGTCGATCCCCAGGATCCGCCGCGGCTTCCCGCTCACCGCCGCTCCGGCCATCATCCCCGCCTGCGTGCTGCCGGTGACCGAGCAGACCACGACGGTGTCGAAGAAAACGCCGAGTTCGCGCTCCTGCTCTTCCAATTCCAGCACCCAGTTCGCGAACCCGAGCCCGCCGAGTCGATGATCCGACGCCCCGGCCGGGATCGCGTACGGCGTGCCGCCGTTCGCTTCGACCTCCGCAAGCGCCTGCTCCCAGCTCTCCTTGAAGCCGATGCCGAACCCGGCGTCGACCAGCCGGACGTCCGCGCCGAGGATCCGCGACAGCTGGATGTTGCCGACCTTGTCGTGCAGCGGATCGGCCCAGTCGACCCAGCTTTCCTGCACCAGCACGGCTTTCATCCCGGCCCGCGCCGCCGCGGCCGCGACTTGGCGCGTGTGGTTCGACTGGACGCCGCCGATCGAGACGAGCGTGTCCGCGCCCTTGGCGAGCGCGTCGGCGACGAGGTACTCGAGCTTGCGCGTTTTGTTGCCGCCGTAGGCGAGGCCGGAGTTGAGGTCCTCGCGCTTGGCCCAGACGGTCGCGCCGCCGAGGCGTTCGGTGAGCCGGTCCAGCCGGTGCACCGGCGAAGGCCCGATCAGCAACGGGAAACGGGGGAAATCAGCCAGGCTCACGCGTCCTCCAGGAGGGCTTCGAGATCGGTCCAAATCGTGGAAGTGAGGTGCGCCGCGGTTTTTTCGTCGCCGCTTTCCAGCGCGGCGATGAGCTCCTCGTGCCGGTCGACCGACCGATGCGCGGGCAGCGAGCTGAACCGCGCGTATTCGAGCCGGCGCAACAACGGCGTGTACCGGTCGAGGGTCGCCGCGACCGCCCGGTTGCCGCACGCCCGCACGGGGATGTCGTGCAGTTCGTCGTCCGCTTCGATCGCCTTGCCGACGTCTCCCTCGGCGACGGCCTCGCGAAACCGGTCATTGGCTTCGCGCATTTCCGCGATCTGCCGCTGGCCGAGCCGGGGGAGCGCCTCGCGCACGGCCAGTTCGTGCAACGCCCGGACGAGCCGCACCGCGTCGCGAACGTCGCCAGCGTCGAACTCGGCGACCCTCGTGTAACTCTGCGGCTTCGACACGACCAGCCGGTCCTCGGCCAGCCGCACCAGCGCCTGCCGGACCGGGGCGCGGGACAGCCCGAGCTCTTCGGCGAGGTCGGCGTCGCGCAGGGGAGTGCCCGGCGGGAGGCTGCCGTCGATGATGGCGTGCCGGATGCGCTCGTACGCCTCGTCGCGCAGCAACGGCCGGGAGACCTTGGGGAGTGCACTCACATCTAACATGTTAGATGTCGGAGGCGGGTGGGGCAATGGCCCGGAGCGACGGGGCCTGCCGCTGGGGACCCCGGTCGTGTCGCGGTTCCGCGCCGGGGCACCCGTGCGGCATGCCTCGGCGTCCGCCCGCTGGAGATGGCGAGGACCTCGCTGTGAGCTGATGCTTCAGGGCAGGGGTTGCGGTCCCGCGTCTAAGCGCATGCATCGGTGCCGCCTGCAGGAAATGTGGAGGACCTCGCCGTGAGCCGCCACTCCAGGGTCGGGTCGCGCAGTCCCTGCTCCCGCGCCGCCCATCGGAAATAGGGAGGACCGGCTACGAGCCGCCGTTTCGGGGTCGGGTCGTGCAGTCCTGCTCCCGCGCCGCACGTCTCTGCGCCGCCCATCGGAAATGACGAGGCCTGGCCGAGAGCCGTCGCTTCGAAGGATGCGTCGCGGAGTTCTGCACCCACACGGCATGCCCTGGCATCCCCGCCGGAAATGACGAGGACCCGCCCCGGCGATCGCGGAGCGGGTCCTTCATTCCTGCAACGTGGGGCCTCAGTAAACCGGCCCGGTGTACTTCTCGCCCGGCCCCTGGCCCGGCGGATCCGGCACGACCGACGCCTCGCGGAACGCCTTCTGCAGCGACTGCAGTCCGTCGCGAAGAGGTCCGGCGTGCAGGCCGAGGTACTCGGCGGAGGCGGTGACGAGCCCGGCGAGCGCGGTGATGAGGCGGCGCGCCTCGTCGAGGTCACGGTGCGGAGAGTTCTCCGGGTCGGCGTCGGCGAGGCCGAGGCGTTCGGCTCCCGCGGACAGCAGCATCACCGCGGCGCGGCTGATCACCTCGACGCTCGGGATCTCCTCGAGCCCGCGGTCGTCGGGGGAATACGGGGGCGGTGGCGAAGGTTGTTCAGGCACGTCTGGTACCCTTCCACGTGCGACCAGCTCCCGAGCGATCGGGGGCGGCAAGTGGAGCCCCGCTCCCACCCGCGTCACCGACTCAGGTGTCCGGGTCCGGTCTCGCCGAAGTGGTGCATGCCGTTCAGGCAGCGTACCGCCGAGGCGAAGCGTTCGGCCCTCCGGCCGGGCGCGATCGGAGACAGAGCGGGCCCCGTGCACCGGCAGCAGCCGGAGGCGGGGCCTGAGTCATGTGGGCACCAGGTCGAAACGAGAAAACACAACTCGGACCAAGGAGGCCCCATCAGCTCCGAGACACGCATCAACGACCGCATCCGGGTGCCGGAAGTCCGGCTCGTCGGCCCTAACGGCGAGCAGGTCGGCATTGTCCGGATCGAAGATGCGCTGCGGCTTGCGCAGGAGGCGGACCTCGACCTCGTCGAGGTGGCCCCGCAGGCCCGCCCGCCCGTGGCCAAGCTCATGGACTTCGGCAAGTTCAAGTACGAGAGCGCGCAGAAAGCCCGCGACTCGCGACGCAACCAGCATCTGACCGTCATCAAGGAACAGAAGCTGCGGCCGAAGATCGACCAGCACGACTACGAGACCAAGAAGGGTCACGTGTCGCGGTTCCTGGCGGCGGGCAACAAGGTCAAGGTCACGATCATGTTCCGCGGTCGCGAGCAGTCCCGGCCGGAGCTCGGCTTCCGGCTCCTGCAGAAGCTCGCCGACGACGTCACCGAGCTCGGCTTCGTGGAATCGTCGCCGAAGCAGGACGGACGCAACATGATCATGGTGCTGGCCCCGCACAAGAACGTGAAGCCGAAGGCGGCGAAAGCCGAATCGGCCGAATCGGCTCCCGAGGCGTAGCGCCCCAGCGCCGACCAGCACAGTCAGCGGCACACCGGGTCATCCGGTGTGCCGCCGCACGGAAGAGGACAACAAGCATGCCGAAGATGAAGACGCACAAGGGCACGTCGAAGCGCGTCCGCGTGACCGGTTCGGGCAAGCTGCGCCGCCAGAAGGCCGGCCGCCGCCACCTGATGGAGAAGAAGTCCAACCGCCTCACCCGCCGTCTCGAGGGCACGACCGAGGTCGCCCAGAGCGACGTCGGCCGCGTGAAGCGCCTGCTCGGCCGCTGAGGCCCGCACCCTTTCCCGACCACCCCGGGGTCCTCGCACCCCCCGAATTCGACAGGATGGACCAGTGGCACGCGTCAAGCGGGCGGTCAACGCCCAGAAGAAGCGTCGCGCGACTCTCGAACTGGCCAGCGGTTACCGCGGCCAGCGTTCGCGGCTGTACCGCAAGGCCAAGGAGCAGACGCTCCACTCGCTCAACTACGCCTACCGCGACCGCCGTGCGCGCAAGGGTGACTTCCGCCAGCTGTGGATCACCCGCATCAACGCGGCCGCTCGCGCCAACGGCGTCACCTACAACCGGTTCATCCAGGGCCTGAAGGCCGCCGGTGTCGAGGTGGACCGCAAGATCCTCGCGGACCTCGCCGTCAACGACGCCGCCGCCTTCACCGCGCTCGCCGAGCTCGCCAAGGCGAACGTCACGACCGGCGAAGCGAAGTCGGCCTGACCGGCAGCGTTTTCCGGCCCGGGGCGGATCCGTTCACCGAACGGACCCCCCGGGTCGTTGCCGCGCGCAAGCTGACCCGGCGCGCGGAACGAGAGAAAACCGGCCGCTTCCTGGCCGAAGGGACCAACGCCGTCACCTCGGCACTTTCCCACGGCACGGTGCACGAACTCTTCGTCACCGAACGCGCCGCCGCCGCCCACCCTTCCTTGGTGGAGGCCGCCCCCCGCGTTTCGCCGATCACCGACCGCGCGGCCGCGAGCCTGTCGGAAACCGTTACCCCGCAGGGAATCATCGCGGTCTGCTCGCTGGTCGACCGTCCACTCGAGACAGTCCTGGCCTCGGCCCGGCTGGTAGTGGTCTTAGTAGACGTCGCCGAACCCGGCAACGCGGGCACCGTGATCCGCGTGGCCGACGCCGCCGGTGCCGACGCGGTCGTCCTGGCTGGCGACACCGTCGACCCGCACAACGGCAAAAGCGTCCGCGCCGCCGCCGGTTCCACGTTCCACGTCCCGCTGGCGCGCGCCCGCGACATCCCGTCGGTGCTGGCGGCCCTGCGCTCAGCCGGTCTCCGGACCCTTGCCGCGCATGGCTACGCCTCGACCTCGCTGGAGACTGTCCGCTTCGGAGACCCGGTGGCCTGGATCTTCGGCAACGAAGCGCACGGCCTGCCCGAGGAGGTTTTGTCCTCTGCGGACGAAGCAGTCCGAATCCCGTTGTACGGCAAGGCAGAAAGCCTCAACCTGGCGACCGCCGCCGCAGTCTGCGTCTACACGGCAGCGATGGCCGCGCACCGCTGACCATGGCGGATCTCCGGCACGTCTACTGGATCGGCGGCGCCCCCGGCGCGGGCAAATCGACGACCGCCCGCCGCCTCGCCGCCCGCTACGGCTGGCACCACTACGCGACCGACGACACGATGCGCGCCCACACCACCCGCACGACGCCTGCGTCGGCTCCGATGCTGCACGCCTTCCAGTCCATGGACATGGACGAACGCTGGGTCCGCCGTTCTCCGGACGTCATGCTGGAGACGTTCCACTGGTTCCGCGGCGAGGGCTTCGGGCTGATTGTCGAAGACCTCCTTGGCCTGCCTTCGGAACCTCGCATTGTCGTCGACGGCCTCCGCCTGCTGCCTCATCTCGTAAAGCCCCTGCTGGACGTCGTGGACCAGGCCGTGTGGCTGTTGCCGACGCCGGATTTCCGCCATGCGGCGATCGAAGGCCGGAGCACACCGGGGGAGGGTTTCGTCTGGCGGACCAGCGACCCGGCCCGGGCGGCCCGCAACCTCGCTGAACGGGATCGGATGTTCACGAGCCGCCTCCGGGAGGAGACGGGGCGTCTTGGGTTACGGGCGATCGAGGTCGACACCGCGACTTCGGAAGACGACCTGCTCCATCAGGTGACGACCGCCTTCCGCCTCTGACCCGCCGCTGCCTTCGCCGGGTCCCGCCGCGGGCTCAGAGGGCGTCTGAGAACTGGGTGGGGCGGTGGGCGTGGTGATGTTCTGGAATGTGGTGGGCTCCCGGTAGGACTGGTGGTTCCTACGCCAACCGGTCCTCACCAGGAGCCCG
>NZ_JBHRWI010000007.1:0-240628 GCF_042647905.1 Amycolatopsis halotolerans
GCCCGCCACGCAGACCACCGCCGAACCGTGACCAACCACGCTTAAGTTCCTGGCATTGGGAATCAGAGTCCGTGAGGGTTCCCCTCACGTACCGTGGGTCAGTGTCCGACGGCGGCCCGGACGGATTCCTTGAGCGAGCCGAGCGTCGCGATCACCGCGGTGGGTTCGTAGCCGCAGTGCGCCATGCAGTTGGCGCAGCGCGGGTCCTTGCCTCGGCCGAAGTTCTCCCATTCGGTGGTTTCGATGAGTTCCCGGTACGTCTTCGCGTAGCCGTCGTCCAGCAGGTAGCACGGGCGCTGCCAGCCGAGCAGGGAATACGACGGGATGCCCCACGGCGTGCATTCCAGGTCGCGTTTGCCCTCGAGGAAATCGAGGAACACCGGCGAATGGTTGAGCCGCCAGCGTTTCCGGTTGCCGCCGCCGAAGGCCTTGGCGAACAGTTCCCGGGTCTGCTGCACGCCGAGCCAGTGGTCCTGGTCCGGGGCCTTTTCGTACGCGTACCCCGGCGAGATCTGCATGTTGTCGACGCCGAGGTCGTTCAAGTAGTCGAGCACGTCGATGACGTCCTGCGGGGTGTCCCCGGTGAAGAACGTCGTGTTCGTCATCACCCGGAAGCCCTTTTCCTTGGCGAGCTTGATCGCGTCGACCGCCGCCTGGAAACCGCCTTCCTTGCGCACCGACGCGTCGTGCCGTTCTTCGAGGCCGTCGATGTGCACCATCCACGCGAAATTGCGGTGCGGCTTGAAATTGTGGATGTGCTTGGGCAGCAGAAGCGCGTTGGTGCACAGGAAAATGATCTTGCCGCGGTCGAGCAGCTGCCGGGTGATCTCGTCGATCTGCGGGTGCATCAGCGGTTCGCCGCCCGCGATCGACACCATCGGCGCGCCGCTTTCCTCGATCGCCCCGACCGCCTGCTCCACCGGCATCCGCTGTTTCAGCAGGGTGTGCGGCTGCGCGATCTTGCCGCAGCCGCCGCATTTGAGATTGCACGCGAAGAGCGGTTCCAGCTCGACCAGGAGCGGGAATTTCTCCTTGCGCAGCAGCTTCTGCTTCATCAGATAACCGCCCAGCCGAAGAGACTGGCGCAACGGCATGGCCATCGCTCAGAGCACCTCCCGAGGTAGGGTGAACGTCATTTCTTCCTCCGTCAGCGTGTTTTCCGCGACGCTGACCGGTCCCAATCCGCGCAGGGCTTCGACCGCTTCGGTCACGAGATGCGGCGGTGCCGACGCACCCGCGGTGAGCCCGATCCGCCCGGCGCCGGCGAGTTGGCGCAGGTCGATGTCGCCGCATCCGTCCACTAGCACCGCCGGGGTTCCCTCGCGTTCGGAGACTTCCACGAGCCGGCGCGAGTTGGACGAGTTCCCGGAACCGACCACCAGCACCAGGTCTACTTCGTGCGCGATGGCGCGCAGGGCCTGCTGCCGGTTGGTGGTGGCGTAACAGATGTCGTCCTTGCGCGGCGCGGAAAGTCCGGGGAATCGTTCGCGCAGCACGGACGCGATCTCCTCGGCCTCGTCGAGCGCCAGGGTGGTCTGCATGGTGTAGGCGGTCCGAGACGGGTCGCGCGCGGTGGCCGTCCGAGCTGCTGCGACATCGCCGACGACCACGACGTTGTCCGGCGCTTCTCCGACGGTGCCTTCGACTTCCTCGTGCTCGGCGTGTCCAATGAGGAATACCGTATCGCCGCGACCGGTGTAACGACGGACTTCGTTGTGCACCTTGGTGACCAACGGGCATGTCGCGTCCACAACAGACAGTCCACGATCGACTGCGGCACGCCGAACCGCCGGGGAAACTCCGTGCGCGGCGAACACGAGCGTCGAGCCTTCCGGAACTTCCTCCACCTCGTCGACGAACACCGCGCCGCGCCCCTGTAGCCGATGCACCACATGGGTGTTGTGCACGATCTGACGGCGCACGTACACCGGCGCACCGTGCTTCTCCAGCGCCCGCTCGACGATCTCGATCGCCCGCTCCACTCCGGCACAGAACGATCGCGGGCTGGCCAGGACGACCGTTCGCGGACCCACCGCCTCGGTCCACGCGGTGAGCGCGGGAGCGGCTCGACGCAAACTCCGCAACCCGGCGAGTCCATTGGAGACCGTGGAAGGATGAAACAGCGGCGCACCGACAGTGTCCACAATGGCCCGGACCACCGCGAACGGTTCGCCGCTGGCAGCAAGCCACGCGGACTCCATATCGACAGCCAGCGCGCCGCTAGCCGCTAACGAAGCCCGTTCCCGCTCCCGCACCACATGAGAGCTGCCAACGACCGGTCCGAGATGGACAGTGAGCCCAAGCCGCCGCAACGCACCCGCCAGCAACGGTGCGGACGGCACCGGCACCACGCCCGAAGGACCGCGCACTTCGGTGGCGACCACAACGTCTCCCGGCCGTACCTCCGGGGTGAGCCCGCCGCCGACCCCCGCCACGATCCGCGGCCCGGACGGGAGCCGGGCCGCGGCGGCAGCGGCCCGGCGAGGCCCGAGTCCAGTGTGGACCGTCCGCAGGCCGCGCAACGCGGCCTGCTCGATCCGCAGCGGGGTGCAGACGATCGGTGTCATGACCCGCCCCGGACATACCGGCCGAGTGCGGACAGCGGGAACACCACGCGATACAGGTGATACGACAGGTAGAAGTCGCCAGGGAAGCCGGTTCCGGTGTGCTTGTCCTCGTCCCAGCCGCCGTCCGGACGCTGCCGCTCGCACAGCCATTCGACGCCCCGGGTGACCACTTCGGACTCCCGCTCGCCAGCGGCGAGCAGCGCCAGCAAAGCCCACGCGGTCTGCGACGGCGTCGAATCACCGCGTCCGGCCCACGCCCGGTCGTCGTACGACCGCAGATCCTCGCCCCACCCGCCGTCGGCGTTCTGGTGCTCCGCCAGCCACTTCACCGCACGCCGGATCCGCGGTGAAGTCCCGGGAATTCCAGCGGCCACCAACGCGGGCACCACCGCACCCGTGCCGTACACGTAATTCGCGCCCCAGCGGCCGAACCACGAACCGTCGTCCTCCTGGTTGTCCAGCAGCCACCGCACCCCGCGACGGCATTCGCGCGTGTCGGATTTCCCTTCCGCCGCCAGCATTTCCACCACATGCGCGGTCACGTCGGCGGACGGTGGATCGATGACCGCGCCGAAATCGCAGAACGGCAGCCGAGTCGTCAGCACCTGTGTGTTGTCCGCGTCGAACGCGCCCCACCCGCCGTCGCTCGACTGCATTCCCTCCAGCCAAGCCACGCTCCGGTCGACCGCCTCCCGGATCCGCAGATGATCCGGTTTGCCCATCCGCCGCAGCGCGAGCACCACCTCGGCGGTGTCGTCGGTGTCCGGATAGCCGTCGTTGGCGAACTCGAACGCGAACCCGCCCGGCCGCAGCGAAGGCCGCCGCACCGCCCAGTCCCCGGACACCCGGATTTCCTCACCGAGCATCCAATCGGCCGCGCGGACCAGGGATTCGTCGCCGGGGGAGACGCCCGCGTCGAGCAACGCGGTCATCGCCAACGCGGTGTCCCACACCGGCGACTGGCACGCTTCGAGCCGCCGCACCCAGCCCTGGTCGGTCTTCTCGCGGATGGTGAACCCGTCCAGCCCGGCGATCCCGGCCTTGAGCGCGGGATGGTCGAGCGGGTAGCCGAGCAGGTGCAGCGCGAGGATCGAGTACACCCACGGCGGCTGGATCCCGCCCCACGAACCGTCGGCCTCCTGCCTCGCCAGTATCCATTCCGCCGCTTGGTTGAGAGCGAGCTTGCGCACCGGGTTGAGCGGCAGCTTCGCGTACGCGTGCAGCGCGGTGTCGAGGTTCTGGAACACGCCGTCCCACGTCCACGGCGCGCGCGTCTTGGGCGGTCGCTTGCCGGTGCGCAGCTCGGAAACCTCGAAGGGCAGCTTCCGCACCGGGCGCAGCGTGCCGACGATGGTCAGCGGCACGACGGTCTGCCGGGCCCAGCAGGCGAAGTCGTAGACGTTGAGCGGGAACCACGACGGCAGGAAGATCAGCTCCGGCGGCAGGCTCGGCAGCTCGTCCCAGGACCACTGGCCGACCATCGCGAGCCAGATCCGGGTGAACACCCGCGTGGCCTCGAGCCCGCCGTGGTCGCGGATGTACTCCGCGGCCGACGCCAGCCACGGCGCGTCCGCCGGGTCGCCGGCCAGCCGAAGCGCGACCCACGCCTCGACCGTCGTGGACAGGTCGGCCGGGCCGTCCGGGAAGTTCGCCCAAGTGCCGTCAGCGCGCTGCTGCGAGCGGATCCAGCGGGCGGACTCCTCGGCGAGCTGCGGGGTGAGGATGCCGAGGAAATGCCGGAGCAGCAGGTCCTCGGCGTCCATCGTGACGTTGGTGGCGAGTTCGCCCTTCCACCATCCGGCGCGGTCCTGCTCGCGGCGCAGGAACTCGACCGCTGAAGCGACCGTGCCGGCGGCGGTGCGCGCGGCGGGCGCGGAGGTGGAGGTCCGGGGGACGGTCTGGGTCATCACGCTTCCCTTCCGGCGATGAAGCGGGCGATCGAGACGAGGTCGGCGCGCGGGCCGGACGGGATGGCGGCCAGTGCTCGCTCGGCGGTGGCCACGTGCCGTGCCGCCTCGGCGGTGGCCCATTGGCGGCCGCCCGCGTCGTCCACCAGGGCGGCGATCCGCTCGAGGTCGGTGTCGTCCTCCCCGGCCAGCCACTCCGCCAGCCGGCGGCCCGCCGCGCCGCCGTGCGTGGTCGCGTAGGTGATCGGCAGCGACTTCTTGCGCGCCCGCAGGTCGGAGTACACCGATTTCCCGGTGACCGCCGGGTCGCCCCAGATCCCGAGCACGTCGTCGACGAGCTGGAACGCCAGTCCGATCTCCTCGCCGAACACCGACAGCGCGTCGACCACCTCGGCGGGCGCACCGGCCAGGACCGCCCCGATCGCGGCGCTGGCGGACAGCAGCGCGCCGGTTTTCCCGGCGGCCATCGTCACGCACTCGGCGAGCGCTACGTCGTCCCGCTGCTCGAACGCGACGTCCAGGAACTGGCCGTGGATGAGCCGTCGCGTCGTCTCGGTGAGCAACCGGCCGGCGGGCACGGCATGCGGGGAACCGCTGTCCAGCACCACTTCCTGGGCGAGCGCGAGCATCGCGTCCCCGGTCAGGATCGCGCTCGCCGCGCCCCACAGCGCCCACACCGTCGGCCGGTGGCGGCGCTCGGTGTCGCCGTCCATCAGATCGTCGTGGACGAGCGAGAAGTTGTGCACCAGCTCCACCGCGACCGCTCCGGGCACGCCGACCTCCACCGGCGCGCCCGCGGCCCGCGCGGACACCACGGCGAGCGCCGAGCGCACGGCCTTGCCCCCGTTGCCTTGCACCGGCACGCCGTTCGGATCGGTCCAGCCGAGGTGGTAGGCGCTGATCGCGCGGCTGGTGTCGTCCAGCCGGTCGACAGCGGCGCGCAACGCGGGCTGCACGACGTCGCGGGCGCTGCCGAGCACCGGCGGCACCGCTGATGTTGTCCTCTCGGTGGAAAATACCTCGGTCGTCATGCTCCGACTCCCTCCCTCTTGCCGTTGTGCTGAAGAAGGGCGGCGGCCGCGGCCGCACCACTGCGCGCGGCGCCCTCCATCGTCGCGGGCCATCCGGTCGCGGTCCACGCACCCGCCAGATACAGCCCGGGCAAGGCGGTGCGCGCGGGCGGCCGCAACGAGGCGGTGCCGGGACCGGGCCGGAACGTCGCGTGCCGCTCGCGGGTGACGAAAAAGTCGAGTACCCGCGCGCCGCGCGCCTCGGGCAGCAGCGTCAGCAGTTCGGGCAGAAGTTGTTCGCGCAGTTTCGCGGTGGGCAGGTCGATCTGCGCGTCCGCGGCGGACAACGACATCGCGAGGTACTGCCCGGAGTCCAAACCGGACTGTCGCGTTCGGTCGAACACCCACTGCACCGGTGTGCGCACGCCCGCGACGAACGGTTCGTCGAGGACCTTCCGGTCGAGCACCACGTGCACGTTCACGATCGGCGAGCTGCCGAGCCCGCCGGACCAGCCCGGCGGCAGCCCGATCGCCCCGGCAGGCGCGAGCTGTTCGGTCACCGGCGGGGGAGCGGCCAGGACGACCTGGCTGAACGTTTCCTCGCTGCGGTCGGTGCTCACCTGCCAGCCTTCGCTGATCGCGCGCACCTTCGTGCCGACCCGGACGTCCGCCCCGGCCTCGAGCAACCGTTCGCGTGCCGGGTCGCCGTGCAGTTCCCGCAACGGGACCAGCGACCATCCGATGTCGGCGGCGGCCGGATCGGTGAGCAGACCTTCCTGAAACACTGTCGCGGCGAGACTGAGCGACGCGTCGTCGGCGGTCGCGTTCAGCGTTGCCACGCCGACCAAATCCCACAACGCTTCGATCGCCGCCGCGCTTTGACCGTGCCGCCGCAGCCATTCTCCGAAGGACTGGCGATCCGTGCGATCCGCCTTCGGGTCCACCCGCCGCAACGCGAGCGCGGCGAGCGCGAACCGGGCCCGGTCGAGCGGACGGAGCGGGTCGTAGCGCAGCAACGAGGTGGCCAGGTGCAGGGGAGCGGGCAGGTCGTCGCGTCGCAGCCAGGTCGGCTCGGTCGCGCCCGGCAGGCGGATCGGGATCTCCAGCCTCGGCTGCAGCGTCACCCGATCGGCGACGCCGAGCCGGTCGAGCAGCGCGCGATAAGCCGTGCAGCAGCGGAGGAACACGTGCTGTCCATTGTCGACTCGCAGCTCGCCGCGAGCGAACGAATGCGTGAGCCCGCCCAGGTACGGCCGCGCTTCGAACAGCGTCACCGGCCGTCCGGCGTCGGCGCAGGCGAGCGCGGCGGCGATGCCCGCGAGCCCGCCGCCGACCACCGCGACCGGCGCGGTCATCGGCCGATCCCGGTCAGCGCCCGGAACGCCACCACCGCCTTTTCCCGGCCGGACAACGAAAGCCGCCGGTCGAACACGCGCGCGGGCCGCTCGTCGATCCGGTCCAGCAGCGTGCGGTAGATGCCGGACATCGCGGTGCAGCACGCGGCGCTGCGACCGTCCAAAGAGGGCACCAGGCGAAGACCGCGGGAGTACCAGTCGCGGGCCCGCGCGGCGCTGTCGTGGATCAGCGCGGCGAGCCCGCCTTCGGGGTCGGCCAGCTTCCCGTCCGGGCCGACGGACAGCTCGACGCCGAACCGGTCGAGGTCCTCTTTGGGCAGATACACCCGTCCGTTGAGCAGGTCCTCGCGGATGTCGCGCAGGATATTGGTCTGCTGCAAGGCAATCCCCAGCTCGTCGGCGTACACCGGCGCGTTCGGCTCCGGACGGCTGCCGAAGACGCCGAGGCACAGCCGCCCGACCGAACCCGCCACGCACCGGCAGTACTCGACCAGTTCCTCGAACCGCACGTATTCGCGCCCGGTCACGTCCATTTCGACGCCGTCGAGCAATTCCTCGAACGCGCCCAGCGGAATCGGGTACCGGCGGGCCGCGTCGGCGACCGCGACGTACACCGGATCGGTGGTCGCGGACAGGTCGCCGAGCGATTTCCGCACCCCGGCGAGCCCCTGCAGCTTCGCCTCGGCGGACGCCGCGGTGTCGTCGCCGATGTCGTCGATGATCCGGGCGAGCGCGTACACCGCGCACAGCGCCGCGCGTTTGTCCGGCGGCAGCAACCGGATTCCGTAGTAGAAGTTGCGTGCCTGTTCTTTCGTGACCGCCGCGCAGTGCGCGTAGGCCTCGTCCACTGTGCCCATCGCCGTCATCCGGACCGCCTCCTCGTGCCGACTTGCAGCCACCCCAGCCAACTCAGCAGTCCGGTCCGGCTCGGCCGGACCGGTGCGGACAGCACGTCGCCGCCGCTCGCGTGCAGCGCGTCGACCGTCGCGAGCCCGCCGGCGAGGAAGCCGCTCACCGCGAACCGCCCCCAGCCGGACAGGCGCCCCAGCAAATCCGCGCCGCCGCCCAGCAGGGCGGCGGCGCGGCCGGTTTCCCACCGCATCAGCGCTTTCATCTCCGGCGACGCGTGCGCGGCGCCCAATTCCTCCTCGGCAACGCCGAACTCGGCGAGATCCTCCCCCGGCAGGTAGACCCTCCCGTTGCGGTAGTCCTCGCCGACGTCCTGCCAGTGCTCCACCAGTTGCAGCCCGGTGCAGATCCGGTCGGACAGCATCCGCGCGGCCGGATCGTCCACTTCGAGCAGGTCGAGCACGATGCGCCCGACCGGGTCCGCGGAAAGCTGGCAGTACGCCAGCAAGTCCGCGAACACCGGATAACGGTGCACCTCCTGGTCCTGGAGGTTCGCCTGGACCAGCCGCTGGAACGGTTCCTCGGTCAGCCGTCCCGCCCGGATCGCCGGGAGAAGTCCACGGACAGCGGGATCTTCCGGTTCCCCGTCGCCGAACGCCGCGGACAGTTCCGCCGAGAAGACTTTGAGCTGCGCGACCCGGTCGCCCTCGGCCTCGTCGCCCAGATCGTCCACAGTGCGCGCGACGGAATAGACCGCGACGAGGTCGGCGCGCAGCTTTTCCGGCAGCACCCGAAGGGCCACCGGGAAGTTTTCCGCGCGCCGTTTCGCTCGCAGGCCAGACGTATCCGGAGCGTGACGGACTGCCGACGTCGATCTCATCCCCGCCAGTGTCGCGCCCCCGGTCGGGCGGCTTCTGCCGCCGGAAAGCGAATTTCGCTGGCTTCGACTTGGCACGAGAGGCCAAAGTGGGGACAGGATGTCCCGAAGCGACCCGAGGACCGCTGCCTGCGACGGAAGGACTCCCGGACACATGGGACCAGATCAGGTGACCCGGCTTGACGAACTGGAGACGGTGGTGACCCGCCGGCTGCCCGCCATGCTCAACGAGGTCCGCGACCAGCTCGCGGACGAGCACCCCGACTACGCGGAGTTCCTGACCGAAGAACTGGCCGACCTCGTCGCCGCCAGCGCGGGATTCGTCCGGCGGCTGATCGACATGGCGGCCGAGCCCGACGAGCGGCTGCCGGAACTGGGGTCCGGCGTCGAGCAGACGGTGTTCGAGGAAATCGGGCGCGCGCAATACCAGCAGGGCAGGCGCGTCACGAGTCTGCTGTCCGCCTATCGGGTGGGCGCGCGCGTGGCGTGGCGGCACGTTTCGGAAGCCGCGCTCGATCTCGACGTGCCCGCCGAACTGTTCGCCTCGCTCGCCACCACAGTGTTCGCTCTGGTGGACCAGCTTTCGGAATCCTCGCTGCGCGGGTATCTCCAGGAACAATCAGATGCCGTGCGCGCGCGGGAACGGCTGCGCGACGAACTGACCGCGCTGCTGTTGTCGGACCGTGCGGACAAGGCCGCGGTGCGCGCCGCCGCACTGCGCGCGGAGTGGCGGCTGCCGAAGCACGCCGCGGTCGTGCTGGTGGAGGACGACAACGAACTCGGCCGGGAATTGGTGTTCCGCCTGGAAGACAGCTGCCTGCGGCTGCGTCGCCCTGGAGCGGTCGTGGCGATCGTGCCGGACCCCGGCGGTCCTGGCAGGCGTGCGTGGCTGGCTCGCGCGCTGCGCGGCGGCGGCGCGGTGGTCGGCGCGACGGTGCCGCTCGACCGGCTCCCGGCCAGCCTGCGCATCGCCGAGGTGACCGCGCGACTGCGCCGCGACCACCTGCTCAGCGACGATCCGGTGTTCGCCGACGAGCACCTCGACGCGATCATCGTGCACCGCGACGACCGGCTGCTCGACGTGTTGCGAAGACAAGCCCTTGCCCCGCTTGACGAGCTGAACGAATCCGCGCGGGAACGCCTGTCCACCACGCTCACGTCGTGGTTGCTGCATCTGGGCGACCGCAAGGCGGTGGCGGAGGATCTGCACATCCACCCGCAGACGGTGTCCTACCGGCTCGGCCGCCTGCACGACCTGTTCGGGCCGTCGCTGGACGACCCGGCCGTGCGCGCGACGCTGGTGCTGGCGCTGGCCTGGGGGCCGCCTGGGGAGGTGGACGAAACCGGGTGAGTGGGGGAGATTCCCTGATGCGGTCGGGCTGGGGGCGTGCTTGGGTCTCGTGAGTGGCAATCCCGGTGAGAACCGGCTGTTGAGTTTCAGGACATCGCCGCTCACGAGGTACGCGGGGGAGGAGGTCTGCGTGGAACCGTCAGCTTTCGGCGCCGAAGCGTGCCGCGAGCGCGCGGTACAGGCCGGGCGCGGCGCCGCGCAGCGCGACGGGGACGCGCAGCCAGCGCGGCACGTAGTAGTCACCCGGATGCGCGGCGGCGCGCAGCACGGCGGCGGCCACGCGTTCGGCACTCACCGGCCGGGGCGTGCCGCGGGTGTACGGACGGCCGCGGCGTTCGAAGAATTCTGTGCGCACCACACCGGGAACTACGATTCCGACCGTTACTCCGGTGCCGTGCAACTCGAATCGGAGGCTGTCGGCGAAAGCGTCCACACCGGACTTCGCTGCGGCGTACACCGCTTCTCCGGCGACACCGGTGCGCCCGGCGATCGACGAGACGAAAACAATCTGCCCGCGGTCGCGTTCCAGCATCGCGGGCAGCAGCGCGCGGGTCAGGTCGAGCGGCGCGGTCAGGTTCACCGCGACCAGGTGCCGCAGCCGTTCCGCGGACAGCTCCGGCAGGGGACCGGCCCAGCCGAGGCCCGCGTTGTTGACGAGCAGATCCACCGATCCGGTGATCGCCAGCGCGCGTTCGGCGAGTTCCGCCGCGGCGCCGGGGTTCGCGAGGTCGGCGGCGAGCGCGGTGCCGCCGGTTTCCTTGGCGAGCGCGGCCAGCCGGTCCTCGTTCCGGCCGTGCAGCAGCACGTGGACGCCGGAGCGGGCGAGCTGCCGGGCAGTGGCGGCGCCGATGCCGGACGACGCGCCGGTGACGAGTGCGGTGCGGGCCATCAGGCGGCGGGCAGCGCGGCCGGCCGGTGGCCCATGCGCAGCGTGATGCCCGCCGAGCGCAGCGAACGCCGGAACCACCACAGCGAACCGGCGATGGCCAGCCCGATGAGCGAGTACGAGCCCGCGGTGCTCGCCATGAGGAAGCTGCCGACGGTTTCCCGCGCGAGCATCAGCAGCGTCACGCCGCCGTTCACCGCGAACACGAGCCCCCAGAGCACGGACACGCGCTGGAAGAACCTTCGCATTCCGGGATGCCCGGACAGCGTTTCGGGGAATGCGCAGAAATCGCCCGCGAGCCGCGCGAGAATCGGTTTGTTGAACGGCGCGGAGACCAGGAACAGGCCGGCGACGAGGAAATTCTGTAGAGTCGGCTGCAGGAAGTACAGGAAAGCGCTGCCGGTGACCAGGCCCAGCACAGTGCGCGCGACCAGCAGAGCCGTGGTCAGCAGCAGCACGGCGGGGATCTTCTTGCGCAGCGCCAGCCGGGTGCCGATCACGGCGACCGACCAGCAGAGCGCGGCGATGACCCCGCTGTCGAAGCTCACCAGCGTCAGCAGGAGATAGAACAGGCCGGCCGGGACCAGCGTCGACTCGAGCAGGTGCCGGCCCCCGCCCACGACGAGGTTGCGGAACGAGGGGAGGTCGATCGTATGGGGGTGTCGCATGCGGGTTCTGCTGCCTCCGGTGCCAACCGGGCGACTCGGCCTCGGACAAGGCTCGAGCATAAGCACGGCGGATGGGGACGGTGTGAGGTGAAGAGTCCGTGACAGTTACGGGGATGTCGCTGGTCGTGGCTGTCCCCGCCGCCGTCGCCGGCGCGGCGTGCATGGGACTCGCGAGCGCAGCGCAGGCCAGGGCGACCAAAGAAGTGGAAACCGGCAAACCGCTCGACCTGACGCTCTTCAAGCGGCTCGTCGGACGCCCATTGTGGCTCATCGGGATCGCCGCGACCATCCTGGGTCTCGTCCTGCAGCTCGTGGCGCTCGCGTTCGGGCCGTTGCTGCTGGTCCAGCCGCTGCTCGTGACGTCGCTCATGTTCGCCGGGCTCGCGTCCGCGCGGCTGGAACGCCGCCGTCCGGACCGCACGATGAGTGTCGGCGGCTTGCTGTGCGTGGCCGGGCTGGCCGCGTTCCTCGTCGTCGCCCGGCCGAGCGGCAACAGCGAGACGCTCGTCAGCGGAGGCGACCTGCTGCCGCTCGGCATCGCGCTCGCCGTGCTGACGCTGGCCTCGCTTGTTGTTGCCGCGTCAGCGAATTCCGGATCTTGGCGGGTGCTCGGGCTCGCGGTCGCCACCGGCGTGCTGTACGGCCTCACCGCCGGATTGATGAAGGTGGTCGCGGGCCAGTTCCGCGTCGGGATCGACGAGCCGTTCCGGCACTGGACGCTGTATCTGGTGTGCGTCGTGGGGCCGCTGGGATTCCTGTTGAGCCAGAACACGTTCCAGCAGGGCCGGTTCCTGACGCCGGCGCTCGCCGTCATCACCGCGCTGGATCCGCTGGTCGGCGTCGCGATCGGGCTGTCGTGGATGGGCGAATCGGCCGACGGGAGGCCGCTCGCGCTGTTCGGCGAGGCGCTCGCCGGGCTGGTGATCGTGGTCGGGATCGCGCTGCTGTCCACGCGCGCGTCGCATTTGTCGGCGGAATCGGAAATGCCGCCCGCCGAAGAGGAAACCGCGCCGGACGAGCCCGGCGAACAACCTGATTCGGATCCGGACGACGGGTACGGCCTCGCCGGGACCGCTTGCTAGCGAAGGGGGAAGCGCCGGTGCGCGTGCTGATCGTGTCCGCGAACATGGGGCAGGGGCACAACGCCACGGGACGCGCGCTCGAGGACGCGGTGCGCGAGCGCTGGCCGGACGCGACCGTTTCGTGGCTCAACGCCCTCGAACGGCTCGGCCCTGGTTTCGAAAGCCTTTTCCAGCGGATTTACGTCGCCAATGTGGAAAGCGTCCCGTGGCTTTACGAATTCTTTTACGGCGCGATCTGGCGCATTCCGTGGTTCGCCGCCGCGTCCCGCTGGTTCACCGCTTCGTGGTGCGGGGCGCGGCTCGCGAAACCGGTCGCCGAATTCGCGCCGGACCTCGTGCTTTCGACGTATCCGATGGGCACCGCGGGCCTGGCCTGGCTGCGCCGCAAGGGAAAACTCCCGGTGCCGCTCGGTGCGTGGGTTTCGGACTTCGCACCGCATCCGTTCTGGGTTTACGGCGCGGCCGATCTCACCATGGTGATGCACGACGTCGCGGTCGCCCCCGCGCTGCGCTCGTCGCCGTCGGCGCACGTCGGGGTGTCCGCGCCGCCGGTGCGCGCGGTGTTCCGCCCCGGCGACCAGCCGGCGGCGCGCCAGGAGCTGGAGCTGCCGCCGGACGCGTTCGTCCCGCTGGTTTCGTGCGGGTCGCTGGGTTTCGGCGAAATCGAGACGACGGTGCGGGAATTGCTGGCAGCGGACCCGTCCGTCGTGCCGATCGCGATCTGCGGGCGCAATGACGCGGTGGCTGCCCGATTGCGGGCACTGGACGAACCGCGGCTGCGCGTCGTCGGCTGGACGGACCGGCCAGAGGTCTACACGCTGGCTTCGGACGTCGTGGTGACCAATGCGGGCGGCGCGACTTCGTTGGAGGCGCTGGCCTGCGGGCGGCCGGTGCTGATGCATCACCCAATCGCTGCGCACGGCAAGGCCAACGCCCGGTTGATGGCCGCGGCCGGGCTCGCTCTAGTGTCCACAAAGGACGGTGAGCTGGCGGAGACAGTACGGGGCCTCTTGGCTGAACCGGAACGCCTCAAGGAGATGGCGGAAGCTGTCGCCCGGCATTGCGAGACAGCCACCCCGTTGCGGGCGGCGCTGGAATCGCTGGCTTCCGCGCCGCTGAACCCGCCGACGCAACGGCTCCGGCCGGAGGACGCGCTGTTCGTGCACGTGGCCACCCCGGAGGTGCCGCAACAGGTCGGTGCGGTGCTGCTGTTCGACCCGAAGCCGGACGGCACGCCGGTTACGCACGCGGACGCGGAGCATTTGCTGGCGGCGACTCCCGGCTTGCGGACGCGATTGCTGCCCGGCAGCGGGTTGTGGCGGGCGCGCTGGCAGGAGGACCCGGGCCGGACGTCCTCGGATGTGCTGACGTCGGTGCGGGTCGGCCCGGACGCGCCGTTGGACGCGGCTTTGACGCGGGAGATGGACGCGTTCTTCTCGGAACCGGTGTCCCCGGAACGCCCGGTGCGAGCGCGGCTGGTGACGGGGATCGAGGGGGAGCAGGGGGCGTTGCTGATCGCGTTGCACCACGCGGCGAGTGACGGGATCGCGGTGATCAGTGCGCTGGTGGGGCAGGCTCGGGGGAAGGATCCGCTGGTTCCGGTGGCGGCGCCTCGGCCTCGGTCTCGGTCTCGGCGGAGGGGGTGGTGGAGCCGCCCCAATGTGGCATTGGGTGCATCTCACGCACCGAACGCCGCATTGGGTGCGTCTGGCGCACCGAATGCCACATTGGGTGCGTCTCACGCACCGAACGCCGCATTGGGTGCGTCTGGCGCACCGAACGCCGCATTGGGTGCGTCTGGCGCACCGAACGCCGCATTGGGTGCGTCTCACGCACCGAATGCCACATTGGGACGCAACAGGTCTCAACCCGGGCGGAGTGCGGTGCGGGCGCGGCTTGCCGGGCTGGCGGCACCGGTGCGCGAGGTGCTCGCTCGGATCACAGGCCCGGCGTGGCACGGACTTGATCGGTCAGCAGGAACGGCCCGGGGTTCCGGTGCCGCCAAGCCCGCGCACCCGAAATCCGGATCAAGCGGCAAAGCCCGCAACCAAGCCGCCGATCTTGCCCGCGGCATCTGGGCCCTCGCCCGAGCCGGTGCCGCGCCCCGGGTCCGGTGGGACAAGCGGATCGACAGCCCCCAACGGCATTTCGCGCGCGCCCACCTCTCGGCTCCCGAGGTGCGGAAAGCCGCGCGGCGGGCAGCGGTCCCGACGACCAACCTCGTCCTCGCACTAGTAGCCGAGGCCTTGCACCGCGAGCTGGGCGGAACCGCGCCGGAGCAGCTTCGGGTGTTGATCCCGATGTCGGTCCGCGACACCGGGACCTTCCGTCAGCTCGGCAATCACACCGGCGCGGCGTCGATCGACTTGCCGACCGGGCCGATGTCCCTCTCCGAGCGGGTGCGGGCGACGGACCGGATGCTGTCCGACCAGGTCGGGCACGGCGCGCCCCGTGCGGGCAACGCGGTCGTGCGCGTCCTCGGGATTCTGCCGCCGGCGCTGCACCGCCGGGCGGCCAAGCTCGTCTATCGCGGCACGTGGTTCAGCGCCATCGCCTCGGTGCTTCCCGGCGCGCGGTCGCCGGTGGTGCTCAACGGTGCGCTTGTCCGCACGGTGTACCCGGTCTTGTCGCTCGCCCCGGGCGTTCCGGTCGCGGTCGGCATCATGACGTGGGCGGAACGGTTCACTGTCTGCATCACGGTGCCCGCCGGACAGGAGGAGCGCGGCGATCGGCTGGCGGCCGCGGTCGTCGAGGCGTTCGGCCGGTTGTAGTCACTGCGAGAAGTGCGTGCGCGGACGGGGGAGAAGTTCGCCGTCCACCTCGATGTCCACCATCTCGTTGTAGAACGCCACGAGTCCGGCGATCGGCAGCACCGCGGCGGTCGGGTAGGCGTAGGTCCAGGCGAGGTGCTCGTGCAGGACGTCGCCGACGCGGACGGACCAGTAGCCGGACGTCTCGCCCTTGTACGGGCAGGCGGTGACCATGTCCGGCTCGGCGACGAGGTGCGTGAAATCGACTTCGGTGCGGTTGAAGTAATACCGCGTCGGGAGGCCGGTTTCGAACAGCAGCACCGGCGACGACGATTCCGCCAAAGTCACGCCGTCGAGCGCTGCTCGGACATGGCGGGTCGAGCGCAAAGCGTCCACTCGCGTATACGGGTTGCGCGGGTGGACGAAAACCTGTTCGTCTTCTTCGAACCAGGCGTCCAAAGCGTCCCAGGAGAACCGGACGTGTCCAGGCAGGACAGAGTCGTTTACCCAAGCGGCGGCAGGCTTTTCGACCTCGCCGACGCGGAGCGCGTGCCTTCGGGCCGGGCCGTCGGTCTCGCCTTCGGGGACGAGTGCGCCGGAGAGAACGTCGTCGAGAGGGAAGTAGAACTGCGGATAGTACGGCCATTCCCAGACGTATTTCGCCCGCGTGCTGTCCACAATGGTCTTCCCGGCGAGCACTCCGCGCACTCGCCGGGGGACCGGTTCCACCTGCCCGGTTTCGACTGCCGCCGCTGGATAGTCGGTCATGGTCAGCGGCGCTTCGGGAGTTTCCAGCCGGGGCGCGGGAAGTGGCAGTTGTAACCGTGCGGGTAGCGCTGGAGATAGTCCTGGTGCTCCGGCTCCGCTTCCCAGAAGTCGCCCGCCGCGGTCACCTCGGTGACGACTTTGCCGGGCCAGAGGCCGGAGGCGTCGACGTCGGCGATGGTGTCTTCGGCGATCTGTTTTTGCTCGTCGGTGGTGTAGTAGATGGCGGAGCGGTAGCTGGCGCCGATGTCGTTGCCTTGGCGGTTCTTTGTGCTGGGGTCGTGGACCTGGAAGAAGAATTCGAGCAGGGCGCGGAAGTCGGTGCGGGCGGGGTCGTAGGTGACTTCGATGGTTTCGGCGTGGGTGCCGTGGTTGCGGTAGGTGGCGTGGGGGACGTCGCCGCCGCTGTAGCCGACGCGGGTGGCGGTCACGCCGGGCTGGTGGCGGAACAGCTCCTCCATGCCCCAGAAACACCCGCCGGCCAGGATCGCTTTTTCCGTCATTTCCTTCTCTCCCATCGCGGATTCCGTGTACAGGATGACGCTGCGGCGACGGTCGCTATTCCGGCCGCCCGGGGCCCGGTCAGAACTCCGTAATATCTCCCTCCGCCGCGGCCGCGACGAACAGCTCCAGCAGCGTCCGCAAGGCCTGTGACGGCGGCCGCTTCGCGGAGACGACGACGGTGAGCGGCCAGGTCAGCGACGTGTCGGCGAGCGGGATCGACACGACGCCCGGCATGGTCAGCCGGGCGGTGCCGGGCAGGACCGCGATGCCGAGTCCGGCGGCGACGTAGCGGGGGACCGTCCGCAGGTCGGCGACCTCGGCGGCCACCCGGCGCGAAAGCCCGAGCGTGGCGAATTCCCGGTCGACGGCCAGCCGGTTCCCGAAGCCGCGCGGGCAATCGACGAACAGCTCTCCGTCCAGTTCCGGCAGTTTGACCGACTCGCGCTCGGCGAGCGGATGGCTGTCCGGCAGCACTGCGTAGTACGGCACGCTGGCCAGTTGCGTCGCGTCCAGGCCGCCCAGCTCCGCCCGGGAGAGGCCGAGCAGCGCGACGTCGAGGCGGCCGTGGCGGACGTCGTCGGCGAGCCCGGACGACCCGGTGAGGGACACCGTCAGATGCAGGTCGACCAGCGGGTGCCTGCGGTGGAACGCGCCGAGCAGCACTGGCAGATCGAACGCGTTCATGCTGGTCAGCGTGCCGATCCGGAGGCTCCCGCGCAGGCCGGCGGACGCCTGCTGCACCACCTCGCGGGCCCGCTCCACCGATTCCAGCGCGGCTTTCGCCTCGGGCAGGAAGAGCTCGCCCGCGGTGGACAGCGCGACCCGGCGGGTAGACCGGTCGAACAGCGTCGCGCCGAGATCGGCCTCCAGCGCGCGGATCGTCGCCGAAACCGTGGACTGGGTGGCGAACAGCCGCTGCGCCGCCCGCGTGAAGCTCAGCTCCTCGGCGACCGCGACGAAGAACTCCAGCTGACGCGTCTCCATCGCCTAATTATCGCCGATCCAGATAACTATGACCAACACTTTTCGTTGGACTTGATGAGTGGAGCGGCGGATCGTGGCAGACGTAGGTTCCCGCTTGGAAGGTCGACATGGTCACCACAGTTCCGCCCGCTCTCACCGCCCCGGCCGGATGGCGCGTCAGCCACGGCTGGGGGTTCCGGGTGATCGCGTTCGCGTTCGCCGCGTGCCTCGCGTTCTCCACCGTGCCCACTCCGCTGTACGCGCTTTACCAGCAGCGGGACGGGTTTCCGACGTTCTTGGTCACCGTTGTCTTCGCGGCCTACGCCGTCGGCGTGATGGCCAGCCTCTACCTCGCTGGCCACGTCAGCGACTGGCTCGGCCGCCGTCGCGTGATCCTCGCTTCGGTGCTCGCCGAGGCGCTGTCCGCGGTCTTGTTCCTGCTCTGGCCGGAGGTACCGGGCCTGCTGATCGCGCGGTTCGTGTGCGGCGTGGGCATCGGCGCGCTGACGGCCACCGCCACCGCGCACCTTTCGGAGCTGCGCGCGGTGACCCGTCCGGACCAGGATCTCGGCCGCTCCGGCCTGATCGCCACCGTCGTGAACATGGGCGGCCTCGGGCTCGGTCCGGTGGTCGGCGGCGTCTTCGCGCAATACATCGACGCCCCGCTGACCAGTACGTTCGTCGTGTTTCTGATCGTGCTGCTGGTCGCCGCGTTCGCGGTGTGCCTGGTGCCGGAGACCGTCGAACGGCGCGAGGAGCGTCCGGCGTACCGGCCGCAGCGGGTGTCGCTGCCCGCCGGGGCGCGGCCGGCGTTCGTCGGCGCGGCGATCGGGGTGTTCGCCGCGTTCGCGATCACTGGGCTGTTCATGTCCCTCGCGCCGACGCTGCTCGCCGAGGGGCTGCACCAGCACAGCCGGATGCTCGCCGGGGTCGCCGCGAGCTCGATGCTGGCCGCCGCGGCGGTGTCGCAGGTGGTCTTCGCGTCGATGGCGTCGCGGGCACAGCTGCGGCTGGGGTTCGTGCTGATGCCGGTCGGGTTGGCGGTGCTGTCGGCGGCCGCGTTGCTGCCTTCGCTGGCTCTGTTCTTCGTCGGTTCGGTGATCGCCGGCAGCGGGATGGGGCTCGGGTTCCGCGCCTCGGTCGGGACGGTGGCCGCGCTGGCCGATCCGATGTCCCGGGGCGAGGTGCTGGCGGGGATCTTCCTGGCGGCTTACGCCGGGCTGGTGGTGCCGGTGCTGTTGGTCGGCATGGCGCTGTTGTGGATGCCGAGCCCGCTCGCGCTGGTCGGGTTTTCGGCCGCGGAGCTGGTGCTGCTGGGGTTCTCCGCGTGGCGGGTGCTGCGGACGGCCTGAGCCGGACAGTAGGCGGCAGCTTGGGTCAGGCGACTTCGGTGGACCGGCCGCGCGCGGCGCGGGCGCTCCACCGTCCGTCGTGCCGGTCCACGCGGATCGGGTGGCCGAACGCCCGGCTGATGCTCGCGGTGGTCACCGCCTGTTCGATCGGCCCGGACGACACCACCGAACCTTCCGCGATCAGCAGCGCGTGCGTCGTCGTCTCCGGCAGTTCCTCGAGATGGTGCGTGACCACGATGGAGGCGAGCCGGGGGTGGGTCCGGGTGAGCAGGTCGATCGTTTCGAGCAGCTGTTCGCGAGCCGCGACGTCCAGGCCGGTGGACGGTTCGTCGAGCAGCAGCAGCCGGGGGTCGCTGATCAGGGCGCGGGCGATCAGGGCGCGGCCGCGTTCGCCTTGGGACAGCGTCGGCCAGCGTTCGCCGGCCTTGCCGTCGAGGCCCAGCAATCCGATGAGTTCGTCGGCCTGCTCGATGTGCGACGCGGTGGGCTGCCAGCGCGGGGGAGTGTCGATGCTCCCGGTGATGCCGGTCAGCACGACCTCCCGGATGGCGAGCGGCGAACGCAGCGGATGCCGCGGGTCGACGTGCCCGATGCTGCGGCGCAACGCCTGCAGTTCGACGCGGCCGAGCCGTCCGCCGAGGACGTCGACGGTGCCGGTGGTCGGATGCGTGACGGCGCCGCAGAAACCGAGGATCGTGCTCTTGCCCGCGCCGTTCGGGCCGAGCAGCGCCCAGTGTTCGCCTGCCCGCACGGTCAGGTTCACGCCGTGCAGGATCTCCTTGCCCTGCCTGCGGAACACGACGTCGGTCAGCCGCAGCACGACCTCGCTCACGAAAGTGCCTCCTTCAAGGCGGTCAGGTGCGCCCGGCTCAGTTCCGCGGCGGCGGACGCGTCTTTGTCCGCGATCGCGTCGACGAGCGCCAGGTGGGCGGCTTGATCTTCTTCGGGCGCGGCGATCGGCCGCGCACGCAGCATGTCCGTCATCGCGCGGTGGACGCGCGGCACGAAACTGTCGAACAATTCGATCAGCACGTCGTTGTGCGCGGCGACGAGCACCGTGCGGTGGAACGCGGTGTCGGTGTCCACCAGGAACTCGACGTCCGGGTCGCCGAGCGCGCGAGCGGCGAGCGCGCGGCGGATCGCGCGCAGGTCGGTCGGTGTCCGCCGGAGTGCGGCGAGGGCGGCGGCTTCCGCTTCGATGGCGATGCGCGCCTCGATCACCGCCCCGATAGTGGCGCGGCGCAGCACCGCGTCCCAATCCTCGGCGACGTCCAGCGCGGTCACGAAAACGCCGGCGCCTTGCCGGGAATCGAGCACGCCTTTGCCCGCCAATTCGCGGATCGCCTCGCGCATCGTGGACCGGCCGACGCCCAGTTGCGCGGCCAGTGTCGTTTCCCCGGGCAATTTGTGACCCAGCGCCCATTCGCCGGCGCGAATGCGGGTCAGAAGTACTTCGGCGGCCTGCGCGGCGAGCGGGTGCCGGTGCACGAGAGGGGGCATCGGAGGGCTTTCTGATCGGGCGGGGCTACGGGAGCGAGACTACTGCGGGACATTCTTCCGGCGGGGTGTCGAGTGTGGAGCGTCACTAGTCTACTTGTCTGAGGAGTGCGGTATTTTATGACCCGTTCGGGTGGGTTACGGTGTTTCGACTGCCGCATTTCGCCCGCGCCGGGTAAGGATCGGCCGCATGCGTGCCAGGAAAATGGCCGTCGTCGGCGGAGCTCTCGCCGCGGCGGTGTGTGCGGTGGCGTTCGTGGCCGGTCCGGGCGCGAGCGCCGCTCAGCTGCCCGGGGGCTTGGGCCCGTGCGTCGGCGACGCCTGCCCGGGCAAGTACCCGCCGGTCAACAACGGGCCGTTCGCGGGACGCGACAACGGCATCAACGTCTTCGCCGGCGGCGACTTCCTCGTGCGCGAAGGCGCGGCCGAGGCCGAGGGCCGGGTCGTCGTGCTCGGCGGCTTCGACATGAACAAGCGCGCGGGCGGGTCCGCGATCTACAACGTCGGCATCGCGGGCGTCGGCTCGCGCGTGCCCCCGCCGGACGGCGGCGATTTCCTGACCACGGGCAAGAACGTCACGGTCGCGCCGAACCAGCGGCTGCTCGCGGACGACGGCGTCGTGCGGTACGGCGGCACTGTCACCGGGACCGTGACCGGCACGCTGAAGCAGGACCCGAACGCGGCGGACCCGTACAAGCAGCTTCGGCCGCAGCTGCAGGAGGCCAGCACCTGCTACGGCAAGTCCGCGGCGACCGGGACGGCGAAGAACGAGGGCTACCGGACGCTGTTCACCGGCGACGGGAAGTCCGCGCTGCAGGTGTTCAACGTCGACTTCGACCTCACCGGCCCCGGCGGCGGCATGCAGGGCCTCGAGTTCGCCGGCATCCCGGCGGGCGCGACGGTGCTGGTCAACCTCGTCGGCGGCAACCGGGTGATCAACACCTACACCGGCGACCTCGCCGACCAGGACCCGATCAACCACCTGCGCGAGAAGCTGCTGTGGAACTTCCCGGACGCGTCGAAGGTGAAGATCGCCGGGCAGGCGCAGTTCCAGGGCAGCGTGCTGGTCGGCAACCCGTCCAGCGACACGACGGTCACCGCGTCGGGCACCAACGGCCGGTTCTTCACCGCGGGCAACCTGCTGCACACGTCGGAAGGCGCGGCGGGCGGGCAGGAGTTCCACGCGTATCCGTTCAACGGCGACCTGCCGGACTGCGCCGGCCCGACGACGACGCCCACTACGCCGACCAGTACGACGTCCACGTCGACTACGTCCAGCACTACGACGTCCAGCACCACGACGTCGACGGAGCCGACCAGCACTACGACGTCGAGCACGTCGAGCACCGAGCCGACCAGCTCGACCACCACCAGCACGTCGAGCACGGAGCCGACGTCGAGCACCACGTCGACAACCTCCACGTCGTCGACCACGACTGAGCCGACGAGCACTACGTCGTCCAGCACGTCGTCGTCGAGTGCCACCTCGACCACGTCCAGCAGTTCGGCGACGTCCAGCTCCACCACGCCCGGCCCGTCCGGGACGTCGTCCTCGACCGCGCCGACGTCGTCCACTTCGTCCAGCGCGACGTCCTCGAGCTCGCAGCCGACGTCCTCGGCCAGCAGCACGAGCCCGACGACGTCCACTTCGTCCTCGGAGGCCCCGGCCCCGATCACGACCACCAGCGACAACTCCGGCGGCGTGGCCCCCGGAACCGGCCCGTCGGACCAGGGCCCGCTCGCGTCGACCGGCGCGGACATCCGCGGCTACCTGATCGGCGGCGGTGCATTGCTGCTCATCGGCGGCGCGCTGGTGGCGGCAGTGGCGGTTCGCCGCAAGCGCTCCTGACCAACGCCGTGAAGGGCTCCTTGAAGGAATCTGATTCCTTCAAAGAGCCCTTCACGGACAGTCCGGTCAGGCGGGCGCTCTTGGGCGACTCGTCGCCTGGCGGCGACATTGCCGTGATGGTTGCGTGGGGCACCCCGAAGCTTGATTGTGCTGACGGTCCGGGATTGCTTGTCAAGGCGGGAAAGATGCCTTGACAAGCAATCCCGGACCGCAGGGACGCTTCGTATCGGGGTGCGGGGGAGGGCTGGGCACCTCGACTGTTGGGTGCGCCGGTGCGGGGTGGTAGGTGAGGGGGCTGGGTGCGCTGATAGTGGGTGCGCCGGTGTCTGTCGAGGCGTGGTTCGTGAGGGTTCCCCTCACGAACTCAGAGTCCCGCAGGGTTCCCCTCACGGACTAGCGGGCAGCGGGCGTGCGGGAGGCGCGGTATTCGGCGGCCCGGGCCTCGTAGGCGCGGAGTTCTTCCTCCCGGTCCGGCACGTCGTGCTGGGCGCCAGCCGGTTGGTCGGCGAAGAAGCCCCGCAACGCCGCGTTCGCGTCGGCGGCTAGGTGTCCGGTACGGGCGAACATCGCGGTTTCGTAGCGGCTCAACGCGGCTTCGACGCTCGGCTCCTCGTGCAGCGCGTGCGCCAACTCCGCGCCGTCGAGCAGTGCCAGGTTCGCGCCGTGTCCGCCGAACGGGGCCATCGCGTGTGCGGCGTCCCCGAGCACGGTGATGCCCGGGACGCGTTCCCAGGTCAGGGGAGCGGGCAGTGCGGTGAACGCGCGCGCTACGTAGTCGCCGTCGTTGTCGGTCAGCAGCGGGCGCACTGTCGAGCCCCAGTCGCGGAACTCGCGCAGCAGGAACTCCCGCACCGAGGTGCAGTCAGCAAGGTCGACGCCTTCCCGTGCGGCCCAGTCTTCTTCGGCACGGAACGCCACGTAGCCGCGGATCACTCCGTTGCTGTTGCGCTGCACGATCACGGCCCGGCCAGCGCCGTCGGCGGTGAAGAGCTGGCCGTTGCCGACCAAGGCCGCGATACCGGGGTGCTGGGTTTCGACGTCGTCGAACCGGACGTCCAGAAAGGACACTCCGAGGTACTCCGGCATCGCGTCGGTGAGGCGTCGGCGCACCTTCGACCAGGTGCCGTCCGCGCCGATCACGACGTCGGCGTCCACTGTGGATCCGTTGGCGAAACTCAAGCGGTGGACGCCGTTTTCGGTTGTCAGGTCGGTGAGTTTGTGTCCCCAGTGGACGGTTCCGGGTGTGAGCTGTTCGTACAGCATGGTGCGCAACTGGCCGCGGTCGATTTCCGGGGCGGCGGTGTCGTCGTCGGCGGGCGTGAACTCCTTCAGCAGAGTGCCGTGGTGGTCGCGTCTGGTCATGGCTTGGCCTTCGACGCGGGCCAGTGCGTGGAAGGCGGGCAGCAGCCCGGCGTCTGCCAAAGCGATCTGCCCGCTGTCGGCGTGCAGGTCGAGCGTGCCGCCGGGATCTCGGGAATCCACGGCGGTGTCGGCGTCGTAGACGGTCGCGGCGAGGCCGTGCCCGTGCAGGACCTGGGCGGCGAGCAGTCCGCCCGGGCCGCCTCCGACGATGGCGATGCGCGGTGTCTCTTTCATGGTCGTCCCCTCTCGTGCCGGTGTGGTCTGCACCCAGCATAAGTGGAACCATATAAAAAGTGCAACCGTACAACTTAGTGAGTCATTGCACTTTACTGTGGACGCTTCGCCGCCAGTCCGGCGAGCACGATCCCGAGGGCGTATTCGAAGCTGTCCTCGACGGTGCTTCCGGCTGCCTGTCGTTCCCGCAGTCCCTGCGCCATCAGTGGAAACGGGATGCTCTCGATGGTCTCGTCCAGGTCGTCCGGCCAGGTCTGGTCCTCGACGGCACGGCCGAGGATGAAGTGCACGTACACCCCGGCGCACCGGGTCGCGTCGGCGAGCGGGAACCCGGCGCGGTGCAGCACGCCCACCGCGAGTTCGGCGAATTCGCCCAGCGAGCGGGCGGTCCGGAGGTCTGCGCCGAGCGCGATGCGAGCGCCGTCGCGATGGCCGAGTAGGGCGGCGTGCAGGGCGGTGCCCGCTTGCTCCAGCCAGTACAGCCACGGGGTGTCCAGTGGCGGGAGGCCGTCCAGGACTGGGGTGACGAGAGCGTCGGCGAGGTGGTCGAGCAGGGCCCGCTTGCTGCTGAAGTGCCAGTACAGCGCGGGTGCCTTGACGCCGAGTTCGGCGGCGAGGCGGCGCACGGTCAGCTTGTCGAGGCCGTCGGCGTCGACGAGGGCGAGTGCGGTCCGGACCGCGGCGGGGATCTCGATCGGCAAGGCGGTTGCCTCCTTAACTAGTTCAGGGCAGTCTAGTCTTTAACAAGTTAAGGAGAGTCATGGACGCAGATGTGCTGGTCGTCGGAGCCGGTCCGGTCGGCCTGTTCCTCGCTGCCGAACTCCGGCTCGGCGGCATCCGGCCACTGGTGGTGGAGCGGCTCGCGCGGTCCTCGACGGAACGGAAGGCGCGCGGCATCGGCGTGCTCGCGACAGAGGCGCTGACCCGGCGCGGTCTCGGCCCGCGGCTGGCCGCGGCGCACGAGGAGGGGATGCGCGATTTCGCCCGCGACCACGGCAGCTCGCTCGGCCACTTCGCGAACATCCACAAACTCCTCCCGGACGAAGACCGCCCGCGCACGCACATCTGGCAGCCGGAGCTGGAGCGGCTGCTAGCCGAATACGCGGTCGGTGTCCCGGTGCGCCGGGCGCATCGGGTGACGGCAATCGAGTCTGATGTAGACGGTGTGACGGCGGTTGTCGAGACACCGCAAGGAGAACAGCGGATCACTGCGGCTTACCTAGTGGGTTGTGACGGCGGCCGGGGGAAGGTCCGGAGTCTCGCCGGGTTCGGGTTTCCGGGCACGCCGCCGTTGTTGCGGACGCTCGCGGGCCAGGTCCGGTTCGAGGGACCGGTGCCGCCCGCCGGACGCTACCCCGACGGGTCGTTCCTGCACGGCGGAAGCATGGCTGGCGTCACTGAACTCGCCCGCGACGGCGAGCCCGACGGCCCGGTCGCTCCGGCGGAACTGGCGGCGGCGATCCGGCGGGTGACCGGCGAGGACGCCACCGTGACGGAGGTGCGCGATTCCCGCCGGTTCGCCGACCAAGCCCGCCAGGCCGACGACTACCGGCGCGGCCGAGTCCTGCTCGCGGGCGACGCCGCGCACGTCCACTCGCCGAGCGGCGGGCAAGGGCTCAACCTCGGCCTGCTGGACGCGGCGAACCTCGGCTGGAAGCTGGCCGCGGTCGTGCGCGGAGAAATGCCGGATACGTTGCTGGACAGCTACTTCTGCGAACGCGGCCCGGTCGGCGCGGCGGTGTTGCGCAATACGTGCGCGCAGTCGGCGTTGCTCGCGCCGGGACCGCATGTCGACGCGCTACGAGAGATCGTCGCGGAGCTGATGGATCTTCCGCAGGCGAACCGGTACTTCTCGGACCTGCTGTCCGGAGTCACGGAACGCTACGAATTCCCTTACCCCGCTGAGGAACCAGTCGGGCTGCACAGTCCAGAAAAGTCCCTTGTGGACGATGACGGCCGGGTCACGCGGCTGTCGGACCACACTCGCACGGGGCGAGGCGTGCTGGTCCTCGATCCGGAAAACCGAGACCTCGCTGCGCTGGCAAAAAAGCGGGCCGAGGTGGTGCCGGTGACGAACACCGGATCGTTCCTGCTGCGTCCGGACGGGGTCATCGCCTGGGCCGGGGGAGAAGCCGAGCTGAAGGTCGCGCTGGATGCCTGGTTCGGCTAGGCGTTCGCGCGGCTCCGCCACAGCAGCCAGCCGAAGTACGGCGCCCCGATCAGCGCGGTCACCAGGCCCGCCGCGATCTGGGTCGGTGCGAGAACCGTGCGTCCCAACGTGTCCG
This sequence comes from Amycolatopsis halotolerans, assembly GCF_042647905.1. NCBI lineage: Bacteria > Bacillati > Actinomycetota > Actinomycetes > Pseudonocardiales > Pseudonocardiaceae > Amycolatopsis > Amycolatopsis halotolerans. The sequence continues at coordinate 26,114 of NZ_JBHRWI010000007.1, forward strand.
CGACGCACACCAGCACCGCTCCCAACGCGGCTGCCACTGGCAGCGAGCGCGAGTGGCGGGAACCCACCAAAGCGCGCGCGGCGTGCGGGGCGACGAGGCCCACGAAACCGAGCGCACCGACCGCACACGCAGCAGCTGCGGTGAGCACGGCGGCGAGTGCGGCGAACGCGAGGCGAGACCGGTCCAGCGGGACGCCGAGCACGCGCGGCACGTCCTCGTCGAGGGAGACCAGATCGAGCGTCCGCGCGCTGGACAGGGCGATCGGCAGGGCGATGAACAGGCACAACAGCACCGGCAACACCTGGCCGAACTCCCGGCCGTAGGTCGATCCGGCGAGCCAGGTGAGCGCGAGGTGTGCGTTCCACGGCGAGGTCAGCACCACGACGAGCGTCGTGATCGCCTGCGCGCCCGCGCTGACGCCGATGCCGACCAGCACCAGCCGGTCCGACGACAGCCCGCGGCCGGTCGAACCGCGACCGGTGGCGAGCCAGTGCACGAGGGCGAACGTCGCGAACGCGGCGACGGTCGCCGCGCCCATCATCGGCCAGATTCCGATGCCGGGCACCAAGAGCACGACGCTGATCGCGCCGACACTCGCGCCGGGCGTCACGCCGAGCAGGCTCGGTTCGGCCAGCGGGTTGCGGCAGATCGCCTGCACCAGCGACCCCGCGACGGCCAGCGCCGCCCCGCCGAGCAGCGCGGCGAGCATCCGCGGCCAGCGCAGGTCGAGGGCGAACGACACCTCGGTGCCGGACACCCCGCGCAGCCAGTTCAGGACGTCGCCGAGCAGTACGATCCGGTCGCCCAGCAGGAGCGCGGCGATCACCGCGCCGACGAGCGCGACCGCCAGCACGACGCCAGTCCCGGCTACCCAACGACGCGACCGGACGGTGCCGTGCGTGCCGCGTGCGGACGGTGTTCCGGAGGGTTGCCGTCGGGCCAGCCAGACCAGGACGGTGGCACCGGCGAGGGTCGTCACGACACCGGTTGGCACTGAAACCGCTTTGTCCGCCGGGACGATGGCGCGCAGCAGGACGTCGGCGGTCACGACGACCAGCGCCCCGGTCAGTCCGGTGAGCGGCAGCAACAGCGGATGTTTGCCGAGCCCGGGCACCCGGTTGGCCAGCAGCCGCGCGATGACCGGCGCGCACAGGCCGACGAACCCGATCGGCCCGGCGACGGTCACCGCCACCGCCGAAAGCAGCACCGCCACGACGACAGCCAACGTGCGCGTGCGGCGGACGTCGATGCCCAGCACGCGCGCGTGATCGTCGCCGAGGCTGAGGACGTCGAGCCGGTGCGCGAGCAGGAGCGTGGCCACGATGCCGATCGCGATCACCGGCGCGGCAAGGGAAACCTGCCGTAATCCGGATTGGACAGTCGTGCCGCTGCCCCAGCCGTACAAGCCCGCGGTCCGCTCCTGGAACAACATCAGCAGCACGGACGTGAGCGCGGTCAGCGCCAGCGCGATCGCGGACCCGGCGAGCACGAGCCGGGCCGCTCCGCCGCTGCTGCTGCGAGCGACGAGCAACACCAGCCCGGCCGCCGCGAGACCGCCGACGAAGGCGACGATTCCGTTGACGTAGAAGGGAAGCGAGATCCCGAACGCCGCGACGCCGACCACCGAGACGTACGCGCCGGCGTTGACCGCGAGCGTGTCCGGCGAGGTGAGCGGGTTCCGCGCCACCGATTGCAGCACGCAGCCCGCGAACCCGAGCGCCAGCCCCACGAGCAGCGCCGCGGCCAGCCGGGGGAGCCGGCTGGCCACGAGCACTGCCACCGCCTGGCTGCGCGCGTCGTCGTCCGTGCCGGGGAAAACGGCGCGCAGGAGTTCGCCGAGCCCGACGTGCGACGTGCCTTGCAGCAGGTGCACGGCGGACAGGACGAGCAGCGCGACAATTCCGCTGAGGAAGACGACGGACGCCGTGAGCCTCGGTTTCCGCGAGACGAGCGGCCGGGCGGGTGCGGGGGCTGGTGCGGTCATCGGATCAGCGCGTCAGAGCGCCGGTGAGCGCGTCCACGTAGGCGATCGCCGACTTCGGGCCGCCGAACATCCAGATGCCGTCCGGAATCCGGTGCAGCTTCCCGGCCTTGACGAACGGCAGCTGCTTCCACACCGCGTTGCCCGCGAGCTCCTGGGTGAAGACGTCGGACTCGGCGGCGTTGGCGGCGTAGACGAAGGACGTGGCTGGATCGGTGATCTTGGTCAGGCCCTCGACGTCGGTGGGGGCGAGGCCGTAGACCTTGTCGCCCTCGCCGGTCCACTGGTTCGCGACGCCGAGTTGGTCGGCGATGCTGCCGAGGAACGAGCCCTTCGTGTACATCCGGACGGTGACCGTGCCGGAGGTCGCGTAGCCGTCGGTCATGACGAACTTGGCCCCGGTCTTGCCCGCGTCGGCGAGCTTCTTCTTGCCCTCGGCGACCTTGGCGTCGAATTCGGCGAGCAGCGTGCGGCCCTGCTCCTGCGTTCCGGTCGCCTCGGACAGCGTGGTCACGGTCTTGCGCAGGTAGCCGATCGGGTCGGCCGAATCCGATCCGCGCAGCGTGAGCACCTTCGTCTGCTTCGACAGCTGTGCGATGACGTTCTCCGGCAGGTCCGTGGTGGTGACCACGAGATCCGGGTGCAGCGCCGCGACCGCGTCGAGGCTCGGCTCGCCGCGGGTGCCGACGTCCGGAGTGGACGCGGCGAGCGGCATCGCCTTGTCGTAGGTGTTGTAGCCCTTCACGTCCGCCGCGCCGATCGGCTTCACGCCCAGCGCCAGCAGGTTCTCGGTGAGGCCCCATTCCAGCGATACGATCTTGGCGGCGGGCGCGGGCAGGTCGAGCTTGCCGCGCTCGTCGGTCAGGTGGACCGGGCCGGACGGCTTCGCGGCGGCGGCCTGGTCCCCGGCGGCGGGGGCCTCGGTGGTGCCGCACGCGGCGAGCGCGAACGTGGCGAGCAGCGCCGCGGCGGTCTTCAGGAATGGCCTGCGGGCAGGTTTGGGCACACTGGACACGGGGTTTTCCTTTGAACTAGGGGATGGGTCAAGCTGAGCGGACCGGCCGCGGCCGGGAGGTGTGCCGTCCGACCGGGCGCGTGCGGACGTGCCCCTCGTCGTCGACGTGGACGTCGATGCGCAGGCCGTAGACATCGCTGAGCAGATCGGCGGTCAGCACGTCGGCCGGGCGGCCGGTCGCGCGGACGGAGCCGCGGCACAGCAGCACCACCTCGTCGGCGACGGCGGCGGCCTGGTCGAGGTCGTGCAGCACGACACCGACCGCGACGCCGTGCTCGTCGGCGAGGTCGCGGACGAGGTCCAGCGTTTCGATCTGGTAGCGCAGGTCGAGGAAGGTGGTCGGCTCGTCGAGCAGGACGACGCCGGTGTCCTGGGCGAAGCAGGTCGCCAGCCAGACGCGCTGGAGTTCGCCGCCGGACAGCTCGTCCACCGGGCGTTCGGCCATCCCTTCGACGCCGGTGTGCCGCATGGCCCGCTCGACCAGCTCCGGTCCCTCGGGATCGCCGGAGCCGAAGCGGCCGCGGTACGGGTGGCGGCCGTAGGACACGACGTCGCGCACGCGCACGCCGCCGGGCGTGGGGCGCGACTGGGTCAGCAGCGTGACGTGGCGGGCGAATTCCTTGGGGGACAGGGCGAGCGCGTCCTGTCCGGCCAGGGTGACGTCGCCCGCGGTCAGCGGGTGCAACCGGGCGAGCGAACGGAGCAGCGTCGACTTGCCGGAGCCGTTGGGCCCGACCAGGACGGTGACCGCGCCCGCGCGCAGGACGATCTCGGCGTCCTGGACCACCGGCTTGGCGCCGTAGCCGAGCGCGAGCCCGGTGCCGGCGAGCGCCGGTGCTTCCGGCCAGGGTTGACTCATGAAGGTTAGCCTAACCTGATCGAGTGAAATTCCGAAAGCGGACACCGCGGCGGTGTCGGACGTCACGGGCGTTTTGTACCGGGCGGGCCCGCCAGGATGTGAAACGCCTTTGCCGCGTGCCGTTGCCGCTCTAGCTTCTGATCGGGTCAGAGGTTTTCGGATTTCCGGGTGACGAGGGGAGCCGGTGCGTGGCCACGGGCGAACTCGCGACGACGACGCTGCCGGTCGGGGCAGGCTGGCTCGGGTCCCGCATCGGCGAGCGCACGGCGCGGGGCGTGGCCGGGACGGTGTCCGGCCTGATCCGCGACGGGGAGGTGCCGCCCGGGACGCGGCTGCCCACGGTGCGGGCGCTGGCGGCGGAGCTTTCGGTCAGTCCCACGACGATCGCCGAGGCGTGGTCGCAGCTGCGGGCGGCCGGGTTGATCGGCACGGGCCGGCGGCGCGGAACGATAGTGCTGGAACCGCCGTCGAGCCCGCCGCCGGAGCGCGCGTTTTCCGGCTGGCAGACGGTCGATCTGGAACACGGCCTGCCGGATCCGGGACTGCTGCCGCCGCTGGAGGACGCTGTCGCGGCGGGTGTCCACACGGAACGGTTCGGCGGTCCGGTCAAGAACTCGATCACGCCGCAATTGCGGGCCGCGGTGAAGCCGACGTGGCCGTTCGCCGCCGAATCGTGGACGGTCGCGGCCGGCGGGCAGGACGGGATGCTGCTGGCCTGCCAGGCGGTCGCGCGGCCGGGCGACGTGATCGCCCTCGAAGCGCCGACCGCGCCGTGGCTGCGCGAATTGCTGCGCCGGTCGCGGATTCACGTGGTGCCGGTGCGCTGCGACGACAACGGGCCGCTGCCGTCCTCGCTGGCGGCGGCGCTGGAACACCGGCCGGTCGCGTTTGTCTACCAGCCGCGCGCGCAGTCGCCGCTCGGGCATTCGGTTCCGGCGGACCGGCTCGCGGAACTCGCCGCCGTACTGTCCGAAGAGGACCTCACGGTGATCGAGGACGACGATTTCGGGCCGTTGGCTTCGGCTCCGTCGTTGAGCCTCGGCACGCACTTGCCTGGCCGGGTGTTGCTGGTGCGGTCGTATTGCACCGCGTTCGGGCTTGAATTGCGGAGTTGCGTGATCGGCGGTTCGGCGGTGCTGGTGGAGCGAGTGCGGCAGCAGCGTGGTCCGGGGTCGGTGTGGTCGAGCCGGATTCTTCAGGACGCGCAGGCGTTTTTGCTGACTGACCCCGGCAGTGCGGAACTGCTGAACCGGGCGCGGCATCGCTACGCGCAGCGGCGGACGGCATTGACGGAAGCGTTGCGGGAGCACGGGATTTCGGTGCGGGCCCGGGACGGTTTGACGTTGTGGGTGCCGGTTCCGGAGGAATCGCGGACGTTGATGACCTTGGCGGCCAACGGGGTTTCCGCCGGGTCGGGTACTCGCGCGGGCAATCCGGGGACGCCGCACATCCGGATAGCGACGGGGCAGTTGCCGGACGATCCGGCGTTGGTGGCGGATCTGGCCCGGATGATCGCCCGGGCCGCACGGCGGGCTTGATGTCTGTTTTGGACAATGCCGCGTGGGCCTCGCTTACTGGCCCGCATGCCGGTTTCGCGGAGCGGGTCGGACAGGCCGTGCGGTATCCGGTCGATGTTTCGGTGTTTCTGGCGGTGCCCGACGAGCCTTCCGACGGCGTGTGGGACGACGTCGCCGCGCTCGCCGGGCCGGGTGCCGTGGTGCCGGTTCTCCCGCAGGCGGGGCCGCCTCCGCCGGACTGGGAGCTGCTGGACAAGATGGCCGGGGTCCAGTTGGTGGACGCCGGGGTCGATGCCGTACCCGATCCGGAGGCTGTCCGGCTGACTCTGGCTGACGTGCCGGAGATGCTGGATCTGGTCGCCCGTACGAAGCCTGGTCCGTTCTTGCCGCGCACTGTTCTGCTGGGGACGTACCTCGGCATCCGGTACAACGGCGCGCTCGTCGCGATGGCGGGGGAGCGGCTGCACCCGCCGGGGTGGACGGAGATCAGCGCGGTGTGCACGGACCCGGCTTACCGCGACCGCGGTCTCGCCGGGCGGTTGGTGCGCGCGGTGGCCGCGGGGATCCGCGAGCGGGGCGAGACGCCGTTCATGCACGCGGTGGCGACGAATGCGAACGCGATCCGGCGGTACGAGGGGATGGGGTTTCGGTTGCGCCGCACCAATGCGTTCGGCCGGGTGCGCATTCCGGAGGACTGGCGGGCGGCGGCTTGAATCAGCTCCCGGTTCGGTAGTGCTCTCCTTGCTGGGGCAGGGCAAGACAGAACGGGTGCCCGGCGGGGTCGGTGTAGACGCGGAACAGGGGCGCGCTGTCCACTAGCCGCGCTCCCAGCGCCAGGACCCGGTGTTCGGCCTCGTCGAGATCGGCCACCTCGACATCGAGGTGCATCTGCTGCGGATCGCGCGGGTCCGGCCAGACTGGCGGGCGGTAATCGGAGACCTGCTGGAAGCCGATGCGCGGTTCGCCGCCGGACGCCGCGCCGATCGACACCCAGGCTTCCTCGTCTTCGACCCGGTGCATGCCCAGCAAAGCCTCGTAGAACGCGGCCAGTTTCCGCGGTTCCGGGCAATCGACGACCAGGGCGAGCCAGTGTCCGATCATCTGCCCAGTCTGGCAGGCCTCCGGTGGGCCGGAGACCTGCCAGGCGGTCAGGAATCGCTCAACAGCAGGCCCGGCGGGTTCACGTCGGCCTTCTTCACCGCTTCGTTCTCCAGCCCGTACGCGGCAAGCCATTTCGCGTACTGGCCGTGCTGAATCAGATAATCGATCGCCGCGGCGACCGGCTTCACGAGACCGTTGTCCTTCTTGGTCGTAGCCGCGATCAGCCCCTGCAGTGTGGCCCCGGCACCGGAGTACTTGCCCGCGCTGCGGGTCGGGTTCGGGGTCTTCGCGGTCTGCGCCGCGTGGTAGGCGATGCCCGGGTTCGGCGCGAAGTACGCGTCGATCCGCCCGGACGCCAGCGCCAGGTACGTGCTGTTCTTGTCCGCGAAATTGCGCACGTCGAGTTTCTTGCCCTCAGCGGTGAGCTTTCGCTGCCATTCCTTGAGGATTTTCTCCTGGTTGGTCCCGCTGTCGACAGCGACGGTCTTTCCTGCCAGAACCTCGTAATTGCCGTCGAAGTTCCACGTGTTCGCGCGGTTCGTCTCGAAGCCGAGGTTGTCCTCGCGGTAGGCGGCGAAGTCGAAGCCTTGTTGTTTCCGCTGTTCGGTCACCGTGATGTTCGAGAACCCGGCGTCGAACTGGCCGCTTTGCAGGCGTACGAACAGGTTCTGCCAGGAAGCGTTCTGGACGTCCGGCTCCAGCCCGAGCACCGCGGCGACGAGACGGCCGAGGTCGGGTTCGGCTCCGGTGAGGGTGCGCTGGTCGGTGCCGACATAGGCCAGCGGCGGGAAGCCCGACGGCAGCGCGCCGATGCCGATCGTCAGCTTGCCCTTGTCGAGAAACTTCTTCGGCAGTTGCGCGCGGATCTCGGCGACGACGGGCACGGTCAGCGAAACCGGGTGCGCGTCCGCGGTGTTCGCGGCGACGGAAACGGTCTGCGAACCGTTCGCGCTGGTCGACGCCTGGGTGCTGCCGCCGCACGCGCCGGCGAGCAGCGCGACCGCGGCGAGGACGGGCAGGATCGTGCGGGTTTTCATGCGTTCTCCGGGATTTCGAGGCGGGCGACCTTCCCGAGGAAGGCTCGGGTCCGGTCGTGGCGGGGACGGTCGAGGACGGCTGACGGCGGCCCTTCTTCGATGACACGGCCTTCGTCGAGGAATACGACGTGGTCGGCGATCTCGCGGGCGAAGCCGATTTCGTGTGTCACCACGATCATCGTGGTGCCGGACCGGGCCAGTTCGCGGATCACGGCCAGCACTTCGCCGACCAGTTCCGGGTCGAGCGCGGACGTAGGTTCGTCGAGCAGGATCAGCCGCGGTTCGAGCGCGAGCGCTCTCGCGATGGCGACCCGTTGCTGCTGCCCGCCGGACAGTTGCCGCGGGTACGCCCTTTCCTTGTCTTCGAGACCCACGCGGACGAGCAATTCTTTCGCCCGCGTTTCCGCCTCGGCGCGGGCTAGTCGTTGCGTGACGATCGGCGCTTCCACGATGTTGTCGAGGATGGTGAGATGCGGGAAGAGGTTGAAATTCTGGAACACAAAACCGATCCGCGACCGTTGCCGCAGAATCGCGCGCTCGCTCAGTTCCTTGAACCGGTCGCCGTGCACGCGGACGCCGACGAGTTCGTCGTCGATGCTGACGTAGCCGCTGTCAAGGCGTTCCAGATGGTTGATCGTCCGCAACAAAGTCGATTTCCCGGACCCGGACGGCCCCAGCACCACGGTCACTTGCCCGCCGGGCGCGGTGAAGTCGATTCCGTCGAGCACCCGGGTCCCGTCGTACGTCTTGACCGCGCTGCGAACGCGGACTTCGGCGCTCATCGAGCCACCCCCAGCGAGCGCAACCGGGCGCGGAACCGCTGGAACGGCGTCGGCGGAACGGTGCGCAGTGCGCCGCGGGAAAAGAAGCGCTCGACGTAATACTGGATCACCGACAGGACGCTGGTGAGAATGATGTACCAGACCGTGCCGACGAGCAGCAGCGGAATGATCTGCCCGCTGTTGGTGCTGGCCTGGGTTTCGACCACGCCGAACAGTTCCAGCAGCGACGTGATGTAGACGACCGAAGTGCCTTTGAGCAGGCCGATCAGCTGGTTCGCGTAGGCGGGCACGATCGCGCGGGTGGCCTGCGGCAGGATGATTCGCCGGTATTGCCGGGATCGCGGAAGTCCGAGCGCGGCCGCCGCTTCGAGCTGTCCTTGATCCACTGAAAGCACGCCAGCACGAACGATTTCCGCGGCGTAGGCGGCTTCGTTCAAGCTCAACCCGAGCACTGCGACGACAAAGAAACTCAACACGTCGGTGGCGCTGAAGCTGAAGAACGACGGCCCGAACGGGATTCCGAGGCTGAGCGTGCTGTACAGCGCGGTCACGTTGGCGAGGAACAGCAGCAGCACGATCAGCGGAATCGAGCGGAAGATCCACACATACGCCCACGAAACCGCTTGGAGCAGCGGGTTTTTCGACAGCCGCAGCAACGCGAGGACGATCCCGCCGACGAGCCCGAACACCGCGGCGAGGCCGGTCAATTCGAGGGTGAGCAGCAGTCCGTCGAGGATTACCGGACGGAAGAACCAATAGCCGAAGACGTCCCACTGGAACACCGGATTGGTGATCAGCGCGTGCGCCAATTGGGCTAGCAACACGAGTACGACCGCGGCGGCGACCCAGCGCCCAGGACGGCGCAACGGGGCGACTTTCTTCGCGGCAAGCTCGCGCAACCGCGCTTCACCGGGCGGTTCGGGACCTGCGGACGGCACCGGCACGGCGCGCAGCGTCGGAGGAGAACTCACAGTGGCTCCTGGGGATCGCGGAGAGGGCGATCGCCACTGTGACCCGCGGGGTTCCCGGCTGTCGAGTGTCCTCTTGGGACTCCCACATGGTGAGCGCGGTGATACGGAAGGAGGTTTTGTACCGGCTTTGTTACTGACTGTCTACTGTGGACTAGCGGAGCAGGTGCCGGTCCAGGGACGGGTTCCGGAACTTCCCGGCCGGGTCCAGTTCGGCGGCCAGCTTCCGGAACTGCCGCACCCCGTGGTGGTCCAGATCCAAAGCCGCGCCGTGGAACAGCTTCCCCCAATGGGCCCGAACACCGAACGGAGCGAGCTTCTCCTCGATCAACGGCAGCACCGCCTCGACCTCCGGCTGACGCTGCTGCCAGGTGAAATGCACCGCCACCCGGTCGCCGCCATACGCCGGGCTCAGCCAGAGCTCGTCACCGGCGACGGTGCGGATCTCCGACACCACCAGCAGCGGCGCGATGAGGTCGCCGATGCCGCGCAACGCCTCGAACGCGGCGGCCGCGTGCGCGCGCGGCACGAAGTACTCGCTCTGCAATTCCGCCCCGACGCTCGGCGCGAATTCCAGCCGGAAATGCGGCAGCCGGTCGTACCACGGTCCGGGAACGCCGCCTTGCACTGTGGTGTTTTCCGCCGAAATGCCCGCTGCGTGGGCGGGGTGGCGCGGGCCGTCGGCGGGAAGCGCGCCGAACAGGGAATCGGGGATCTCGGCCGGGACGCGGTTCTTCACCAGGACTTGGTCGACGACGTCGCGCGCCCAGTTCGTGAACAGGCTGACGCTGTAGCCCGCGGCCTGGATCTCGTCGAAGTGCTCCAGCGCGGCGGACCACGGGAGTGCGTCGAAAACGTCTTGGCGCACCGAGAAAGTCGGCTCTAGATCGAGGGTGAGCCGGGTGAGGACGCCGAGCGCGCCGACGTTCACCACGACACCGGGGAACTCGGCGTCGGCGCGGGAGAAGGTGCGCAGAGAGCCGTCGGCGATGAGGAGTTCGACGGCGGACACCGCTGAGGCCAGGCCGGGCAGTCGCTGTCCGGAGCCGTGGGTGCCGGTCGCGACGCTGCCCGCGATGGTGATGTGGGGGAGTGACGCCAGGTTGGCCAGCGCGTACCCGGCCTCGTGCACCTGCGCGACGACGTCGCCGTAGCGGGTCGCGCCGCCGATGGTGAGCGTCTCGGCGGTGATTTCCGGCGTGATGGGGACGGCGGAGAGATCGAGTTGGATGCCGTCCGGGCTGTCGGCGACCGTGTTGAAGCTGTGCCGGCTGCCGAGCGCCTTGACCCGGGTTGCGCTCGCGACGAGTTCCCGCGCCTCGGAAAGGGTGCGCGGGGCGAGGATCTCGCGGGCGCGATAGGTGAGATTGCCAGCCCAGTTTTCGATCACGAACGCCGAGCCTAACCGGCCCCGGCGCGGCAGACTGGGGACAGGCTGAGACGAGGAGACCCGACATGCATTCCGCTGGACTCGTGCTGCACCCGCGCCGCGACTCGAAAGCCGCGGTCGACGCGGTGCTGGGCTGGGCCGCCGTCCGCGGGATCGAGATCCTCGGCATCGTGGACGAGATCGCGCGGGTCGACTGTTCCGCGACCGGAGTCCAGTCCGCTGAACTGGGCAAACGGTCGGATCTGGTGGTCAGCCTCGGCGGCGACGGCACCATGCTGCGCGCGATGCGGCTCGCCGACGGGCAGCACGCGCCGGTGCTCGGAGTCAACCTCGGGAAGCTCGGTTTCCTCGCCGAGGTCGACGTCCCGGACCTGCCGCTCGCGCTGTCCGCGATCGACCGGGAGGAGTTCACCGTCGAGCCCCGGATAGCGGTTGACGCGCGGTTCGGCGGCCGGATCGAGACCGCGTTCAACGACGTCGCGGTGGTGCGCGTGCCCGGCGACGGGAGTGCCGTGGTCGCGGTGCTGGTGAACGGCGAACAGTTCGTGAGCTACGCGGCCGACGCGGTCGTGGTCGCGACGCCGACCGGGTCCACCGCATACAGCTTCTCCGCCGGCGGGCCGATCACGAGCCCGGCGGTGGAAGCGCTGCTGGTCACGCCCGCCGCGCCGCATTCGGCGTACAGCCGCGGCGTCGTGCTGTCGGTGCACGACACCGTGACGCTGGAGGTGCTGCCGTCGAGCGGGCGGCTCGCGGTGGAGGTCGACGGCCAGGTGGCGGGGTATGTCGGGCCCGGCGAAACGATCGACCTGCACGCCCGGCCGAACGCGGCCCGCGTCGTCCGGCTCGGCATGACGACCTTCTACCAGCGCGCCCGGCGCAAGCTGCGGCTCTCTGATTCGGCGGAGATTCCGCTGTCCTGAGCAGGTCGTGCGGTCGGCTAGTAATCGCGTCCTGACCTGCAGTAATACTGGGTGAACTGTGCCCACTGTCACTTGTCGGTGACATTGCCGTGTCCTATTCGTAATGTCGGGGCGGCTTTGCGGATCCGAACGAGGAGATGGTGGTGCGAGGTGTCCGGTAGACATCGGGACGGATCGAAGTCGTGGCGGCTGCCGACCGCGGCGGGCGTGCTGGCCGTCGGCGCGCTGGCGGTGCCGGTGTGGCTGACCGCCGGTGCGGTCGAACCGCAACAATTCCCGGCCGCCGCCGCGGAAATGCACGCGTTCAGCGCGCCACGGGCGTCGAGCACCGCTCCGTCCACCACTTCGACGCCGCCCACGACGTCTTCCAGCGCCGCCCCGACGACGTCTTCCTCTTCGCCGACCAGCAAAACGACCTCGCGCACTCCGGAAGCCCCGGCGGCGAAAGCGTGTTCGTCCACTTTGGCCGGTACTCAGCCCGCGGTGGCGCAGGTCGGCAATTATCTCAAAGAGAAGTTCTCGGTGAATACGGTCGGCGGCCGGGCCGGACGGTCGGGAGCGAGCGACCATCCGGCCGGTCTCGCGCTGGACTTCATGGTCGACACGAAGACCGGAAACGCTTTGGCCGCTTATGTTCTCGAGCACCAGAGCGAGTTCGGCGCGAAGTACGTGATCTGGCAGCAGCGCTACAACGACGGCGGCGGCTGGTCGGCGATGGAGGACCGCGGCGGCGAGACCGCGAACCACTTCGACCACGTCCACGTTTCGTTCGAGCGCGGCGCGAAGGTTTCGGTCACCTGCTGACACCCGACTTTCGGAGGTGGGCCGGAATCACCGCGGAGAGCACACTGTGCGCGGCCGATTGGTCACCGTCCGCACGGGGTGGCCATCCTTCGCTGCGTGAGGAGCTCCGATGGCGGGCAAGTTCTCGATCCGGCTCACTCTCAGCGTCGTCGGGGTGCTGGTCGCACTCGGCGGCACCACGACCGCCGCAGCCGCCGCCGCGCCGGACGATCCGGTTTCGTGGCGCGTACCCGCTACTCCCGCTGAGGCGGCTTCTTTGGCGCACGCCGGGTTCGACGTCGCGGGGACCAGCCCGGGCGTGGCCTACGTAATCGGGAACCAGGCGGTCGCCGGGCAGTTGCGGGACCGGGGTTATGCGCCGGAATTCTTCGACACTGTCTACAAAGGAGTAACGACGCGCGCCGCGGGCGACACGTTCTACGGCGGCTATCGCACGGTCCCGGCGCAAGAAGCGCACCTCGCGAAAGTCGCGGCGGCGCACCCGGAGCTGGCGACCGAGTACACGCTCGGCCAGTCGTGGCTGAAGACCCAGGGCAACGGCGGCCACGACATCAACGCGATCTGCCTGACCAAGAAACAGGACGGCGACTGCACGCTGTCCACGAAATCACCGAAGCCGAAATTCGTGCTGATGGCGCAGATCCACGCCAGGGAGATCTCGACCGGCGAGGTCGCCTGGCGCTGGATCGACTACCTCGCCGACGGGTACGGCAGCGACGCCACCGCGACGTCCATTTTGGACACCACCGAGGTGTGGGTGGTGCCGATCTCGAACCCGGACGGCGTCGACATCGTCGCCTCCGGCGGGAATTCGCCGAAGCTGCAGCGCAAGAACGCGGATACCGCCAACGGCAATTGCGGCGGGACGAACAACGGCATCGACCTGAACCGCAACTCGACCTTCCGCTGGGGCGCGGACTCGAACTCGCCGTGCGCGGAGACCTACCAGGGACCCGAGGCCGGGTCGGAACCCGAGGTCCAGGCGCTGGAGAAGCTGTTCCGCTCGATCTACCCCGAACAGCGCGGCAGCGGCGACAACGACCCGGCCCCGGACACCGCTCGCGGCACGATGATCACGTTGCACAGCTACGGGAACGACATCATCGTCCCGTGGGGCTTCACTTCCGACCCCGCGCCGAACGACGCCGCACTGCGCAAGCTCGGCGCGAAGTTCAGCGATTCGAACGGGTACCTGGTGGGGACCAACACGGAAACCGTGGGCTACTCGACCAGCGGCACGACGGACGACTTCACCTACGGCGCGCTGGGGGTCGAGAGCTTCACGTTCGAGATGGGCGGGCAGAGCGGCAGTTGCGGCGGGTTCTTGCCGCGGTATTCGTGCGTGGACAGCACCTTCTGGCCGAAGAACAAGGGCGCGCTGATCACGGCGGCCCAGTCGGCGGCGGCTCCGTATCAGCAGTGAGGTGCGGCTGAGCGCGGTGCACTCAGGCAGGTGACGCCTGGGTGCACCGTAGCGTGTGTGGAGTGGATTACCTGCAGTGGCGCGACGACATGCGCCAAGCGATCGACGGCTATATGCCCCGTATTCAGGCCATCTTCGCCCGACTCGGCCAGCTTGAGCCGGACACGGTGTCGGACGAGGTCGATTCCGTCGCGCTGACGAAAGCCGAAGAGGCCGATCCGCCGCTGCCGTGGGCGCTGCTTGAGCTGTACACGTCCATCAGGGAAGCGAGCTTCGCGCACCTGCACAACGCTTACTTCATTCACTCCCTCGACTTGGTGCTGGACGGTCTGCACCGTTCCGGCATTCCCGTCTGGGCGCCCGAAGTCACTGATGAGCGGCTCGCCGTCTTCGCCTCGAACGGCGGCGGGCGCATGTTCGCGGTCGGATACCGCAGTGGGACCGTGTACAGGCTGCCGGTCGGTGCTGTCGTGGACAAGGTCTACGACGGCTCGATCGACTCCATCGGGCCGGGCGAGATCGCGAAGGACATCCCGGAGTTCCTGGACCGGCTTCTGCGCATCGCGCAAGCCTTCCGCGAAGAAGACGACGAGGACGACGACGAGGAGCGCTTCATCATGTGAGAAGTCGTCACCTTCAGTTAACTCGTCGGGCGATCTATCTCACCCCGCCGCTCAGGTAAACGTCACCATCCTGAGGCTGTCATATGTACGTACATCCCGTACAGTAGTTCTGTAGCAGAACTAATCGTGCGGGAGGCGGCAGTGACGATCGGCCTGGAGCGGGCTCGGCCGGCGGTCGTGCGGGATCATCCGCAGGCGGGGTGGTTCGCCGTCGGCGCGGTGTGTTTCGGGGCGTTCATGGGGCAGCTCGACGCCAGCATCGTCACGCTCACCTTTCCCGCGCTGCAGCACGAGTACGGGGCTCCGCTGGCCGCCGTCCAGTGGGTGTCGCTGGCGTATCTGCTCGCGCTCGTGGGATTGCTGGCGGCGGTCGGGCGGGTGGCCGACGCGGTCGGGCGGAAGCTCACGTACGTGCAGGGGTTCGGTGTGTTCACCATCGCGTCCGTCGCGTGCGGGCTCGCGCCGACGCTCGGCTGGCTGATTGCGTTCCGGGTCGTCCAGGCGATCGGGGCGGCGATGTTGCAGGCCAACAGTGTCGCGCTGGTGGTGCGGAGCGTCCGCGAGGACCGCGCGCGCGCCGCGCTCGGGGTGCAGGCGGCGGCGCAGGCGTTGGGGCTCGCGCTGGGACCCGCGGTCGGCGGGCTGTTGGTCGACACCGTCGGCTGGCGGTGGGTCTTCCTGGTCAACGCGCCGGTCGGGCTGGCCGGGCTGATCGCTGGGCGCTACCTCCTGCCGCGCACTCGCGAGCGCACGCCGCTGGGCCGCTTCGACGGGGCGGGGGTCGGGCTGCTGGCGACCGCGTCGACGGCGTTGCTGCTGGTGATTTCCGGGGTGTCCGGGCTGGCGATGCCGGGGTGGCTGCTCGTCGCGCTGGTCGGGGCGGCCGTCTTCGCCGCGATCGGGTTCGTGCTGCGCGAAAAGGCGGCGAGCAGCCCGGTGTTGCAGCTGTCGGTGTTGCGGCCGCCGGTGGTGTCGCTGGGGCTGGCCGGTGCGTTGTGCGGATACCTCGTGTTGTTCGGGCCGCTGACGTTGCTGCCGCAGGTGCTCGGCACGGCGGGCGGGACCGGTGCGGTGCTGACGTGTCTTCCCGCCGGGTTCGCGGTCGCGGCGGTGCTCGCCGACCGGGTGCTGCCGAAGCGGCTCGGGTCCCGCGGACGCACCGTGCTGGGCGCGCTCGTCGCGGCGGCGGGATGCGCGGCGCTGGGACCGGCGTCCGCTCCTTGGGAGGTGGGCGTGTCGCTGGTGGTGGCCGGGCTCGGTCTGGGAGTGTTCATTCCAGCCAACAACTCGGCTGTCATGAGCGCGATCCCGGCGCGGATGTCGGCCACCGGAGGAGGACTGGTGAACATGGCGCGCGGACTGGGGACGGCGCTGGGCGTGGCGCTCGTGACACTGTGCCTGCACACCGGCGGGGAAACGGCCGCGCTGGCGGTGCTCGCCGGGGCCGGCGTCCTGGCCGCGGCGACCGGGCTGGCGGCACGCCCGGAGCGGGCCCGGTGACCGCGCCGGAACCTGCGCTCGCCGACGTCGTCGCCCGGCTCCGGCGGGCCATGCGGCGGGCCGCGCGCACCGCGGATCCGGACAACACGTTGTCGGTGGCGCAGTTGGAGTTGCTGTCGTGCCTCTTCGAGAATCCCGGCGCGCGGCCGAGCCGGATCGCGCAGTTGCTGAAGCTCGCGCCGAATTCGGTGACCACGATGGTCACGGGGTTGCGTTCGCGGGACCTCGTGACCCGCACCAGCGGCGGTGACGACCGGCGGACGGTGGCGCTCGAACTCACCGACACCGGCCGGGCCGCGGTCGAGCGGTGGCAGGGGCACAACGCGGCGATCTTGGCCGCGGCTCTGGACGGGGTGCATCCGGCGTGGCGGCACCTGATCGCGGCGGCGGTGCCCGCGTTGAACGAACTGGTGGGGGCGATCGACGCGTTGGCGGAGTCGGATCCGGCGCGTCCGTGAGGGGAACCTTCACGGACTCAGAGTCCCTCAGGGTTCCCCTCACGGACCTGAGAGGACGCGGCTAAAGCGCGGGCGGCCCAGCCTCGACCCGCCGCAGCACGGGCTCCAGCTTGTCCTCCTCCGCGCTCCCGAACGGCAGGCTCTCCTCCCACCACGTAACACCGGCCTCGGCGAACGGTTCGACGACACTTCGCGCCTGGGCCGGGTCGGCAGGGCTCGTTCCGCCGAACACCACGTCGAACGGTGCGTCGGTGTCCCGCTCGCTCCGGATGTAGGCGATCATGTCGCGCACCTCGGACACCTCCGGCAAACCCTTGGCACCAGCGGACTCGAAGATCGGCACCACGCCGTCCCAGCGAGCCGCGCGGCGCATCGGGCGGCGGTTGGGCCACCGGCCCGCCACCCAGACCGGCGGGCGCGGGCGCTGCACCGGCGGCGGGAGGAGCGTCACGTCGCGGGCGGTGAAGTGCTTGCCGGAGAACGTCACCGGTTCGCCGGTCCAGAAGCGGGTGATCAGGTCGACGCCCTCGTCCAGCTTCTCGGCGACCGCCTTCGGGTCGGCTGATTCGCCGAAGTCGCCGAACTCCGCCTCCAGCGGCGCGCCCAGCCCGACGCCGAACACGACCCGGCCGCCGGAGAGGTTGTCCAAAGTGGACACCACGCGGGCGAGCTGCTGCGGGCGGCGGCGCGCGACGGGCGTGACCATCGGGCCGAGCCGGATCCGGCTGGTGGCCAGTGCGGCGGCGGCGAGCAGGATCCACGGGTCGCCGAACAGGCGGCCGGGACGTTTGTCCAGCACCACGTGGTCCCAGACGAACAGGCCGTCCCAGCCTGCCTCTTCGGCTGTCGAAGCGACCTTGGCGACCGCGCGCGGGTCAGCGAAGTCGCCGAAGTTCGGGATGCAGACCGAGAAACGCATGCCGCCAACCCTGCCCAGCCCCGGCGAACGCGTCAAACGGATTTGCCCGCCACGAAGGTCTGCCGCACCCGGGCCCGCAGCAGCGCGTCTGGTGCTTCGACGAACGGATCGACGTCCAGCACTACGAAATCCGCGGCCAGGCCCGGCGCGAGCTGGCCGGTCAACCCGTCCCACCGGCACGCATACGCGGCGTCCCGGGTGCCGTGGGCGAGGGCTTCGGCCAGGGGCAGGGCGTATTCCGGCAGGTTGGGTTCCAGGTCAGGGTTCAGCGCGGACCGGCGGGTCGTCGCGATGTACATGTTCGGCAGCGGCGGGTGCGGCGCGGTCGGGGCGTCGGAGCCGAACGCGAGGACGGCGCCCGCGGCGGTCAGTTCCGGCCACGGGAAGCCGCGCCGCACACGGTCGTCGCCCAGTTTCGCGCGCCAGTTTTCCTGGATCGCCGGGTCGGCGTGCACTGGCTGCATCGACGCGACGGCACCGAGTTTGGCCAGCCGCTTGACGTTCTCGGAGGTCACGGTCTCCAGGTGTTCGAGCCGATGCCGCCGGTCGCGCGGTCCGTTCACCTTGATCGCGTGCTCCAGCGCCGACAGTGCGATGTCCGACGCTTCGTCGCCGATGGCGTGCATCGCGACCTGCAGGCCCGCCGCGTCTGCCGCCGCGACGACCGGGGCCAGCGCGTCCGGCGGCCACAACGGCCCAGGGTGGCTGCCGTCGGCGAACGGCTTTTTCATGGCCGCAGTGCAAGTGTCGATGACTCCGTCGACCATCAGCTTGATCCCCGCCACTCGCAGCCACGGCCCGGACAGCCGCGCGCTCAACTCGGCCGCGCGCTCGACCTGACGGAGATCATCCCGGGTGTTTCCGGTGCGTTCGATCAGCCAGTGTCCGGCGACACGCAGCGGAAGCCGTCCGTCTTCGAGGGCCCGTTCCAGAGCGGCGAGATCGGCCTCGGTGAGCGCCATGTCGACAGCGGTTGTGACGCCGTCCGCGAGGTATTGCGCGAACGCGGACGCCAGCGCACGGTCCCGGTCGGCGTCGCTGGTCTGGTCGTCGAGGAAGTGCCGCATCAGTTGCAGCGCGGCGGTTTCGTACAGCATGCCGTCCGGCTCGCCGGTCTCGTCGCGGCCGATGTGCCCGTCGAGCGGGTCGGGCGTGTCGCGGTCGATGCCCAGCTCGCGCAGGGCGGCGCTGTTGACCCACGCGGAGTGGACGTCGTTCGCGGCAAGGTAGACCGGCCGGTCCGGGACCACCGCGTCGATCAGGTTCCGGTGCGGTGCCTGGCCGCCGAGTGCGTCGAAAAGCCAGCTGCGGCCTAGGATTCGCGGTGCCGCCGGATTGTCCGCTGCGGCGCGGGCGAGCCGGTGTTGGATGTCTTCGGGGGAAGTCGCGGAGAACAGGTCGACTTGCTCCAAGGCTTCGCCCATCGACACCAGATGCGTGTGCGCGTCGACGAAACCGGGCAGCACGAAGGCTCCGTCCAGTTCGACTACTTGAGCCTCGATCTGGTCGGCCTCCGCGGTGCTGCCTACGTATTCAATGGTTTCGCCACGCACGACCATGGATTCCGCCCAGCCGGACGCGCTCGCGGTGAAGATCCGGCCGCCGCGGTAGTGCACCGGGGTCATCGGGCCACCACCGTTTCCGCCGCCGCGAACGTCCGCCAGCCCGCCAGGCCGCCAGGGTGTTCGGGTTGCCCGCGTGCACCCGCACGGTCCGGGCGGCTGGTTCGAGCAGGACCGTGGCCAGGGTCGCCCAGCGGTCGCCGAACGCGGCGTCCGGTTCCGGGACGCAGCACAGCTTCGGTTCGCCGGGGCCGGAGCGGAGGAAGGCGACGAGGTCGACGGCATGGGCGGGCGTCGGATAGTCCCGAAGCCGGGTGGTCATCAGGGCGTGCCGCAGCTGGGAGTCCGGCTCGAACAGGCCGCGTTTCTCGCGGGCGGCGGTGTCAGGATCGAGAAAGTGGTTGGTGTGCAACAGAAAACCTGCTTCCGGGTCGAGGGTGGTCACTCCGGCCGGGCTCAGCTCGGCGCAGACCGCTGTGTCGGGATCGAGCAGTGTGAAAGCTCCGGACGTGCGGATCGGTGCTGTTCGCAGCAGGTCGAGCGCTTCGGCGGTGCTGCCTGCCTCGGCGAGCACGGCTGCGGCCAAGACGTGGACCGGGACACCGGCGGCGGAATCGTCCTGGTGGCCGAGGATATTGAAGAACAGGCCGAGACCTGCGCTGTTGACGCCGATCTTGCCGAGGATGCCGTGTTCGGTGATCCCGGCGAAGGCGTACCGCGTGCCGCGTACTTCCTGCGTGTGCCAGCAGTCCGAAAGTTCGGTGTGCCAGTCCCAGGTTTGGATTCCGAACGGCGAGCTGGTGCCGGGAACACGCACGAGGGTTGAGCATTCCGGCCGGGTGCGCGGTTCGGCGGAGATGATTTCCGTGCGTCCGTTGAGCGCTGCCGCTTGCCACAGCTCGATCGCGGCACCTGCGGCGATGCCCGCGATTTCGTCGGCGTAGCGGCTCCGCCAAGCGTCGACGTTGTCCAGCAACCGGAGTGCGTCGGTCCGGATCTGCTGCTCGGGAATGCCGAGGGTGTCGAACCAGCGCAGATACAGCTCCAGCGTGTCGGCGAGGCCAGCGCGCAGCTGGGCGCCGCGCGAAACGCCGCGGGCGTGCGGGTCGGGGTCGTTGACGAGCAGGTGCATTCTGTTCCTTGCGATCGAGGTCAGGCGGCGGCGCGGGGGCGGCCGGCGAGCAAGTAGATCGCGGCGGCGATCAGCATTCCCGCTGGCAGCGAGAAGTCGATCCCGCCGGCCGCGCGCGCCACGAATCCGGTGTACATGCCGGGAACGGAGAGACAGAACGCGGACGCGGTCGCGCCGAGGACGAGGGCGGCGATTCCAGGCCAGTGCACGCCGCCGACGTACCAGAACGGGCCGCCGCGGCGTTCGTCGGCGAGCGCGTGGCCGTCGTAGCGGTTGCGGCGCAGCAGAAGGTCGGTCACGTAGATCGCCATCATCGGCCCGAGCACGACGACCATCAGCTGCATCAGGTCGTTGACTGCCTTGAGGAAATCCGACACGAGCAAGGCGTACAGGGTGAGCAGCACCCCGGCGGTGCCGTCGAGCAGCACGCTGCGGGAACGGCGCAGCCGGACGCCGATCGCCTGCAGTGCGAGGCCGGAGCTGTAGACGGTCATCGCGTTGTTGGCGATCGCGCCGAGGATCACCGCGACCAGGAAGATCGGGGTGAACCAGGACGGCAGAACGGATTCCAGCGCGGTTTGCGGGTCGCTCATGTCCAAAGTGGTCGCGGCGAACGCGCCGAGCGCGGTGAACGCGACGCTCGGCAGGAAGGCTCCGGCGGCGGTCCACGCGGCGACGGCGAACGGTTTGGTGTCGCGCGGAAGGTAGCGCGCGAAGTCCGCGCTGGTGTTGTAGGACAACGCGGCGGACGCGACCAGGGCCACGCCGCCGGCCAGCGCCGCCCACAGCGCGGCCCCGTGCAGCGGCGTCGCGGGCTGGTAGCTCCACGCGGTGTGCCGGATCAGGAATCCGCCCAGCACCAGGAAAACCGCGGTCGTCACGATGGCGAGCGGCAGGTAGAGCCGCACGATCACGGAGTGGCCGTAGACGCTGATCACTAGCGTCGCGGCGGCGATCGCGACGATCACGAGGACCTTGCCCAGGGTGTTCAGTTCGATGCCGAGCCGCGCGCACAGGCTGAACGCGGTCACCGAGGCCGCCGACCAGCTCAACGCCACGTAGCAGACCGAAACGAGCCAGCCGTTCAGCCCGATCACGAAGCGGTTGCCGCGCGTGCCGAACATCGCCCGCATGATGACCTCGCTCGGCGCGCCCGCCGCCGGGCCGCTGACCGCGACGAGACCGACCAGCGCCCAGCACAGGTTGCCCACGACGATCACCGCGAGCGCTTGCGGCAGGCTCAATCCGCTGAGCACCAGCGCGCCGCCGACGACCAGGCTGAGGTAGCTGACGTTGGGCGCGGCCCACACCCCGAACAGGTCGCGGGCCCGGCCGTGCCGCTCGTCGTCGCCGATGACGTCGATGCCGTGGGCTTCCACCCGGGGACCGCGCCCGGAGCGGGCGGGCGGCGGCGCGGACGTGCCGGGCGGCGCGGGCGGGGTGGCGGGAGCGGTCATGGCGAACCTCCGGACCGGGGAATCGACCCGGGTCACGGTAAGGACCCAAATCGATTTGGGCAATGGCCGGGCCGGAGCGGTTTCCAAAACGATTTGGCCGAGGTTAGGCTGCTGCGCCATGGCCGGGAAGAGAACGCGGGCGACCATCAAGGACGTCGCCCGCCGCGCCGGGGTTTCGCCGACCACGGTGTCGCACGCCTTCAGCGGGAACGGGACTGTCGCGGCCGAGACCGCGGAGCGGGTGCGGGAGGCGGCGCGCGAGCTGGGCTACCGGCCGGACACGGTTGCCCGTGGGCTGCGGTCCAGCAGGCTCGGGGTGCTCGGGCTGGTGGTGCGGCCGCTCGACCCGCTGGACACCGCGTTCCTGGAAGGCGTCGACTACTTCCTGCGGTTCGCCGGGTCGGCCGCGCTGGCCGCGGTGGAACGCGGGTACGGCCTGATGCTGGTGCCGGACCCGACGCGCGCCGACGCGCCCGCGGTCGGGCTCGCCTGCGACGGGTTCCTGATCACCGAACCGGTCGAGAACGATCCGCTGATCACGATGCTGACCCGCGAGTGCGTGCCGTTCCTCGGCGTCGGGCGGGACCCGGCGCGGCCCGCGTCGCCGGACTACCTCGACCTCGGCACCGGGCGGATCGTCGCCGAGGTGCTCGACCACCTGGCCGCGGCGGGCGGGTCGCGGGTCGCGGCGGTGCTGGGCACCGATCGCAACGAGTGGAACCTGGACGCCGAAAGGGCTTACCTGGACTGGGTTCGCGCTCGCGGGCAGCGGCCGCTGGCGGTGCGCCGCGCGGAGGTCGCCGGGGAAGCGGGCGGACGCGAGGCGGGGGAGGAACTGTTCGGGCTGGCCGAGCCGCCGGACGCGGTGTACTGCCAGACCGGGCGGCACGCCGCCGGGGTGCTGGCCGCCGCGCGGGCGCGGGGACTGGCGGTGCCCGGCGACGTGCGCATCGCCTGCGGCGCGGATTCCGATTCCGAGCACACCCGGTCGTCCGTCCCGCCGATCACATCCGTCGACCTCCGGCCGGTGCGGCTGGCCCGCATCGCGGTCGCGGTGCTCGCCGACCGGGTCGAAGGGATCGAGCCGCCTGTCCCCGGGCCGGCGGAGTACGAGCTGATAGTGCGCGGGTCGACCCGGGGATAAGCGGATGTTTTCGTTCCGGGTCAGGCGTGCGGGACCGCTCCGACGCGCGATTCGCGCGGCCGCAATCCCGAGAGCGCCCCGCTGAGCGCGAGCCGGCCGGGGCCGGTGAACGCGAGCAGCAGCAGCGCCCAGCAGAACATCGCGGCCGCTTCGCCGCCGTTCTCGATGGGGAAAAGCCCTTGCGACACATGGACGGAGAAGTAGGCGTACGCCATCGACCCGGACCCGATCAGCGCGGCGACCCGGGTGGCGACGCCGAGCAGGACGAGACCGCCCGCGACGAGCTGGATGAGCGCGGCCCACCACCCCGGCCACGAGCCCGCCTGTGCCGCGCCGTGCGCGCCGAGCACTCCGAACAGCGATTTCACGCCGTGGCAGGCGAAAAGGAACCCGACGACGATGCGGAACAAACCGAGCGCGTAATCCTGTGCCGCGTCCAGCCGGTGCATGATGCCTCCACATAGGACGACTCGGGCGGACGGCCGTTCGGACATCGCCACCGTCCGCAGAGTGGTCCAGACCTTTCCTGGACCGGTGTCAGGTATACCGGTGACCGGAGTCTCGGCGATACCTGCGAAAGTCAGGTTTCGCCTGATCCGCGGGCTGTGGTAACGGCTGGGGAAGGGGGTGGCGTCCGGTTCGGGGAACCGGCGGGTCCGTTGGGGGGAACGGGGTTTCCGGCGTCTGCCGGGGAGCCGCGCCGGAAGGGACGCGGGCGCGGATTCCGTGGCGGGCAACGTGGTACGGGTTCCGGGCCGGGCTCGGGGCTGTGGGGAGCGGCGAATGGCTGGGACCTCGCTGATGCCTCCGCGACGCAGCGGGCGGAACTCGAGGACGCGGCCGCGAAGCGGAACGCGTCGAGATCCGGCGAGCACGCACCGCCGTCAGTGTTTCGAACCCGCGACCATGGCCGACGACGGGATTCGTGGCCCCGCAGCGAATCGAGGTGTCATTTCCGGTCGATGTCCGCGTAGAAGGAGCGGAGGGCGGCCGCGAGCCGGTCGGGGGCCTCCATCGCTACGTAGTGGCCGATCCGCTCGATGTGCACGGCGGTCACGCTGCTGGCGACCTGCCGCAGCGTTGCGGGTGTGAAGTTCGCCGAGCGGCCTGCCACCGCGAGTACGGGCATGTCCAGTTTGCGGGCCGCGAGCGCGCGGAGTTCTTCGCCCTCGGAGAGCAGCGACCGGTACAGGCCCGCGGCGCCCGCGAACGCGTCGGGCCGGGCGTAGGAGCGGACGAGTTCGTCGATGTCGGTGTCGGTGAACGCGTCGGGGTTCGCGGCGAGCGAGGGGATCGCGTAGTCGGCGAGGAACTCGCGCTCGCGTCCGGCGAGGAGCATCTCCGGGATGCCGGGGGCGGCGAGAACGCCGATGTGCCAGGCGCCGCCGTGGGCGACATCGGCGAGCGCTTCGGCGCCGAATCCCGGGAGCCCGGTCTCGATTCCGGTGTAGCTGCGGACGAGGTCCGGGCGGGTCGCGGCGACCCGGAACGTCGTGGGGCCGCTGATGTCCTGGCCGGTGAGGTGGACGGGTCCGACGTCCAGGCGGGCGATCAGGTCGCCGAGGTCTTTCGCCGCGGTCGCGCTGTCGTGCTCGGGCGTGGCGGCGGCGGAGTCGCCGAATCCGCGAAGGTCCGCGGCGAACACCCGGTGGTGCTCGCTGAGCAGGGGGATCAGCTTGCGAAACACCCACCAGGTCTCCGGAAAGCCGTGCACCAGCAGCACGGGAGACCCGGCGGTGCCGGCGGCGACGTAGTGCAATTCGGTGCCGTTGAGGCTGATTCGGTGGTGGTCGACACCGGGGATGGTGGCGGCGAGGCGGTTCATCGGGACCCCTTCGAGTCGATAGACAAGTAACTTGTCGAACCCTAGAGGATGGACAAGTAACTTGTCTACATGGAGGGGCCTCGTATGATCGGCCGCATGGCGCAGTCCAGCGGTGCCGAGCTCGCGCTTCTGCTGCTCGGCGGATTCCACTCCATGGTCGACGAGGTGAACGCGGAGCTCGCGAAGCGCGGCCACGAAGGCGTCCGCCCCGTGCACGAGTTCGCCTTGCGCGCCGTGGACGCGGGCGCGGACACTGCCTCAGAACTCGGCCGTCGGCTGTCGGTCACCAAACAGGCGGCCGCGCAGACCATCGCCGCACTGGAGGACTTCGGCTACGTCGACCGTGAGCCCGACCCGAGCGACGCACGCCGCAAGCGGGTGCGGGTCACCCCGCGAGGCCACGAGCTGATGGCCATCGGCGGCGCCCTGTTCGACGACGTGCGCGGCCGCTGGGCGACCCGAATCGGACCCGCGCAGCTCGAGACCCTGGAAGCACAGCTGGCCCAGCTCACTGAGCGGCGCTCGTTCACTGCCGACGATTTGCGGGACTGACGGGCAGGCGCCGCCAGTTCGAAATGACTCGTTGACGACTTGGCCTAGAGGCAGGCCTCAGGAGAGGCTGGGGTCAGGTACGCGGCGGCCAGCCGGATTCCAGCAGTGCGAACACCGACGCCAGCGCCGCGGCGGGATCCGGCGCGGTACCAGTGAGATCCGGGATTTCCAGCACGAACCGTGCCAGAGCCCGGACCGCTGGATCGTCCGGCGACAGGCCACTCTCGTCGGCCAGTGCCGTGGTCAGGTCGGGTTCGCAGGAATGCCACAGCCGCCGCGCGTATTCGCGCAGGGCGGGCGTGTGCACGATCAGGTCGCGTTTCGGGGCGTGTTCCGGCGGGATGTCCGTCGAGTACGGGCCGCGGGCGGCGAAGAATCGGTGCAGGGCCGCGAGAATCGGCTCGTCCCGGTCGCGGACCGCGGCGACGATCCCGGCGCGGCGTTCGGAACCGTTGTCGAAGATCAGGGCGTCTTTGCCGTCCGGGACATGGGCGAAGAGGGTCGCGACGGAGATGTCGGCCTCCTCGGCGATCTGTGCGACGGTCACCCCGTCGTAGCCGTGCTTCAAGAACAGCCGCAGCGCGACCTCGTCCAGCTTGCGCCGGGTTTCGAGCTTGCGGCGTTCGCGCCGCCCGGTGTTGACCACGACCCCCACTGTACCTAAATCTGAAGTGGGTTTAAAGTTGGAATCACTTCAGGTTTAGGAGGGTGTCATGGCGGTGCTGGTGACCGGGGGCAATGCCGGGATCGGCTACTTCGTCGCGGAGCAGCTGGCCGAGGCGGGGGTAGAGGTGGTGCTCAGCAGCCGGGACGCGGCGAAAGCGGGGGTTGCGCTGAAGGTCCTTCGCGAGCGGGTGCCGGGGGCGCGGGTGTCGTGGGCGCGGCTGGACCTTGCCGACTTGGCCTCGGTGAAGGGGATCGAGGTCGGGGAGCTCGAGGCGGTCGTGCTGAACGCGGGCGTGTATCTCGACGGGCCCGAGCGGCGGGAGACCAAGGACGGGCACGAGATGACGTTCGGGGTCAATCACCTCGGGCACTTCGCGCTGACTGCGGCGCTTCAGGACCGGTTGAAGCCGGGCGCGAGGATTGTGACGACGGGGAGCTTCGCGGCGAAATCGGCGAAGCTCGATTTCGAGGATCTGCAGAGCACCCGTGACTACGAGCCGAAAACTGCGTATGAACGGTCGAAGCTCGCGCAGACCCTGTTCGCGCTGGAGTTGGATCGGCGGCTGAGGGCGGCGGGCAGCAGCAGGCTGAGTGTTGTCGCGCATCCTGGCGGAGCGCTGGACAGCCTGACTCCGGACCGGCCGCCGCTGCATGTGCGCAGCACGAAACAAAAGCTGAGCCTCGCGCGAATCGCCTTGCAGGGCAAGGACGGCGGTGCGCGACCAGCGGTGCGGGCGGCGGTCGGTCCGGATGTCCACAGTGGTCAGATCTGGGGGCCGCGCGTGTTCGGTCTCAAAGGACGGCCCCGGCCGGAGCCGGTGCGAGGGCCGTATGCGGACGCTGAAGCCGCCGCCCGGTTGTGGGCGGCGAGCGTGGAACTGACCGGGGTCGAGCCGTCGATCAGCTGACGTCGATCAGCACCTTTCCAGTGACGCCCTTTTCCGACGCCTCGTGCGCGCGAGCGGTTTCCGCCAGCGGGAACCGGTGGACGGGCAGGCCGTGATCGGGGCCGAGCCGGAGTCCGCCGTCGACCAGGGCGGCGTTCAGGTCTTCCGCGCCGGCGCGCAGCCGGTCGAATCCGACGGTGTAGAGCACCAGGAACTGGTAGCGGCTGTTGAGGAAAACGTTCTGTCCGAAGTCGACAGTCACGGTTCCGTTGCCGCGGTCGTCGCCGTAGGCCGCGACCACGCCGCGCGGGCGGAGTACCGCGGCGTGCAGGGGAGCGTTCACGCCGACGGCGACCTCCACGATCACGTCGACCCCGTCCGGCGCGATTTCCCGGATCGCCGCGGCGACGTCCCCTTCGGTGTACCGCACGACATGCTGCGCACCGGCGGCGCGCGCGAGGGCCGCCTTGTCCTCGGTGCTGACGGTGGCGATCACGGTCGCTCCGGCCCAGCGCGCCAGCTGGATCGCGGCGTTGCCGACCGCGCCCGCGCCGCCGCTGACCAGAACAGTCTTGCCCGCCAACGCATTCGGTGCCAGCCGCTGCGGTCCGTCCTCCGCGACAGTGAGCGCGCGGTGCGCGGTGAGCGCTGGGATCGCGAAAGCGGCGCCCTCGTCGAAACCGACTCCGTCGGGGAGCGGGACGAGCCGGTCCGCCGGAAGCACGGTGTACTCCTGCGCGGTCCCGGACGTCGGCGAGTGCGCGGCGGCCAGCAGCAGCCACACCCGGTCGCCCGCGGAGAATCCGTCCACCCCGGCGCCGATCGCGTCCACGACGCCGGCCCCGTCCTGGTTGGGCACGGACAACTCCGCCTCGGTACCGAAACGGGAGCCGGAGCGCGCCTTCCAGTCGGTCGGGTTCACCGCGGACACGGCGATCCGCACGCGCACCTCGCCCGGCCCCGGCTCCGGCACGGCGAGTTCGGACAACGTCAGCACTTCCGGGCCGCCGAACTGGCGGTAGGTCACAGCTTTCACCCTCGGTGCAATTCACCGGCGGGCGCGGCTATTCCCGCCGCGTTCGTCAGCGTCCGCTGAGCCGCGCGACCACCGGGGCGAAATCCTCGAGGAAAGCGCCGTTCACGCTGTAATACGACACCCCGAGTTCCTCGCGCCGCCGCTGCAGTTCCTCGGCCATCGCGGCCGGTCCGCCGCGCAGCAGGGTGAGCGAATCGTGTTCGACCAGGGTCTCGATGTCGTGCCCGATGAAGCCGCGGATCCACGGCGGGATTTCCTCGCCGACCACGAAAATGTTCATCGCCAGCTCGACCTCCCGGCCGTCGGCCGCGCCGCGGATCTCGGCGGCGTACTCCGCGGTCTCCGCCCGGCTCGCGAGGATGCTGTGGGCGAGGGTGACGACATCCGCGCGTTCACCCGCCAGCCGGCGCGCTTTCGGCCCGCCCGCGGCGACCATGACCGGCGTGTGCGCGTCTCCGTCGAGTCGGCGCAGGTGCGAGATCGTGTCCGACACCTGGGCCAGCCGCTCCGGGCCGGTACCGTACGGCAGGCCCAGCTCAGCGGCGGCTTCGCGCATCGGCGGGATGCCGGTGCCGATGCCCATCTCGAACCGGCGGTCGGTGAGCACGCTGAGGCTGTGCGCCTCCCAGGCGGCCGCGCGCGGGGTGCGCAGCGGGCTGGCGAAAACGAACGTCCCGACCCGCAGTTCGGTCGTCACCGCCGCCGCGACGGCCAGCGCCGCGGTCGGGGTCGGGAGATGCAGGTTGTCCGGCGACAACAGGGTCGAATATCCGAGGTCTTCGGCGCGCCGTGCGGTTTCCCGCCATTTCGCTCCGCCCTCTTGCGGCGCCGCGACAACCCCGAACCGAAAAGTTTTTCCCGCCATGGCACCAGAAAACCACGGCTGCCGCACTCGCGCCAGCAAATGCGGCAGCCGGGCGGGTCAGCCGCGCTGGTACTGCTCCCAGGTCAGCTTCGGGTTGACCGCGGGGCCGTCGTCCTTGCCGTGGTTGGCGAGGCCGTTCTGCCCGAGGTAATAGGCTCCGACCTGGTGCTGCGCGCCCGAGGACAGGTCGGGATCGTTCACCGCGACCGCGTGGATGTGGTAGCCCCAGTCGCCCTGCGAGGGCGTGCGCACCCAGGCCGCGAACCCGACTTTCCGGAGATCCTTGGCGAATGCGGTGCGGGTCGCCGAGGACATGTCCGCCACCGAGACGTCAAAAGCGCCGCCGCCGTCGTGCGTTCCGGCCGACGCGCCGACGCCGCCCGGGTTGTACGACCCCTGGGTGAGGCCGACGTCCTTGCCGAACAGCTTCTCCGCCGCCTGAAGCATCGCCTTGGTGCGCGTGTTCAGCGTGACGCCGTGATAGGTCACGTGGCTGCCCGCGGCCACCGCATTGGACACGCTGTACTGGCCGGCTCCGAGCTTCTCCAGCGACGTCTTGCCGGGCAGGCCGGACGCGTCGATTCCGGTGTAGCCCAGCGACTTCTGGTACTTCGAGTAGGCGTCGATCGTCGTGGTGCCGAAGTAGCCGTCGACGTACTTGGCGTCCAGCAGTCCCTTGGCCTGCAACGCCTTCTCGACCAGCAGGACGCTGTCGTGTGCGCCCGGCGTCTGGGTGCTGTCGGCGCGCTGCGGGTCGATCTGGGCCGCGAGCAGCACGGCTTCCATGTTCGCCGCCGGCAGTGCCGCGGCTATGCCCGGAGCGGCGACGGCGACCGTGGCCGCCGCCGCGGCCCCGGCGGTGAGCACTGCGAGTTTCCTGAGCATCCGTGTCCTCCCGGTCCTGGTCGGTCCGGGCCGAGCATCGCCGAGCGGGATACACGGGACGTACAAATGCGGCTTGACCTCACTCCAGCCACTCGGTGACGAACCGGTCGTTCTCGTGGATGTGCACGGCCTCGTACGGCTCGGGCCCGAGCGAAACGAACTTGTGCGGCGTGTCCGGCGGGGCGATGAGCACGTCCCCGGCGACGCCTTCGCGCTGCTCGGCGCCGATGGTGAACAACGCGCGGCCGCGCTGGATGACGAAGGTTTCGCGGTAGGGATGCCGGTGGAGGCGCGGTCCGGTGCCGGGCTCGGTGGCGTACTCGCGGATGACGGAGACGCTGGAGCCGACTTCGTAGCCCTCGACGTCCCGGGTTGCGGGTTCAGTCATGTCCGTGAACGTTAGCCGCAGGAGCGGTGGCTGGGGCGAAATCGGCGGGGTCCCGGTCAGGCGATGGTGCCGTTGGCTCGGGCGCGCCAGAGTGCCGTTCGCGCCTCGCGGGTGTCGAGTCGCGTCAGCCCGGCGACTGCCCAGTCGCGGAGCATTTCATCCTGGCTGTTGAGCTGGGCGGCGAGTACCGGCAGCGCTTCGGCGGATTCAGCCAGTCCGATCAGTTCGAGCAGCCAGCTGCGCAGTCCGCGGTCGGCTTGCTCGTTCTCGAACTCCTCGATCAACGCGGGCAGGTACTCGGCGGCTCGGTCGCGCAGCAAGCCGAAGCCGTCCTCGGCGCGTTGCGGATCTCGGCTGCGCATCATGCGCATCGCTGCTTCGAAGCCGTTCGCCATGGCGTCGAGCCTATCGAGAAATCGGAGGTGTCAGAGTTTCAAACCGAGCCACGCGGCGTAGCTCGTCAGCGTCTCCGATTGCCGCCGTGCGGAACGGACGAGCGACGAGACTGTTTCGCGGGTCATCGGGTGCCTCCGGGCTTGACCCGGCGCGACCATGCGTGCGCGTTGCAGCTGTTTCAGCGCTTTCTCCGGTTGATTCAACCAACGGTACGAGCGGGCCATGTCCAGATGGTGATGCCCGATCCGGGTGGGAAGCCAGCCGGTCGGGATCCGCAGCGCCCGGCCGGCTTCGACAGCCAGGCTGTGCTCCCCGAGGGCGCCGAAGGTCACCACGCGGTGGACTTGAACGTTTGCGGGTCCGAAGCCGAACCAGAAGGTTTCCGGCTCTTCCCCCGTCAGCGCGGCGATCCGGGCTGCTTCCTCGAGGTGACCCGTCATGGCGTCGCGGTCCCCGGTGCGAGCTGAGATCACCGACGCGCCGAGACGCAGCTGTCCTCGAGCCACCAGCGCTCCCGGAGCGTCCTCCGCGCCGTCCAGGAGCGCTGCGCCTGCGTTGTTCAACCGCCAACACGCCGCATAGTCCTCGTCGCGCAGGTATGCGGTCACCCGCAGGTATTCCCGGGCAGCGCGGAGGCCGGGCGCGCGACCTCCGGCCTGCCGCGCGGCCCAATCCATTTTGCCGAGCGCGTTCACGGACAGTGTGTTGTCTCCGACGGCGATCCCCGCCGAATGGCCGCAGCGAGTCGTCAGTGCGAGGAGCGCCCATGCGTCATGCCGGTCTTGCCCGGCACAGCTCTCGGCGGCGATGTGCAACTCGGCGACGAGGGAGGGCAGCAGCGCGATCATCGGCTCGTACTGCGCGGCCTGCGCGAGCCGGTTGAGATACCGGACATCGGCCTGAAGCACAGCGAGCGGGCGCGGCGCGATAGCCGAGTCCGGCTGGAGATCGAGCAGGTCCAACGCGGCACGGACAGGCGACAGCCGGGTGGCGAGTTCGTCGTCCTCGTGCCGCCACTCGAATCTGTTCCAGGCCAGCCTCTCGACGCGGACTCCGAGGGAGTCGGCGACCCGTCCGAGGAACTCGGGTGCGGGGATTTCCTCCCCGCGTTCCACCTTCGAGAGCATGCTCGTGCTGTAGCTGATCCTGCGTGCCAGAGCATGCTGCGTCAGGCCGGCCAGCTTCCGGGCCGCAGCGATCCGCCCACCGATTCCAGGGTCCACGAGAGCATCGTTCCGCAATTTCCCGATTCCTGGCGAGTGCTCTATTCGGGTTGTCATTTTATTGTCACTTCCCGGAGCGGGCGTGTCGTAACGTCGCGGCCGAGTGCAGGAAAGACGTCAGGGGCGATGACCTTGTGCCGTCTTGAAGCAGAGGGGAAGCAACATGACTGTCGCAGTAGGCGAACTCACCGGCAAGGGTCTTGTCACGGAAGCACTGTTCGCTCGTCTCGTCGCCCGGATCGCGAAAGAGAACACCTGGCCGTGCGAATATGCAGCGCGCGTCATGGATCAGGCGCTGGCTTTCCTCGCAGCCTGCGCGCGGACTTCCCGGCCGTTGGCTCCGAGCGAAATTGTCGATATCGGGTGGCACGCGTTCGTCCTTTATACCCGTGAATACGCGGATTTCTGCGAGCGGATCTCGGGAGGATTCATCCATCACGTACCTGATGACGAGGCCGAGGGCGGAGATGCGGCCCTCGCCGAGAAGGCGGATCGCACGACGTCCGCGATTCAGGCGGCAGGTTTCGCCGTGGATCCTGAGCTGTGGTTTACTTCGGCTGCCAAGTGCGCGAAGTGCTCACAGTGCAAGAACGGGTGCACCGACGATCCGCCGCCGTCGGCGTCGTGCTGACGCGAAGGGAAGGCAATGTCCAGCCGAGCCTGGGAGGACATTCCTGCCCCGGTGCGGCGGGCGGTCGAGAAGGAAACGGGAAAGGTTTCAAGCTCCGTTTCCCCGTCCGACGGACGGAACTCGGACTTCCTGGCGACGCTTCACTCCGAGCGGGGACGCTTCTTCGTCAAGGGGGTCCTGGCGGGTTCCCGCCGGGAGCGGATGCAGCGGATCGAGGCCAAGTCGAACCCGGTCCTGCCGCATTCTGTCGCTCCGCGCCTGCTCTGGGAAGCCGAGGCGGACGGATGGTCCTTGCTGGGCTTCGAACACGTCGCGGGACGGCATGCGAACCTCGAGCCGGGCTCGCCCGATCTCCCGCTGGTCGCGGACACCGCGGTGACGATGGCGCCAGCGCTGGCGCACTGTTCGCTCGACCTCCCGTCCGCCGCCGAGCAGTGGGCTTGGTCGAGCCCGTGGCGCCGGCTGTCGAAGCAGCCCGACGGCAAACTGGGCCTTTGGGATCGGCGGCATCTGGACGAACTCGTGGAGCGGGAGCGCCAAGGGATCGACTGGGTGCGCGGCGACAGCCTTGTGCACGGCGACCTTCATCCGCTGAACATCCTGGTAGCCGACCGGGCTCGGGTCGTCGACTGGGCCTGGTCGAGCCTCGGCGCGCCTTGGCTCGACGCGACGTCGCTGGTCCTGCGGCTCGTCGCGGACGGTCACACTCCGGAGCAGGCCGAGGAGTGGGCTCGGCGGATTCCGGCCTACCGCGACGCCCCGGACCGGGGAATCACCGCCTTCTCCGTCCTCGTCCTGGGCATGTGGACGTATCGAGGCGCTTTCCCCCGGCTGACCGAGGTCGCGCGGCGCTACGTCCGGCATCGCCTGGCCCGGTGACCGCCTTCCGGGCAACCTGTCGGATGTCTGTCCGCCCAAAACCGGCCAGATCTCTGTCATTCGGTTGACCTCCCGGCCCGCCAGCCGGAAAGGTCGGACAACACGAGGTCTGGGAGGCAGCGTGCGGTACTCAGTCGTGGCAGCGTTGGTGACGGCGGCGGTCGTCGGAGCGGGAACGGTCGCGGCGGCCGCGCCGCAGACCCCGCTCGTGAGCGACCCGGCGGCGTACGTCGATCCGCTCGTCGGCACCGGGCGCGGCGGGACTTCGGTCGGCGAGATCAACAACTTCCCGGGGCCGGCCGCGCCGTTCGGGATGATGCAGTTTTCGCCGGACACCGACGGGTCCTACGCCGGCTACCAGTACCACAGCGACAAGATCCGCGGCTTCAGCCTCGACCACGCGTCGGTCGGCTGCAACGCGTTCGGCGACGTTCCGATCCTGCCGGTCACCGGCGACGTCGGGGCCAAGCCGTGGGATCGCGTCGAACGGTTCACGCACGACGGCGAGCAGGCGGAACCCGGCTATTACGCGGTCGCTTTTCCCGATTCCGGCGTGCGTACCGAGTTGACGGCGACCACGCGCACGGGGCTGGCGGCGTTCACCTTCCCGGCGGGGCAGAACGCGCAGGTGCTCGTGAAGGGCGGCGCGAGTCTCGCGGGCAACTCCGCGGCCGGGCTCAGGATCACCGGCGACCGCGAGGTCAGCGGGCAGGCGACGACCGGCCACTTCTGCGGGAAATCGAACAAGTACACCGTCTACTACGACATCACCTTCGACCGTCCGTTCACCGCGCACGGCACCTGGGACGGCAAAACAGTCCAGCCGGGCAGCGACCAGGTCGACGCGCCGAAAGCCGGGGCGTACCTGACCTTCGGCGACGCGGGCACGGTGCACGCGAAGGTGTCGATGTCCTATGTGGACGTTCAAGGTGCGAAGAAGAACATGGAGCCCGGCTGGGACTTCTCCGCGATGCGCCAGAAGACGAAAGACGCCTGGCGCGACGCGCTCGGCCGGATTCGCGTGGCGGGCAAGGATTCCGCGCAGCTCAAGACGTTCTACACCGCCCTTTACCACAGCCTGATGCACCCGAACACGTTCAACGACGTCGACGGCCGCTACATCGGCTTCGACAACCAGATCCGTACCCTCCCGGCCGGGCACTCGCAGTATGCCAACTTCTCCGACTGGGACACCTACCGTTCGCTCGCGCCCTTGCACGGCATGCTGTTCCCGAAGGAAGCCAGCGACATGGCGCAGTCGCTGACCAACGACGCGGTCCAGGGCGGCTGGTGGCCGCGCTGGCCGATGGCCAACGGCTACACCGGGCAGATGACCGGCGACAGTTCGGTCGCGCTGCTGTCCAGCCTCTACGCCTTCGGCGCGCGCGACTTCGACGTCAAGACCGCGCTGAAGTACCTGGTCAAGGGCGCGACGTCGGTGGACGAGACGCCGGGCGTGTACCAGGAACGCCGGGGGATCGCGGACTACCTCGCCCGCGGCTACCTGCCGAACAACGACGCCTCCCGCGGCGACCACGCGCGCGTCGGGGCCTCGATCACGCTGGAATGGGCGATCGACGACTTCGCCATCGCGCAGTTCGCGGGCGCGATCGGCGACCGCGGCGTCGCCCGCGACTTCGCCAAACGCGGGCAGAACTGGCAGCACCTGTTCAACCCGGCCACCGGCTATCTCCAGCCGCGCGGCCAGGACGGCCGTTTCCCGGACGGCCCGGCGTACCAGCCGCCCGCGCCCGGCACCTTCGGCCAGGACGGTTTCGACGAGGGCAACGCCGCGCAGTACACCTGGCTCGTGCCGCAGGACACGGCCGGGCTGGTGACCGCGATGGGCGGCCCGGCGGCGGTGTCCGCGCGGCTCGACACGTTCTTCCAGAAGCTCAACGTCGGGCCGAACGAGCCGTACATGTGGGCGGGCAACGAGCCCGACTTCGGCGTGCCGTGGCTGTACAACCACGTCGGCCAGCCGTGGAAGACGCAGGAAGTCGTGCGCCGGATCGCGACCACGCTGTTCAGCGCGACGCCGGACGGCGAACCCGGCAACGACGACCTCGGCGCGCAATCGTCGTGGTACGTCTGGGCCGCGCTCGGGCTCTACCCGTCGACTCCGGGCACGCCGGATCTCACCGTGCACAGCCCGCTGTTCGAGCGCGCGGTGCTGACCCTGCCGGGCGGTCGCACCCTCGACATCCGCGCGCCGGGTGCGTCGACGACCACGCAGTACGTCCACGGCCTGGCCTTGAACGGGCACCGGTGGGATCGGACGTCGCTGCCGCAGGACCTCGCGCGGGGCGGCGGGCGGCTCGACTTCGCGCTGTCCGCGCAGCCGGACCGGAACTGGGCCGCGAACACGCAGCCACCGTCCTATCGGGACGGTGAGGAGCCGTACGTCGCCTCGGTGGGCAACCAGGTCGCCGTCGAACCGGGCGGTTCCGGCACCGTCGCGGTGAACGGCCAGCGGCTCGGCGGGCACCTGCGCTCGCTGAACATCACGACGTCGGCGCCGGCCGGGATCACAGTGTCCGGCCCGCGCTCGGTGTGGCTCGACGACCGCACCGGAAGCGGGAAAACGGATCTGACCGTTGCGGTCGCGGCGGGAACTCGCGCGGGTTACTACGAAGTGCCCGTGACGTTGCGCGGGGCGGGACATTCGGTTTCTTCCTCGATAATTGTGGTGGTCGCGCCGAAGGGAAGCCTGGCCGGAGCCTTCGGCAATGCCGGAATTTCCGATGACGGCGACGGCGGTTCAGCGAATTTCGACGGCGCCGGAAACAGCTATTCACGAAAAGCGCTCGCCGACGCCGGTCTCGCTCCGGGTTCGACCGGACACGCAGCGGGTACGACCTTTGTCTGGCCCGCCGCGCCGTCCGGCCGTCCGGACAACGCGGCGGCCTCCGGGCAGAAGCTTGAGCTAGGTGGAACTTCGGCCAGCCGCCTGCTTTTCGTCGGTTCGGCGACGAACGGAGACCATCGCGGGAGCGCGACCGTCGCGTTCACCGACGGCACGACCGCGACCGCCGATCTATCGTTCGGTGACTGGGTGTTGCCGGGCGGAAATACCGAACCAGTGTTCGGCAATACGCTCGTGGCCCGCACCGCGCACCGGAATCAGCCCGGCGGCCAGGGAATCGGCGCCTCGGTTTACGCCACGTCGCCGCTGGAAATCCCGGCCGGCAAGAAGATCGCGACGGTGACTTTCCCGGCCGATCCGGACCTCCACGTTTTCGCCCTCGGCCTGGGGTGAGTTTGTCAAGCCGGATTCCCAGGGTGTGATCTGTTCGCGGGTTCCGGAATTTCTCGGCCGTCTTCTTCGTAGGTGCCCAAGTGCTCACGACGAAGGGGAGTGGCGTGAACGAAACACGCGAAGCGCCGAACACGGGGAGCCAGCTGAAGCTGGTGCTCGTGCTCGGCGTTCTGGTGGCACTGGGGCCGCTGTCCATCGACATGTATCTGCCGGCGCTGCCGGACATCACCCGCGAACTGTCGACGACGGAGTCGACCATCCAGCTGACCCTCACCGGAACGGTGCTGGGGCTCGGGCTCGGCCAGCTGATCGCCGGCCCGCTTTCGGACGCGATGGGGCGGCGCATCCCGCTCGTCGCGGGAAGTTTGATCCACGTGGTCGCGTCGCTGCTGTGCCTGGTGGCTCCGACGGTGGAACTGCTGAGCGCGGCGCGCGTGCTGCAGGGGCTGGGCGCCTCGGCGGGCGCGGTGCTGGCGCTGGCCGTGGTGCGCGACCTCTACACCGATCGCGCCGCGGCGAAACTGCTGTCCAAGCTCATCCTGGTGATGGGCGTTTCCCCGGTGCTGGCCCCGACGCTCGGCAGCGCGCTGCTGGCGTGGACGCACTGGCGCGGGGTGTTCGTGGTGCTCGCCGCGATCGGGCTGGCGAGCGGGATCGCGGCGGCGCTCGCGCTGCCGGAGACATTGCCGCCCGCGCGGCGGCAGCCGTTCCAGCTCCGGGCGACCGTGCGGTCCTACCGGAGCCTGTTCACCGACCGCTCGTTCGTCGGGCTGGTGCTGGTGGCCGGGTTCGCGATGGCCGGGCTGTTCGCGTTCGTCAGCGGCGGGTCGTTCGTGTTCCAGCAGCAGTACGGGCTCGACCAGCAGCAGTTCGGCCTGATGTTCGGCGCGAGCGCGGTGTGGCTGATCGCCGCGACGCAGGTCAACGCCCGGCTGATGAACCGGTTTGAACCGCACCAGGTGCTGCTCGTGGCGAGCCTCGCCGCGGCGGCCTCGGCGGCGGTGCTGCTGGCGACCGCGCTGACCGGCTTCGGCGGCATGTTCGGCGTCGCGGTGCCGGTGTGGGCGGTGCTGTTCTTCGCCGGGCTGATCCTGCCGAACGCGCCCGCGGTCGCGCTCGACGCGCACGGCAACAACGCCGGGACGGCCGCGTCGCTGCTGGGCGCGGTGCAGTTCGGCGTCGGCGCGGCGGTCTCGCCAGTGGTCGGCCTGCTGGGCAACAACGCGGCCGCGATGGCCACGGTGATGTTCGGCGGACTGGTGGTGTCCGGGCTGGTGCTGTGGCTGATCGCGCGGCCGTGGCAGACCCGGCAAGCCGAGCCAGCCGAGCTGGCCGACACCCGGGTCCCGGTGGCGGTCGACTGACCCCTCGGGTCACCCGCAGTCCGTGAGGGGAACCCTGAGGGACTCTGAGTTCCTCAGGGTTCCCCTCACGGACCTTCGGGGTCACATGCTGCGGAGCACCGAGACGACCACGCCGAGCACCGCGGCCCGGTCGCCGTCGATCACGTCGTAGGCCGGGTTGCGGGGCTCGAGGTAGACGTGCCCGTCGCGGCGGCGGTAGACCTTCACCGTCGCCTCCTCGTCGATCATCGCGGCGACGATCTGCCCGGAATGCGCCTCGTGCTGCTGCTTCACCACCACGATGTCGCCGTCGCAGATCGCCGCGTCGATCATCGAATCGCCGCGCACGCGAAGCCCGAAAACGGTGCCGCGGCCGGTGAGCCCGCGCGGCAGCTGCAGGACGTCGTCCACGTGCTCCAGCGCGGAGATCGGCGTGCCCGCCGCGATGTCGCCGACCACCGGCACCGGCACGGAGTCGCCGCCGTCGCGCGAGGGGGCGTCGCCGAGGAAGGCGCGCACGTCGATCGGCCGCGACATCGTCGAGCTGCGGCGCAGGAATCCCTTGTCCTCCAGCGCGGCGAGATGCTTCGACACCGAGGACGTCGACCGCAGTCCGACCGCTTCGCCGATCTCGCGCGTGCTCGGCGAGTAGCCGTGCTGGCCCACCCAGTCCCGGATGGTGGCGAGGATGTGCTGCTGCCGTTCGGGCAGGGCCGAAGCGTCGAGGTGGTCGAAGACGTCGTCGTAGGCGGTCACGGGCCGATCGTAGAGGGCGTCCGGGCCGGTCGCGGGGGCCGGGGGCGTTGTTCCCGCGGTTGCTCCACTGTGGACTGCGGATGCGGTTGGTAGGCTTGTCCCTCCGGAGGGTGACGGAGGGGACCGGGGATGACTCAGCCGAGGGAACGGCCGAAGGTGACGGGGATCGGCATCGCGGTGGCGGTGTTGCTCGTGGTGCTGGAGATTTACGCGGTACGCGGGGGGATCTGGTCGGTCGGGGAAATCGTGAGCGGCGGAAGCCGCGTCAGCGCCTCCGATTACCTGTTCGCGTTGTCCCTGGTGCTGGCGATCGTGGTGCTCGTCGGCATAGGGATGATTTTCGCGCGACGGCAATCGGTCGGCCGGATTCTGCTGTGGGGCGCGCCGGTCCAGCTGCTGTGCTCGCTCGCCGGGGTGCTCCTTTCCCATTCCTGGTTGGACAGCGTCGCGTTCGGCGTGATGACTGTCCTGGCGGTGGTGCTGTGGCTGCCCGCGGTGTCGGCGAAGACGCCTCCGCCCGTGGGCTACGGGATGCCTTACGGGGCACCGGTTCCGGCGATGCCGCAGTATCCGCCGCAGTACGGCGCTCCGGGAATGCCGCAGCCGTACCCGCAGCGACCTCAGCAGCCGTATCCGCAGCAGCCGATGCCGGGCCAATGGCCTCCGCAGGGCCCGCCGCACCAGGGGTGGCCGGGCCAGTGATCACTGCCCGGCGAAATGCCGCTGCTGGTCGGTGACCTCGGCGAGCACCCGCTTGAACTCCGCGTACTCGCCCCGCCCGAGCCGCTGGGCGTGGCGGTCCTCGATCGCGGCCAGAACGCGGGTCGAGGCCCCGATCATGGCCGACCCGCGCTCAGTGGGGCAGACGAGTTTCGCGCGCCGGTCGGCCGGGTCGGGGCGGCGTTCGACGTAGCCGAGCGTTTCGAGTTCGTCGACCATCGTGCCGATGACCTGCTTGCGCCGTCCGGACAGCCGGGACAGCTCCGTCGCGCGCGCACCGTCCGGGCCGAGGTAGGCGAGTACCGCGCCGTGGCGCGGGCTCAGGTCGCCGAAGCCTTCGGCGGCCAGCGCGGTGAACAGTTCCCGCTGCACCGCGAACAGCAGCCGCCCGGCGAGCATCCCGAGGTCGGGTTGCGCGGGCACTCGGGAGTCGGGCACGGCGAAGATCGTAGCCCTCGGCCGGACGCGGGTCAGCACCGCCGGGGCAGCACGCAGAATTCGTTGTCCTCCGGGTCTTTCAGCACGATCCAGTGGTCGTTTTCCGGATCTTCCACGACTCTCGCACCGAGCATCACGAGGCGGGCCGCCTCGTCGCGCTGCTCGACTGTGTCCGGCGCGATGTCCAGGTGCAGCCGGTTCTTGCCGGTCTTCCCTTCGGGCACCGGCTGGAACAACAGCGACGGCCGGCCCGGCGCTTTCAGCTCGACGTAGGTGAGTCCATGGCTGTCCGGCCACCGCTCGGCCCTCGGATAGCCCAGCGCTTCCCGCCAGAATTCGGCGAGCGCGTCGGCGTCCCGGCAGTCGACGGTGACGGCGATCAGGTTGCTGCTCATGATCGATGGCTACCCGCGATCCGGCCCGGGTACTCGTCTGTCCATAGTGGACAATTAATGCGGGTGGGCGAGAAGGGCACCGAGACCGGGTCCGGCGGCCGGGCGGCCGAGCAGGGTGAGGCAGTGCCACAGCGTCACCTGTGTCGCGGTGAGCACGGGTTTTCCGGCGAGTTTCTCGAGCTCGGCGAGCAGCGGCGCGGTGTGCAGGGCCGTCTCCGGAAGCAGGACGGCCTGGGCGTCCGAAGAAGCCGCGGAATCGACCAGGTCGCGGATCTGGGCGCTGTCCCAGGTCGCCAGGTCGCGGTCCGAACCGGCGTCGGCCGACACGGCGTGCACGGTGGCGATGTCTTCCTCGGCAAGGAATGCCGCGAACGCGTCGGTGATTTCGGGCGCGTACACCGAGGCGAGCGCGATCCGCTCCAAACCGAGCCGATGCGCGGCCGCGAGGAACGCCAGCGACGTGCTGCTCGCTGGGATATCCAGCGCGTCCGTCAAGGCGTCGGTCTGCGTCTTGGCCACGGCGACGCCGTCGAGGAAACTGCAGCTCGTGCACGCCCAGCTGACCACGCGCGGCGACGTCGTGAACTTCGCCGCCGTCGCGACCAGCCGGTCCGGTTCGCTCAGCTCGCGCACGGCGTTCTGGACGTTTTCCCGCTCGACGACGCGCCGGGCCCAGGGCACGTAGGCGAATTCCACGCCTGGCCGGGCGTCCAGGCACCCGGCCAGGGCGGTGAAGTCGTCTTCGGCGCAATCGCGAGTGGGATACAGCAGACCGATCATCTCGGGCAGTGTCGCACTCGTTCGCCCGGCTGGCAGAACTTCAGGAGCCGGGGCCGGAGTAGATCTCCGCGGCGGGCGGGGCCTTGGCGGGGACGGGCTGGTCCCAGCCGCTGAACTCCATCGTGCCTTGCTTCGGGGACTCCAGCCGCAGCAAGCGGTGCGGTTCGACGGCCTCGATGAAGATCGTGGTGCTGTCGTTCTCGTACCGCAGCGCCAAGGTGCCTGCCACGTCGGCGGGCTGACCCGTCCCGAAGCCGGGCTGGTCGGTTTCGCTGGCCATGCCGCTGACGAAGACGTCGAAGTCCAGGAAGAGCTTGAGCCCCTCGCCGAATCCCTGAGCCATCGGGGAGTCCATCGACACCCACTTGTCGTCCAGCGGCGAGCGGGCCCCGGCGGGCCGCCCGGAGATCTTGGCCATCCCGCGGGTGAACTTGATCCAGACCTTGTCGCCGACGCGGACCAGCGGCACCGCCGCGCCGTCCTTCGAGATCGAGCCGCTCACGCTGTCCCTGTTGATTTGCATGTCGAACGTCGTGCCGCCGTCGCTGCCTTTGACGTGGACCGCGGTCGCCTTCTTCATCGCGGCCTTGATGGCCGCGGGGTCGAGCGGGTCGGCGGACGGCGAAGCGGGCGCGGCGGGCGAGCTCGCGGCCGCGGCGGCGGGCGGCCGGACGGCGTTTCCGCCGGAGCCGGAGCAGGCGGTGCACGCGAGCGCGGCGGCGGCCGCGACGGCGCCGTAGCGCAGGAGGAGACGGTTCGAGACCGGGCGAATCATGCGATTTCCGTTCGGGACAGGCTCGGGACACCCCCGGGCGCATCCGCTTATCGCCTGGTCCACCCGTCCGTTACGGCTTGTCCGCCGCTGTCATGGATCCGTGATCCGGATCCACAGTGGACGGCGGCCTCGCGTTCCCGAGCGGCGCGGGAACGCGAGGGGAGTCCGATCAGGAGCCGGGGCCGGAGTAGATCTCCGCGGCGGGCGGGGCCTGAGCCGGGACGGGCTGGTCCCAGCCGCTGAACTCCATCGTGCCTTCCGACGGGGACTCCAGCCGCAGCAACCGGTGCGAGCCGGCGGCCTCGAGGAAGATCGTCCGGCTGCCGTTCTTGTAGCGCAGCGCCGGGGCGCCCGCCACGTCGGCGGGCTCGGCCGCGGAGTAGCCGGGCTTGTCGGCGTCGTCGGCCATGGAACCGATGAAGACGTCGTAGTCCAGGAACAGCTTGAACGCCTCGCCGAGACCCTGGCCGAGCTGGGAGTCGAGCGAGACCCACTTGTCGTTCACCATCGCGGCGGCCTCGGCGGGCAGGCCGGCCTCCTTGGTCAGCGACTTGCTGAACCGCATCCAGACCTTGTCGCCGACGCGCCGCACCGGGACCTCGACGCCGTCCTTCTCGATCGAGCCGCTCACGCTGTCCTTGTTGAACTGCATGTCGACCTTCATCTTGCCGTCTTCGCTCTTCGAGCCCTTGACGTGGACCGCGGTCGATTTCTTCATCGCGGCCTTGACGGTTTCGCCGACGGTCGCGGCGTCGGGCGCGGCGGCGGCCGGCGCGGCCGAAGAGCTCGCGGCCGGGCTGGCGGCGGCGGGCGGCTGCGCGGCGTTTCCGCCGGAGCCGGAGCAGGCGGTGCACGCGAGCGCGGCGGCGGCCGCGACGGCGCCATAGCGCAGGAAGAGACGGTTCGAGACCGGGCGAATCATACGATTTCCGTTCGGGACAGACCCAGGACACCCCCGGGCACATCCGCTTATCGCCCGATGCGGAGGTTCGTTACGGCTTGCCCGGTTTCGTCACGTATCCGTGACTTCCGGGTCCACTGTGGACTAGTCAGCCTCAGCTGGCCGCGCGGGTCGTCGCGTAACCGGGGTGCGGCAGCCGTTGCGGGCGGCCGTTCGGGTGGTACTCGAAGTGCCACCATTCGTTGTCGTACACGCGATACAGGCCGAACCGTCCACCGTGGACTTCGAGCCACTGCGCGCCTTCGTAAGGCCGCACGTCGAGCGCGACGCCTTGCACGTGCTGCGATTGCGCGGGCGGGAGCGTGAGGTGCAGGGCGAGTTCGTGCGAACCGGCGCGCTGCACTTCGGCGTGGAACAGATCCGCTTGCGTGGCGGCGTCGCGGTGGCCGGACGTCAGGCCGAGCAGGATTCCGTGCCGCCACAAGGCTTCGGTGCGCGCCGCGGTGAACGCGGCGTACGTGTCAGGCGTGAGCCCGGCGAGGTTTTCGGCCGGGTAGCGGGCCCCCAGCGCCCACTGGCACGCGACGTGCCGAGCCCGGCCCCGCGCGACCACCCACGCGACGGGCACGAAAAGCACCGCGAGCACGTGGGTGATCACTCGGTAGATTCCGGTCACTGCAAGGCCTTCACGACCGCGGCAGCGGCCTGCGCGAT
The DNA here is from genome assembly GCF_042647905.1 of Amycolatopsis halotolerans. Classification (NCBI taxonomy): domain Bacteria; kingdom Bacillati; phylum Actinomycetota; class Actinomycetes; order Pseudonocardiales; family Pseudonocardiaceae; genus Amycolatopsis; species Amycolatopsis halotolerans. Next base: position 69,023 of record NZ_JBHRWI010000007.1, read on the forward strand.
CAGTTTGTCGTCGGTCTTGGCGTCTTTCCGCGGGCGGTCGGACAGCACGGCGAGCACGATCGGGGCCCGGTTCGGCGGCCATACCACGGCGATGTCGTTGCGCGTGGCGTAGTCGGCGGACCCGGTCTTGTCCGCGACCTGCCAGTCCGCGGGCACGCCGGCGCGGATCACGTTCGCGCCGGTGGTGTTGGCGCGCATGATCTTGGTGAGCACGGCCTGCTTGTCCGCCGGGAGTCCCGAGTCGAGCGCGACGGCGCGCAGGTCCTTGGCCCAGACTCGCGGGGTGGTCGTGTCCCGGACGTCACCAGGGCTCGTCTCGTTGAGAGCGGGCTCGATGCGGTCCACGTGGGTGACCGTATCCCCCAGCCTGCGGACCTCCGCGGCCAGCCCGGCGGGACCGCCGATTTCGCGGAACATGAGGTTATCCGCCGTGTTGTCGCTGTAACGCAGCGCAGCGTCGAGGACGCTCAGTAACGACATTTGCTCCCCGATGTGCTTCTCCGTAATCGGGGAGTTGGGCACGAGATCGCTTTGCCGAATCGTGACCGTCCGGTTCAGGTCGTCCCCGCGGTGCAGGATGGCTGCCGCGTTGAACACCTTGTGCGTTGATGCGTAGGCAAAGCGCTCGTCGGCGTGATAGGCGACCTCGCGGCCGTCGCCGGTGTCGACCGCGTAGACGCCGAGCCGGGCGTCGAAAGCCTTTTCCAGCGCGGCGAAATCCGGCTGGACGACGGTCTTGGCCGCGACCGGCGCGGCGGACTGTGCCGCGCTCGCCGGGGATTCCGGTGTTGCTGGTGTGGCACATGAGGCTAGCGCGACCAATGCGAACGCGGCCAGGGTCAGCCTGCGGAACACGGGGTTCTCCCTCCGAAGTCGATCAACTCCTCAAGAGCGTGCCCCCGGCCGGTTCATGCGGGCCAAGACACTTTTGTGCGAGATGATGCGAATCTGGCATAAGCTCTGGTCGTGGACTTGGTCGGCAGCTGCAAAGCGTTCGTGAGCGTGACCGAAGCGGGGAGCTTCACCGGCGGCGCGGCGGTCGCGCAGATCCCGCAGCCGGTGGCGAGCCGCCGGATCGCCGCGCTCGAGCGGCACCTGGGGGAGCGGCTGTTCGACCGGTCGACGCGGCGCGCGCGGCTCACGCCGTTCGGGCGGGATCTGCTGCCGTCCGCGCAACGTCTGGTCCGGCTTGCCGAGGCGATGGAACACGACGCTCAGCGCGCGCGTCGGCGGCCGTTGCGGCTGGCGGTCCCGGATACATCGACCACGCGTGATCTGGCCGAACTCGAGGCGCAGGCGCGGACGGTCGAGGTGTTCCTGGAGTTTCGCGTCGCCGGGCCGGCTGAGCGGGCGGAGCTGGTGCGGACGCAGGAAGTGCGGGCCGCGCTCGTCGCGGTGCCGCCGGAGGACGGGGTGTGGACGGTGCCGCTCGGGCTGGCCGGCGAGGCCGAGCCGGACGAAGCCGTGGTGCACCTGGAAACCCTGCGCGCGGGCCGGGCGGCCGGTGCGCGCCGCCGGGTGTGGGTGCAGCCGGAGGACGACGTGCCGCACGTCCGCGACCGGGTGTTCCGCGCACGGGACGCGGCCGGGCTGCTGCCCGCGCAGGTCGAGGTCGCGGCGACGCTGACGACGGCCGCGGCGAGCGTGATCGGGTCCGCGGATCTGCTGCTGTGCTCGGCTGACCAGGCGCGGGAACTGGGGCTGGCGTGGCGTCCGGTGGGCGGCGTCCGGCTCGCGCGCGGGTACGACGTGGCGGCCGGGCTCGGCGACGACGTCGACCGGGTGCGGGCGCCGTTGCGCGCCGCGATCGCCCGGTGTCTCGGCGCGAGCGTTGCGGCAGACTGACGCCGTGAACACTGAGGCGCTGCTGGCGCGGCTGCGGGACGAACTCGACGAAGGCGGGCTGCGCGGCTCGTTCCTCGTCCGGGACCTCGGGTCCGGCCGCGAGGTCGGGATCGAGCCCGACCTGGAGTTCGCGACCGCGTCGCTGGTCAAGGTCCCGCTCGTGGCGGTGACGCAGGACCGGATCCGGCGCGGCGAACTGGACGGCGCGCACCAGGTGGAGATCGAACCCGACCGCATCGACACGGCGGGGCCGACCGGGCTGTCGCGCTTCCGCCATCCGGCGCGGGTGGCGGTGGCCGACCTGATGTACCTGGCTTCCTCGATCAGCGACAGCGCCGCTGCTGACGAACTGTTCGCGCTCACCTCGCCCGCGGAGGTCACGCGGACGGTGCGCGACTGGGGCATCACCGGCATCTCGGTGCGGCATTCGGTGCGTGAGCTGAGCGATACGCCGGTGGAACGATTCGCCGCGGCCGACGTGCATCTCGCGCACTCGCTCGCCATCGGCGCGGTGACCGAGGGGCAGGGCCATCCGGTGCGGCAGCTGGATGTTTCGCGGGCGAGCTCCGGTTCGGCCCGTGCGTTCGCCGACCTGCTGACCGCGTTGTGGACGCCGTCGAAGATCGATCCGGACGTGTCGGCACGGGTGCGGGAGTTGATGGGCGACAACCTGCTGCGGCAACGGCTTGCGCCGGATTTCGCGTCGGATTCCGCGAAGTGGTCGTCGAAAACGGGGACTCTGGTGAACTTGCGGCACGAGATCGGGGTGGTGGAGCACTCGGACGGCCAGTCGTTCGCGGTCGCGGCGCTGACCGAATCCCGGGTGCCCGCGGCGATCCAGCCGGAGGCGGAGATCTTGATGGCGCGGGTCGCGCGGGCGTTGCGGGACCATCTGCGGGCTCGCGGCTGAGCGGGTGCCGGGGTCCGGCCGGATCCGCCCTCGCGGCGAATCCGGCCGGTTCTTCCGTCAGACCAGGCCCAGCAGCGTGAGGATGAGAACGATTCCGTGCGTCTGCATTTCCGCGCACCTCCCTCCCGGATCCAGGCACGGAAAATCCCCGCCGCGAAAGAGCGTCAATTCGCGGTTTTCCGGTTTTCCGTGATTCTCGGCGAACCGCCCGGAGCGAGCGGCGTGCACCCAGAATGCGATCCGGGAACGAGGGCGGACAAGGGGTTTCCTGTTTCCTCGAAAGGAGGAAACACCTGCCGCATAGATGTCCGTGAGGGGAACTCCGGGGGACTCTGATTCCCTCAGGGTTCCCCTCACGGACTTGAGCCGGGGAGTCAGCGCAGGGTCGGATTCCCCCAGGCCAGCGCTGCCGGGCGGGTCGCGGCGGCGGCCGGGCCCGCCGGGGAGACGCCCGCGGCGGGGCGGCGGATCTCCAGTCGCAGCCGTCGGATGCCGGTGACGTCGAGTTCGGTGTGCCGCGGGCTGCCGAACGCGGAATGGTCGAGGTGGCGGATTTCCCCGTCGAGCCGGACGCAGAACAGGCCGGTCTGGAAAGCCGCGTCCTCGGCGTCGTCGAGCACGCCGGCGACCGCGGTGAAATGCGCGTAGGAACCGCCGAGATCGATTTCGGCGAACGCCCACGCGCCGGAAGTCGGCCCGGCGGTGCGGAAAACGACACTGTGCTCGTAGCTGATCCCGTCGATCCGCGCTGTGCCCGCGGTGATGTCCGCGCTCTTCTCGCGCCACGGCAGCTCGGTCGCCAGAACCGGTCCGGCCGCGGAATCCGTTGCGCCGCGCCAAATCCCGCGCACCGGGCGTTCGTTCTGGCTGCGTCCGGTGATCGCGGACAGCAGTCCGGCGACGCAGTCGTCAGTGAATTCCGAAATCCGGAAATGCGTCGTGGAATACGGGGTGAGAAAGGACGGAATGTCCTCGACCGAAGCGCCCGGCAGCACCACCGGCAGGATGCGGCTGGTCTCGCGCTCCAGGTCGCGGGTGAGCGCGTCGCGCATGATCCGCGCCTCGAACTGGGAGCCGCGGCCCTCGTCGAAGGGCGCTTCCCCGTCCGCCCGCCGTTTGTAGTTCGGCGAGGCGACCACCAGCACGAAATCGGCGGCGAGGATGTTGCGGATCGCCCAGGCCGACCAGTCGAGCCGGGAGGCGTCGTCCCATTGGTCCAGCCGGACGTCGAGCCCGATCCGGGCGCGGAGGAAAGTGGCGAAGGTCCCGACCTGCCGGTAGTGCTCGGCGGCGGTGTCGTGGGCGTAGCTGATGAAGATCCGGGGTGCGGCGGGGGCGGACATCGGGCTCCTCGAATTCCGGCGGCAGCGGCCGGTCCAGTTTCGGGGCGCGCGCCGGACCCGGCGGGCGGGCGCGGGTTTTCGGCCACAAAGTGTCCAGAATCTGTCCCTTGTCGCGGCGCGCGCCAAAGGTATCGTCGGGGGCCGAGGTCGGATCGCCCGGACGCGGAAATCGACGGGGAGCGCTGCCCAGGTGTACCACTACGACGTTTTCATCAGTTACGAACGGCGAGCCGAAGCCATCTCCAAGTGGGTGCGCAACCATTTTCACCCGCGGTTGTGCGAACTGCTCGACGGAAACCTCGACCGGGACGTCCGGGTGTTCTTCGACGGGTCCGTGCGGGTCGGCGGGAAGTGGCCGGACGAGCTGCGTTCTGCCTTGCGGCACACCAGGGTTCTCGTCCCGGTGTGTTCCCCGAAGTACTTCTACAACGAGTGGCGCCTCGCCGAGTGGGCCTCGATGGCACGCCGCGAAGAACTGGCCGGAAGCGACCGTCCGGCCACCCTGATCTATCCGGTCATCTACTGCGATTCGAAAAACTTCCCGCCGTACGCGCATGAACGCCGGATGAGGAACCTGACCGAGTGGAATCACCCGTACGAGCAATTCCAGGTATCGGCCAAGTACATCGATTTCCACGACGAGATGAACGGAATCGCGACGGAGATCGAGGAACTGCTCAGCGCGGCTCCGGCGTGGCAGCCGGACTGGCCGGTGCTGACTTCTCGGCCGGACACCCCGCCCGCCTCCCGGTTTCCGAGGCTCTGAGCGATGGCGGGCGTCGTGATCACCTTCTATTCCTACAAGGGCGGCGTCGGCCGCAGCTTCACGCTGGCCAACATCGCGGTCCTGCTGGCCCGGTGGGGACATCGCGTCCTGTGCGTCGATTGGGATCTCGAAGCACCGGGGCTGCGCGAGTACTTCCGGCCGAAGCTGGACGGCGATCCGGAAGGCGGCGTGGTCGATCTCGTCGCGGACTTCCGGGCCGGCACGGTCCGGCCGAACCGGCACATCATCCCGGTCCGCCTGGACAACGTCCCCGGCGCGCTGGATTTCCTCCCCGCTGGCGGTGACGGCCCCGCATATCCGGGACAGGTGCAGGGAATCGACTGGGAAGGCCTGTACGACGAGGATTTCGGCGAGTACCTCGAACGCTGCCGCGAGGCGTGGACGTCGGACTACGACTACGTCCTGCTCGACAGCCGCACCGGAATCTCCGACGTCGGCAGCATCTGCACCGCGCACCTTCCGGACCGGCTGGTCGTCCTCTACACCGCGAACATGCAGAGCGTCCGCGGCGCGGTCGACGTCGCGCACCGAGCGAACGTCGCGCGGAACGCCCTGCCGTACGACCGTCCGCAACTCCCCGTGCTGCCCGTGCTCTCGCGGTTCGACACGCGCGAGGAGTACGACCGGTCGGAAAGCTGGCGGGAGATCTGCCTCAAGGAAACGCGGAGCCTGTTCGACAGCTGGCTGGACCAGGACGTTCCGCCCGAGGTGATCGCGCGCCACCTCACCTTGCCCTACGTCTCGTATTGGACCTTCGGCGAGCAATTGCCGGTGCTGCTGGAGAAAAGCCCGGGCGCGGACCAGATCGGGTTCGCGCTCGAGACCGTCGCCGCGGTGATCGCGCATTCCTGCGACCGGACCGAACTGCTGGCCGAAAACCGCGACGCCTACGTGGCGGCGGTGCGCACCCGCACGCAGAACTTCGCCTACGACATCCAGGTCAGCATGCCGCGGTCGAACCTCGAGGTCTCCCGGGACCTGGTGGCGGAGCTGGAGAATCTCGGCATCCGGGTGGGACGGTCGCTGTCGGGCGACCGGTCGTGGCTCGGCCGCGCGGAAACCGACGCCCGGCACCTGTGCCTGGTGATCGACGGCAAGGCGAGCCGGTGGCAGCTCGCGGAGGTCGAGTTGTTCCTGCACCGCACGCTCGGCCAGGACCGCAGGCTGATCCCGGTGCTCACCGAGGGGACCGACTCGCGCGAGCTGTCCGGTTACCTCGGCAACCTCCGGCACCTGCGCCTGGGCCCGGCGTCCGGTCCGGCGAAGGTCGCGCGCAGCCTCGCCGACGAAATCGGCGCCGGACGGGCCCTGGTCGACACCGGCCAGGCCGACCTGGTTTCCCTGCTGCGGCAAGCAGAACACGCCCGGCTGCGGCCGGAACTGTGGGACCTCGTTGGCGAGTTCGCCAGCGAACTGCCGGCCGCGGTCGGAGCCGGGGACAACGTGCGCGCGCAGGAACTCGGCGCGGACCTGGCCGTGTTGCTGCGCCCGCGCCGCGACGACACCGTTGCGGTACCGCCGCCACGAGAGGTCCGGAAAGCGCTGGCCTGGGCCCGGCAAGTGCTCGACGTGCGGGTCACCGGCAGCTAGCCCCCAGAACGCCCCGCCCGCGACCGCGGCCGGGATGCCCCGAGGAAGGACGGCGGATGCACGAAAGACTGAGCCACAAGCAGTCCGCGGCGATGATCGCGCTGATGGTGCACGGCCGGGAGATGTCGAACCCGCAGCTGCGCGAGCAGGCGGGCTTCGCGCTCGACGGGAGGGACCGGCTGAAGCTCAACGAGAAGTACGTCAGCAGCAGGAAATCCGGCCGCGCGTTCGTGCACCAGCTCACCGACGACGGCTGGGACTGGTGCGCGGGCGAACTGGCCGCGCTGGAGCCGCCGAAGCCGGTGCGGAGCACGTTGACCGTGGTGGCTTACCTGGCGCTGAACAAGTTCTTCGAGTACATGCGCTTGCACAACGTTTCGCTCAAGGAGGTGTTCACCGGCAGCGAAGCGCCGCAAGCGGCTGACCTGGAAGAAATGATCCGGCTGGCGTACCGGAAACTCGCCCGCTCTCCCCGGGACTGGGTCGGCCTGGCGGATCTGCGGCCGTTGCTGGGCGGTGCGGCTGTCGCCGAGGTCGACGCGGTGCTCAAACAGCTGAGCCGCACCGGGCAGGCGCATCTGGTGCCCGAGTCCAACCGCAAGGCCCTGACCGCCGAGGACAAGGAGGCGGCCGTGCGCATCGGCGGTGAGGACAATCATCTGCTTTCCATCGAGGCGTCATGATCGAACACCTGGCGGTATTGGCCACTCTGCGATTCGACTGGGCGGACACGCCTGACCACGTGTGGCGGGATTCGCCGTACCACGTCGACGGTCTGCACCCCGACGTGATGGCGGCGATCGACGTCGGCATCCGCGACGCCGCGGCGAGCGACGGGCCGAGCCCGATCGGATTGGTCATGCAGGGCATGAAGGGGGTCGGCAAAACCCATCTGCTCGGCATGGTCCGGCGAGCGGCGCACCGGGCAGGCGGCTACTTCTTCCTCGACGATCTCACCGCGGGCGACGCGTTCTGGGAGGACACCGCCGACGCCCTGCGGCGAGGCCTGCTGCGCTCGGACGACTCGGCGGAACCGCAGGTGCGCAGCTTCGTCCGCCGGGTGTGCGAGCGCGGCGACGTGCCGTGGGAAAGCACTTCGGCGCTGGTCAGCGGACGCGGACTGAGCCGGTCGCACGTCGACGCGTTCCTGATGGGACTGCGGAAACTGGACCGGCAGGTCGCGGTCGAGTGCGCGGACACCGCCCGCGCACTGGTGCTGTACGCCGCCGAAGACCTGACGCAGAACGAGGTCGGCGACGATTACCTCGGCCGCTTCGAGGAATCGAAATCCGGGGCCCGGCGCAAGTGGGGGATCAGGGCGAAGCCGAAGTCCGCCTCGGACCAGGTGCACGACATCACCCGGCTGCTCGCGCTCACCGGGCCGGTCGTGATCGGAGTCGACCAGCTCGACACGCTGCTGGCCGTTTCCGATCTGCAGGCGAAGGAAGTCGGCCACCGCGAGGACAACAACCTGCTCGTCGCCCAGATCGCCGACGGGCTGATGGAACTGCGCGAGATCACCCGGCGGACGCTCACCGTGCTTGCCTGCCTGCCCGCTACCTGGCAGCAGATCAAGGGGAAGGCCGCGGACACGGTGCCTGACCGGTTCCGGGAAACGCTCACGCTCGGCAGGGTGCTGGACGCCGAAGTCGGCAGGCAGCTGGTGGAGCGGCGGCTGGGATTCGCCTATGCGGCCATGGATTTCACCCCGCCGCACCAAACCTGGCCCGTCGCGGCCTCGGCCTTCGACGGGCCGTGGGAGGAGAACACGCCGCGGGAGATCCTCAAGCGGATCGGTGCGCACATCGACGCCTGCGTGCGAGCGGAACGGGTGCAGGAGCTGACCACGTTCAATCCGGACACGCCCTCGGCGCTGCCCGCGCGCCCGGAACCGAAGCCCGATCGCTTCGCCGAACTGGACGACTGGTTCGACCAGCTCCGCGCGGACGCGGACCCGTCGGCGCTGCTCGACCACAAGGTCGAGGACGAGGTGATGCCCCGGCTGCTGTCGGCGGCCTTGCGCGGCTGGATCACCGAGGTCGGCGACGACGAAATGGAATGGGACACCCGCGTCAGCGAGGACGAGCTGCACGCCTGGCTCACCCACACCCTCGACGAAGCCAAAGATCTCGAAGAACACTGGGCGTTCCGCGCGATCTCGGCGAAGAACCCGATCGCCGTGCTCAGCCGCTTCCGGAAGGCCCGTTCGGCGGCGGGATTGCGCGCCGGTGCGGGGAATCGGCATCTGGTGCTGATCCGGAACTCCTCGTGGTCCAAAGGAGAGAAAACCCAAGCCGAGCTCCGGGCGTTCGAAGCCGCCGGGGGGAAGCGGCTCAAGATGTCCGAAGCGGACGTCCGTACGTTCTGGGCGCTGGACGAGATGTTCGTCAAGGGCGGCCCGGACGTCCACGAGTGGCTCATCGACCGCAGGCCCGCCCGGCGTTCCCAGCTGCTGTCCGGCGTTCTGCCCGACGCCGCACCTCGTCCCGACGGCGCGGCGCAAGCGACCCGACCGCCGGAGGCCCCGCGGCCAGCGAACTCGCCGCCCGCGCCCCAACCGTCCCTCTTCCCCCAACCGACCCCCTCACCAGCGCAAACCCCGCGCTCCCACCGCACCGGAAACACCCAAGCCCCCCGTTCCGACGGAACCCACCCGCCCCCGGACGGCACCCTCGCCCTCGGCACCGAAACCGGCTCCGGCAAGCCCATTCGCATCGAGCTCTCCGCCCTCCGCAAGCACGCCGCCGTCTTCGCCGGTTCCGGATCAGGGAAAACCGTGCTCCTGCGCCGGATCATCGAGGAATGCGCCCTGCTCGGCGTGTCGTCCATCGTGCTGGACCCCAACAACGACCTAGCCCGCCTCGGCGACGCGTGGCCGAGCCCGCCGAGCGGCTGGGGACCCGACGACGCCCAGCTGGCCGAGCGATACCTCGAAGGCACCGACGTCGTCGTCTGGACACCGGGCCGCGCCACCGGGCGTCCGCTGGGGTTCGAGCCGCTGCCGGATTTCGCGGGCGTGCTCGACGACGAGGACGAGTTCTCCGCGGCGGTCGAGGTCGCAGTAGCCGCTCTCGCGCCGCAGGCCCGCCTCACCGGCAGCACCGCGAAGGCGGACATCGGCTTGGCCGTGCTGCGGCAGACGATCGTGCACCACGCCCGCACCGGGTCGCGAAGCCTGCCGGAGCTGATCGACGTCCTCGGCGATCTTCCCGAAGGCGTCACGAATCTCAACGGCGGCCGAAAAATCGCCGCTGAAGTCGCGGAGCTGCTCAAGGCCGCGATGGTGAACGATCCGCTGTTCGCCGGGACCGGAACACCGGTGGATCCGGCGTTGCTGCTCACCCCGGCGGACGGCAAGCGCGCCCGGATCTCGGTGATCAGTTTCGCCGGGCTGCCGTCCGAAGCGCAGCGGCAGAGTTTCGTGAACCAGCTGCAGATGGAGCTGTTCGCGTGGATCAAGCGGAATCCGGCGGGGGACCGGCCGCTCGGCGCGCTGTTCGTGATGGACGAGGCGCAGACGCTCGCGGCGTCGGGTTCGCTCACCGCGAGCACGCGCAGCACGATCGTGCTGGCCGCGCAGGCCCGGAAGTACGGGCTGGGGCTGCTGTTCGCGACGCAGGCGCCGAAGGGCCTGCACAACCAGATCGCCGGCAACGCGACGACGCAGTTCTTCGGGCGGCTCAACAGCCCGGCGCAGATCGCCGCGGCGAACGAGATGGCGCGGGCGAAGGGGAGCCCGGTGGCGGACATCTCGCGGCTGGAGCGGGCCCAGTTCTACGTGTCCGGCGAGGCGTTCGGCTTCCGGCGGGTGTCGACGCCGCTGTGCCTGAGCCACCACCCGGCGAGCCCGCTGCGCCTCGAGGAGGTGCTCGCGCGGGCAAGGACGGGGGAGGGAAAAGGGGAGGGATGAGGAAAGCGGCCCGGACCCGGGGATCCGTCCGGGTCCGGGCCGCCGCTGGTCACACGCCCGCGACCGACTGGATCCAGTCGCGGTACTGGGTGACGTTGATGTAGGCGGTGTAGGACTGGCGGTCGCTGGTGGAGGCGACGCCGACCTGCTTGCCGTTCGCGTACATCGGGCCGCCGGAGTCGCCGCCCGCGGTGATGCCGTCGCCGCGGTTCGCGCACACCGACACGCCGGCCGCGCCGTCCGGGCAGTTGACCGAGGTGACCGAGACGTTCGCCACCTTCAGCACCTGCGACTGGCAGTTGATCTCGGGCTGGTCGGTGCAGGTCGCGCCCCAGCCGTAGACCTGGGCGGTGTCGCCGACGTTGACGTCGCTCGCGATGCCGAGCGGCGCGTACTCGGTCTGCACCTTCTGGTCGATCTGGACCAGCGAGATGTCGGCGTCGGGGGAGTCGTGCACCGACGTCGCGGAGACCTCGGTGCCCTGGGTCTGGTCGAGGCTGCCGATGTGGAAGGTGATCTGCTTGCCGCCCGCGCCCTGGGTGCAGTGGCGGGCGGTGAGGATCCAGTCGGGCGCGACGATCGTGGCGGAACAGAGTTCCTGGCCGCCGGCGAACATGCGGGCGGCGGAGTGCAGGGAGTCGGCGGTGCTGCCGTCGATGATGGCGGGCTGGGCGGGAGCGGCCACGGCCGGGGAGGCCGCGGCGACGGCGGCGAAAGCCAGGCCGGACAGGACTGCGGCGGTACGCGCGATTCGCACGGGTGATCATCTCCGGTGGGTACGGGGAGTGAGCGGTCAGGTACTGACCCACCGTCGTGAATGTCGGTAAATGACGGAACCCGCCGAAGGTCGGGCTGACACAGTTCCCGACTTTCGTCGTAGGGCAAGCGGAGCAGCCCCCGGTCGCGGTGTGCGGAGGCGGACTGTGAGCGCGGTCACCGTGCCTCCAGGTCCAGAATGGTGTCGGGTGGACGAGCGGGCGCGACGGGCCCCGCCTGGACAGGGAGCGCAGCACGCGGATGGAAGCCGGCTCACAGGGATCGGCACGGCTGAAGTCGTCGTACCGCTACGACGACCTCGACGTGCTCACGCTGCTGCTGGCGGGGGAACTCGACGCCGGCACCGCGCTGGTGGTGGTGCGCGCGGTGACGTTCGCGCTGGCCAAGCGCCCGATGGCGCTGGTGCTGGACCTGACCGGGCTGACACAGTTGAGCGACGCGGGCGTCCACGTCCTGCGGGCCGCCCAGGACCGCGCGGCCGCCGAGGGCGTGGTGCTGCGGCTGCTCGCGCACCCCTCCGGCGAGGCGGGCCGCCGGCTGGCCGAGACCGGCATGACCGGGGTGTTCGACATCTATCCGGACCGCACGGCGGTCCGCGTGGAGACTGATCGGATCGCGTTCCTGCGCCGGATGAAACGGCGGCTCGACGCGGGCTGAGCCGGTTCGGATCCGGGCGTTTCGGGCCTGCCCGAAGCGGCGAGGTGGCCCGAGCGGGTGAACTTCCCGGACTTTTTTCGCGAGTGGTCCATACCAGTTCGGCGATGTTGCGAGTTCACGCGAGCAGCGCTTCGGCGAGTCCCTGCTCCTGGATCGACTCGCGCAGCTTCGCCAGCGCGCGGCATTGCGTCACCCGGACGTTGCCCGGCGAGATCCCCAGCGCCTTCGCCGTTTCGGCCGACGTCAGGCCGACGACGACCCGCAGCGTCAGGATTTCCTGTTGCAGCTTCGGCATCCCGGCCAGCAGCCTGCCCAGCGACGCGCCGAGGTCGGCGGTCAGCGTGTGCGATTCCGGGCCCTCGCGCAGATCCGGGTTCTCCGGGACGTCGGACACCGGACGCGAACGGTCCCGCGACACCGCGCGGAAGGCGTCGGCCACCTTGTTCGCCGCGATCGCGCGCACCAGGTGCAGGAACGATCCGCCGCGGTCCTCGTAGCCCGGAACCGCCTGCAGGACCGCGATGCACACTTCCTGCGCGACGTCGTCGGCCGACAGGTACGACAGGTCGCGTCCGCCGATGCGGGCCCGGCAGTAGCGCGCGATCACCGGTTTCAGCAGCGCCAGCAGTTCCGGAGCCGCGCCGGGGACGCCGTCGCGGGCGGCGCGGACCACGGTTTCCAGGCGCTGCGCCAACTCGGACGGGCGCGGCAGCGCGGCGAGCGGGACGTAGCCTTCGACCGGTTCGGGCACGGTGGCGGTGGGCATAGGGGTCGGTCCTTTCGTACGGGCGGCCGCGGTGGTCTCGCCCGCTCGATCCGGGAGTCGGCCGTCCGGCCCCGGATGTTGCGCCCGCGCGGGTGTTGTCCAGCTTCTGTCCGTTGCGCGGCAACGAGTTTCGCGCGGACCTGGACAGATCTTGGACAGCTTCGTCGCGGCGGTAGCGCGTCCGGGCGCGACGGCGATCCCGGTGCGGTCGGAGAGCTGTCCCGATCGGGAAGGGGAATCGCGATGATCACGCACTGACTTCAGCCGGGGCCCGGCCGGCGAGGTTCAGCCGGCCGGGTTCCACCGGATGCCGTAGGCGAATCCGGGCGCGAGATGGTCGAAGCGCAAGTGCACCTCGCCCGAGCCGTCCGGGCTCACCACGTCGCCGCGTGCGCCCGGATCGCGTGCGTCGTCTTGAAAAACGCGGTCCAGCCGCACGATTTCGGCCGGCGGCGCGGCCGGGAAGCGCACGTGCAGATCGAACCGGTCGACCGGATGGCGCGGCACGCACACGTAGTGCGGGTGCCGGAATTCCGCGCGGAACCGCAGCGCGAGGTCGTGCGTTTTCCCGCGCGACAGGGGATCGGCCAGCTGCAGCGCCAGCCCGACCCGGTCGTTCGACTCCATCGCGCGGCGGACGAGCGTGCCGCCGTGGAAGACGTCGACGTCCAGATCGCTTTCCCGCACCGGCCCGGCGGTCGCGGCCGTGGTGGTGAGGGTGAGCGCGAGGTCCAGTTCGGCGATCTCGTCGGCGTCGGCGACGATCCGCCGGAACTCGAACACCTCGGGCCGATCTTGGTCCAGGGCAAGGGAGACGCGCAGCAGTTCGGTGTGCCAGCTGCTGCTGTCGGGCGCGGGCCGGGCGCCGCCCTCGCGCGGGCCGGCGAGCGCGAGGTGCGCCACGTGCTCGATGCCCTCGTCGATGCGCCGCCGGATCGTGCGGTCGTCGCGGTCCAGCTCGCGCGCGGCCCAGTGCACCCGTTCCTGGTAGAACGGCTTGCGCGCCGGTTCGTGCATCGCGAACGCCGCGAGCACGGCGATCCGGAGGTCGTCCGGGAGCGTTTTGGCCAGCGGCTCCAGCACGTGCGCGAGCCGGTCGCGGATCTCGACGTTTTCCGCGTTGTCGGGAATCCCGCAGACCTCGCGCAGGACCGGGCCGACCCGAATCCCGAGCGGAGTGGTGAATACGCCGCGCCCCTTCCGGAGAACTTTCAATTCCGCGACCAAGTCCGCCGCGTTCGGTTCCACCCGTTCCTCCCTCGCGTCTCCCCGCCCGCAGCCACTGTTCCTCAATGCGGCCGGGGATGTCCAGCCTTGCCCGGCATCGGCGCACGGACTGTGACCGGAATGATTTCCCATTCCCGCGTCCGGCTGGTACGGCCGGGTTTATCGGCACCGGAAATTCGCTCGGATGGCGCCTTCCCGGAACGGCGGGTGACTGCTCCCTAGTGGCGGCTGGCGGTTCGTCCGGGCTGCTGGCGGGCGGTCAGCCGGCGCGGCTTTCGATCTCGTAAGCTGCGCGGGCGGCCGTCCGGGGTCTACTGTGCTGGCTGGCTCCCGGCTCGCCGAAGCCGAATATGCCCTTTCGCCCCAGCCCTCGGCGACGCGGCTTGCAGGTGGTAATGCGACGCCCGTGTTGCCTCCTGTTCCCCGTTCACGCGATTAAGGCGGAAACAGGAAACTCCTTCCCCGAATGCCGCAGGGTCCCGCATTCTCGGGACAAGCCGCCGATCAGGCGGGCGGAAATCCGCTGAAGGAGCTGCCGTGAAGGTCATCTGTTCGTTTTCTCTGCTGGTGCGGGCCGCGTTGTGGCTGGCCGGGGTCGCGCTCGTGTCCGGGGTCGCGCTCGGCCAGCCGGGCGGGCCCGCGCCGGTCGCGCCGCCGGTCTCGGTGCGGACCGCGCCGTGACGAAACCGCGGCCCGGCGTGTGCCGGATCGTCATACTGGGAGCGAGAAGAGGGTGGAGGCGGATGACAGCGCGCGCGACGTTCGGGGCGGAACTGCGCCGGCTGCGCACCGCGGCCGGACTGTCGCTCGCCGACCTGGCCGCACGGGTGCATTACAGCAAGGGATACCTGAGCAAAGTCGAAACCGGTCTTGCCGCGCCGAATTCCGCACTCGCAACCTTATGTGAATCCGAATTCGGCACTCCAGGAGCCCTTACTTCGCTGGTTCCCGCGGAAACCGGAAAACGTCGCACCCGGCCGGACGTCCGCCCGTCCGGCCTCCCGCCGGTGACCGCCGACTTCACCGGCCGCGACGAGGAATCCCGGGCCGTACGCGAGATTCTCGAGTCCGACGGCGGCGTTTGCGTCATTTCGGGGATGGGCGGGGCGGGGAAAACGGCGCTGGCGGTGCGCTGCGCGTACCGGCTCGAACCGTCCTTCGCCGACGGCAGCCTCTTTCTGGACCTGCGCGGCACCTCCGACGATCCGGTCACGCCCGCCGACGCGCACGACCGGCTGCTGCGGATCCTGGAGGTGCCCGCCGAACGGATCCCGGCCGATCCCGACGACCGCGCCGCGCTCTTCCGGACCTGCCTGCGCGGCCGGAGTTTCCTGCTGGTGCTGGACAACGCGGGCAGCACCGGGCAAGTCCGCCCGCTGCTGCCCGCCGAGCCGAAATGCCGCGTCGTGATCACCAGCCGCTCCCGGCTGCCCGCATTGGACGAAGCGAAGCACGTCTCGCTCGGTGTCCTCCCCACCGCATCCGCCACCACGTTGGTCACAGCTTTGACCGGCGCGACCCCCGACGCCGCACTGCGGATCGCCGACCGCTGCGGCCGTCTCCCGCTGGCGATCCGGATCGCCGCCGCTCGCCTGCGCGCCCACCCCGCGTGGGACGTCGCGGAACTGGAACGCCGCCTGGCCGACGAGACCCGCAGGCTGGGCGAACTGGACGACGGCGAACGAAGCCTGGCCGCCGCGTTCCGGTTGTCCGTACGCCAATTGGACCAGCCGGAAGCGCGGCTGTTCAGCCTGCTCGCCCTGCACCCCGGCCCGGACTTCGACGTCACCGCCGCGCAGGCGCTGGGCTCCCTGGATCCGGTGGAGGCGGAACGGCTGCTGGACCGCCTGCACCAGGCGTACCTGCTCACCCAGCCGGAACTGGGCCGGTTCGGTTTCCACGACCTGGTAAGGGTTTTCGCCGCCTCCGGGGCCGCCGACGAGGACGCTTTCCGCCGCCTGGCCGATTTCTCCGTCGCCACCGCCGAACGCGCCGACCGGGCGATGAGCGGCCCGCGGTACCGCCTGGAGGTGGTCTATCCGCCCGGGCTGCCGGAGGTGGAGTTCCCGGACCAGGACAGCGCGATCGCCTGGTTCCGCGCGGAATGGCCCAACCTGGTCGCGCTCTGCCGCCGGGCCGGGGAGACGGACCGATGCTGGCAATTGGCGTTTTTCCTGCGCGGCTTCTTCTACCTGACCAAATTGTGGGACCCGTGGGTCGCGACGCACCGCTGGGCGCGCGCCGCTGCTGAGTCCGTCGGCAACCGCTGGGCCGCCGCCACGACCACGGCGAACCTGGGCATCGCGTACGTCGACCGCGGCGATCTGGACGAGGCTTCCCGTTGCTACAGCCAGGCTTTGGCGGAGTACCGGCAACTCGGCGACCGCCACGGCGAAGCGACCGCGCTGGCGCATTCCGCCTGGGCGGAGCACTACCGGGGCAACCACGAACAAGCTCTGCGGGACTTGCGCTCGGCGGCCGATTTCTACGAACTGACCGGCAACCGACGCAGCGGCGCCATCACGACGCGGGGTGTCGCGCTGGTCCTCACCGCACTGAATCGCCCCGCCGAAGCCGCGCGGGTGGTTGAGGAAACCTTGGCGGTGTTTGAGGAACTGGGCTTGGAACTGGACGTCGTGATGGGGTTGAACTGCCTGGGCTGGGCGAGATTCCGCTCTGGGGATCACCCAGGCGCCGAGTCGGCTTACCGGGAAGCCGCGGCCCGCGCGGAGTGCTGCGGAAGCACCCATGAGGCAGCGCGGGCTTACCTGGGCTTGGGGAATGTCGCGGCCGCGCGGGGAATCGCGAGGGAGGCCGCTTCTTTGTGGGAGCGGGCTGAGGCCGCGCATCCTGCGCTCGACCCAGTGACCGTGGGCGAGGCGGCTGCGCGCGCCGAGTATCCGTAGCGCGTGAGATTCCCGGACGGCGCGTGTCCTCCTGACGACCGGTTCATCCGACGAGGGAGTGACGATGCCTGACCCGACTGCGCTACCGAAGCTCGGACTCGCCACCGACCAGGGCCAGACCGCGATCGCGGACGTCGTGGTCCAGAAGATCGCCGGGCTGGCCGCCCGCGAAGTCCCCGGAGTCCACGCCCTCGGCGGCGGCGCCGCACGCGCGTTCTCGGCAATCCGGGAACGCGTCCCCGGCGCGACGGCCTCCGCGGGCCAGGGCGTGTCGGTCGAGGTGGGGGAGAAGCAGGCAGCCGTCGACCTGCAGGTAGTGGTCGAATACGGAGCCTCGATCGCCGACGTGTCCCGCTTGATCCGCCGCGGCGTGATCACCGGGGTGGAACACATGACCGGGTTGGAGGTGGTGGAGGTGAACGTCGCGGTGACGGACCTGCACTTGCCGGAGGACGGGGAGGACGGTGCGGCGGAGTCCGGACGGGTGGAGTGAGCTGGGTGGCGTTGCCCGCGTGACTGTGGCGGGCTGTGGAGCAGCGTCTGAATGCCGAGCACGAGCAGAAAGACCGCTCCGGATCCGGTGGTCGCGTGCGGCAACTCGGCTTCGATCTCCGCCGCCCGCGACCCCGCCATCTCTGCGGGCAGCGGCATTTCCCGGTGTTGCGAGGACGAACGTTCAGGCTTCGGCGGGCGGCTCCAGTCGCTGAGTCGGCAGTTGCCCGGGCACTTCCCGTTTTCGCAGGGGCGAACGTTCAGGCTTTGGCGGCCGACTCGAGTCGCTGAGTCGGCAGTTGCCCGGGCATTCGAGTGCGGGCCTGACCCGGTTCGCGCCTGGAGTGTGCCGGCCGTCTCCAGGTGGCGTGGCCGGGGTTTCGGGGCGGGTGGCGGCGTGTTGGGATGGGCGGATGGGATCGTCGCCCGAGCCGGTTGAGTAGTTGCCTCGTGTGGCGGGGTTTCGGGCGCTGATGTTCGCCCTGCCGCCGGTCGGGCGGCGATGGTCGGCTGGGTTGCGGGCCGCGGCGGCGGTGGCTGTTCCCGGGATCGCCCTGGTGTTGGCGGGGGCGTCGGCCTCGGCGTTGTTTGTCACGCTCGGGACGTTCGCGGTCTTGTACGGCGAGGGTCGGCCCTATCGGGTTCGGGCGGGCGTCGTGGCTACTGCTGGTGCCGGGTTGCTCGCGGCGGCGGCGTTGGGTGCTTCGGTGGGGACGGTGGTTCCGCCTGGGCCGGTCTCGGTGCTGGTGGTTTCAACGGTCGCGGTGCTGGCGACGTACGTCGTCGACGCGTTGCGGCTCGGGCCGCCGGGGCCGTTGTTTTTCGCGCTCGTTTGTGCGGGTGCGCAGGCGGCGGTCGAGGCGGGAGCCCAGCCGTGGGTGGTGCTGGGGTGCGCCGCGGCGGGGGTCGGGTCGTCGGTCGTGGTGTCGATGGCCGGGTGCTGGCTGACCGGACCAAGCCGGAACGCAGCGCTGTCGAACGTGCGGTGCGGGCGGTCGACGTGTTCCTCTCGGCGGAGCGGAAGACGGCGGAAACTCGGCACGCTGCCGGTGCTGCGGTGTCGGCAGCGTGGACTGCGCTGCATGACGCGGGACATCCGCGTCGGGGCACGCAGCCGGATCTCGTGGCGATGTTGCTTGCCGCCCACCGGAGGTTTGCGGACGCTTCGCCGGGCGAGTCCGTCGAGTTGCCGCCCGGGAAACTGCCGTTGCCGCGACCGAGCGTCGGATATCGGTTGCGGCGGGCGGTTCCGTTGCGTTCGCATGCCGCGCTGACAGCGTTGCGCGTCGGCGCGGGTTGCGTGGTCGCTGGGGAACTGGCGGTGGCAGTCGGGTTTGGACGGCCGCATTGGGCGGTGCTGAGTGCGTTGGTGGTGCTGCAGCAGGGATTGGACCGGCGGCGGGCGAATGTGCGTGCGCTGCACCGGTTCGTCGGGACCGCGGCCGGGCTGGTGCTGTTCGGATTGGTGATGACCGTCGGCCCGTCCGGGGTCGTGCTGATCTTGATCCTGGCGGTGCTGCAGTTCTGTGTGGAGCTGGTGGTGCCGCGGAATTACGCCGTGGCGACGGTGGTCATCACCCCGCTCGCGCTGCTGGCCGCCGGAGTGGCGAGCCTGCCGGGTCCGGTGTGGCCCGCGGTGGCGGACCGTTTCGCCCAGACGGCGATCGGGGTCGCGGTGGCGGTGGTCGTGCAGTACGCGGTGGCGCCGCGAGCGCATCGGAAGACGTTGGCCTGGACCGGATCCCGCGTTCGTGCCGCTGCCCGCGCGGTGCTGGCCGGTGCGCCGGTCCCGCGTGCGGCCGCGCGCCGGGACCTCCAGTTCGAACTGGAAGGCGCGACCCGCGCGGGGGTGGATTCGGTCCACAACGAACCCGGCTGGGCCGCCGAGCGCTGGCCCGCCCACGCGGCCCTGGTCCACGACGGTTACGACCTGCTCCAAGCCTGCTGGTCCGCGCCGGACGGCGGGTTGCGGGACGTGGAGCGGTGGAACAGCGCGTTCGGCCGGTGAGGCTGGGACGCCTGGCTGTGGCTCGGGATTGCGGTGTTGAGCGAAAGCGCCCGTGCCTGCCTCGCGAACGGTGGACACTCGCCTGCCTCGGAGGATGTCCAGCGAGTTCGGCCAGTGGACGTGCCTTGCGGATTTGTCCGCGATGGTGGGCATAGTCCACGGCGGCGCGAATGTTTGGCGGGCGTCCTGAGGCTGGCTGAAGTCTGGCGGATCGGCTCGGAAGGTGGCGGAGTTCTTGCCCGCGGAGCGTCCTCGGCCGTGGCCCGGCGATTCCGCCGGTGGCTGGTCGCTAACCGCGAGTGCAGACCCGCCTTGGCGCACTGGCCCGCGGATTCAGCCGTCTCTGCCGAACTGCGTCGAGCAACCGCCTTCGAAGCGAGCGCCTCGAGGCCTGCCGCGCGCAGCGGTCATCAACGCAGACTCCGAGCCGCCCGCTTCAGCGCAACTCCAGCACCCCCCGGCTACCTAGGACGCAGAGCCGCCTCGATCTCGTCCCGGTCCGCGTCGCCAGGAGTGATCGTCAGCGGGCCCGCGACGTCCAGCAACCCCGGATGCCGGACCGTCCAGCGCAGCACCGGCAGCGAATCCTTCGTCAGGTCGTGCGCGGACGTCACAGTGACCCCGGGCGTCGGGCCGCACGTGACCACGTCCGCGGACGGGCCGCGGCCGTCGGTGTGGCAGAAGGCGGCTCGGCCGTCGGAGGACAGCGCCAGCAACGCCGGGGTGCCGTCGGCAGTGGCGGTGGGCAGGACGTGGTCGTAGCCGGCCAGCCAGTGCGTCACTAACCGGTGCACGCGTCGGCCTCGGATGCTGGTCATCGACGCGGTGTAGGTGCGGGCGACGGCGTCCAGCCGTTCTGGGTCCACTGGGTGTCAGGCCTCCGTCTCCGCTGGCTCCGGGCGGGTTGACCGGACGAACCACGCCCCGGCCACTGCGACCAGTCCGATGCAGCCGGCGACGACGAAGGCCGTCTGCAGGCCGTTGGCATCGGGACCGACGGCGGCGGGATCGGCGCTGGTGACGGTCGCGACGCTGACGAACACCGCGGTGCCCAGCGCGCCGGCGACCTGCTGGAGCGTGGACAGGATCGCGCTGCCGTGCGAGTAGAGGTGGTCGGGCAGTACCGCCAGCGACTCGGTCATCAGCGGCGTCATCATCAGGCCGAGGCCGGCCATCAGGACGATGTGGATGCCGATCACCGCGATCAGCGGCGAATCCGGGCTCAGCAACGAGAAAAGCCACATCGAGACCGTCATCGCGAGCGCGCCCGGCAGCACCAGCGGACGCGCGCCGACGCGGTCGAACAGCGCGCCGACCGGACGGCCGAGCAAGCCCAGCACCAGACCGCCGGGCAGGACGGCCAGTCCGCTGACGAACGTGGACTTGTGCAGGACGGTCTGCAGATACAGCGGCAGCAGGATCGCGCCCACGCCGATCAGGCACATGAACAGCAACGCGCTGAGCGCCAGCGCGACGACGAAACTGCGATGGGTGAACGGCCGCAGATCGAGCAGCGCGCGGTCGCGTCGCTGCAGGCGGAGCTGCCGCCAGCCGAACGCCGCCAGCGAGACCGCGCCGACGACGATCGGCAGCCACGGCGGCACCAGCGCTGTCTCGGCGGATTCGCCCGCTGACGACAGGCCGTACAGCACTCCGCCGAAACCGACGGCGGACAGGATCACGGAGAGGACGTCGAGCGGAACCGGGCGGGTTTCGCTGTCGATCCGCAGCTGCAGCATTCCGGTGACCAGCGCGGCCAGCGACAGCGGCAGCACGATGAAGAACATCCACCGCCAGCCGAGCGACGACAGGACCGCGCCGCCGATCGTCGGGCCGATCGCGGGCGCGACCGCGATGACGATGCTGATCGTGCCCATCGTCGCGCCGCGGCGCTGCGCGGGCACGAGCCGCATGACGGTGGTCATCAGCAGCGGGATCATCACCGCGGTGCCGCACGCCTGCACGACCCGGCCGGTCATCAGCAAGCCGAACCCCGGCGAGACGCCGCACAGCAGCGTGCCGAGGCTGAATGAGGCGAGCGAGAAGACGAACACCTGCCGCGGCGTGAACCGTTCGAGCAGGAACCCGGTCGTCGGGATCACCACTGCCATGGTGAGCAGGAACCCGCTGGTGAGCCACTGGATCGTGGTGGTCGGCACGGAGAGGTCGACGGTGAGGTCGCGCAGCGCGATGCTCAGGATGGTCTCGTTGAGGATCATCACGAACGCCGACAGCACGAGGACGCCGATCAGCAGCCCGGGCTTGGCGGGCGGCCGCGCGGGGGCCTCCGGGGTGGGGGACGAGACGCCGCTCATGGGCGCACCTCGCGGGCGGAGGCGCGGACGAATGCACGGGTCGCGAGCCGGGCGGAGTCGCCTCGGGCGCTCGCGAAAGCGACGGACGCGAGGTCGGCCGCGCGGACGGAGCGGGCATCGGCCGACGAACGGCCGGGGACTGTCGGGCGGCTGCCGGGGGAAGCTCTTCGCGCGGCTTCACCGGCCGCTGCGGACGGAGTAGGGGACTGCTGGATCTTCACCCGGCCAGGATACGGATGAGCACCGACAAAACCGGCGTCCTTTCCTCCCGCGGCCCGCGGCAGCGCGGGGAACCGCGCTGCGGTCGGCGGCGGAAAAAGCTGTCCGACCAGCGGCCGGACGGCCGCTCGCGCGGCCAGGAAAAGAATCTCGTTCGCGGGCTAGGCGCACTCGGCTCGGAGTCGCCGGGGCAGCCGCCAGACCGGAGTCGGAAGAATCGTGCCTGCCGGGAAACACCGTCAGCACACCCGTCGCCAGTCCGGAATCAGGAGAGCTGGGCCCGTCGGGAAACACCGCCGTCACATCCGTCGCCAGACAGGAGCCAGGAGAACCGTGCCCGCCCGGGCACCATCGCCAGCACACCCGTCGCCAGACCGGAATCAGGAGAGCCGGGCACCGCCGTCAGCACACCCGCCGCCGGACGGCGACCTCACGGATTCATCGCCAGCACCAGGAATCCCGCCAGCAACACCAGATGCACCCCGCCCTGAAGCCGAGTAGCCCGTCCGGGCACCACCGTCAGCACACTGACCACCACGGTGAGCGCGAGCAGCACGATGTGCGTCGGCCCGAGACCCAGCAGCAGCGGGCCCTTCAGCCACACCGAGGCGAGCGCGATGACCGGGATCGTCAGGCCGATGCTGGCGATCGCGGACCCGTACGCGAGGTTGAGGCTGATCTGCATCCGGTCGCGCCGGGCCGCGCGGACCGCCGCGAGCGTTTCCGGGGCCAGGATCAGCAGCGCGATCACCACGCCCACAAAGGACTGCGGCAGCCCGGCCGCCCGCACGCCGGCCTCGATCGCCGGGGATTCGACCTTCGCCAGCCCGACCACGGTGACCAGCGCGACCAGCAGCAGGCCGACGCTCACCCAAGTCTTCTGCAGGCTCGGCGGTTCCGCGTGCTCTTCCTCGCGGGTCTCGCCCTCGGAGTCGACGGGGAGGAAGAAGTCGCGGTGGCGGACGGTCTGTGTCGCCACGAACGTGGCGTACAGGACCAGCGACGCACCGGCCGCGAAAGCCAGCTGCGGTGCGGAGAACCCCGGACCTGGGGTGCTTGTGGTGAAGGTCGGCAGCACGAGGCTCAGCGTCGCCAGCGTGCCGACCGTCGCCAGCGCCGCGCCGCTGCCCTCGGGATTGAACCGGGTTTCCCCGTACCGGCGCGCGCCCACGAACAGCGACAGCCCGACGATGCCGTTGGTGGTGATCATCACGGCGGCGAACACCGTGTCGCGCGCCAGCGTGTCGGCGTTGTCGCCGCCGGAAGCCATCATCGTGACGATCAGCGCGACCTCGATCACCGTCACCGCGACCGCGAGCACCAGCGAGCCGTACGGTTCGCCGACCCGGTGCGCGACCACCTCGGCGTGGTGCACGGCCGCGAGAACCGTGCCCGCCAGCGCGATCGCCACCAGCGCGACCGGCACCGGACCGAGCGTGCGGCCCCACGTGAGCGCCAGCAGGACCAGGGAGATCAACGGCAGCAAAGTGGTCCAGGACAACAGATAACCGCGGACGCTCGCCATGCGCACACCCTGGCATATCGGACCCTCAGCCGCCTGGCATGCCGTCCTTGCGGGGGAGTGTCGCGTCCGAAATGGACACTGCCGGTCGCGCCGCACCGCGCGAAATTCACTCGTTCGGCGTAGTACCTGCAGGGTTCCGCAGGTCGGCGGCGGGGTACGCGCGGCGCACAGGGGAGTTCGGTGCGGAAAGGAGCCGAGATGACCCGCGAAATGAAGACGGCCGACCGCGCGTTGCCGGCAGGCGGCGACGGTGCGGAGTATTCGTTCTGGCGCGAGCACACGCACATCAACCTGAGCCCGGTGGCCGCACCGTCGATCCTGGGCCTCGCCGGGTTAGCGGTGTCGACGTTCATGGTCGCGGCGAACCTGGCCGGCTGGTTCGGCGACGAGACGACGACGCCCCTGCTGCTGGCCCCGTTCGCGTTCGCCTTCGGCGGCGTCGCGCAGTTCCTCGCCGGGATGTGGTCCTACCGCGCCCGCGACGCGCTCGCCACGGTCGTGCACGGCGCGTGGGGCGCGTTCTGGCTCGGCTACGGCGTTTACCAGCTGTTCGTCGGCCTCGGCGGACTGCCCTCGACGGCGGCGAGCCCGGTCGCGGCGGCCGCGATCGGGTTCTGGTTCATCGGGCTCGCGGCGATCACCTGGACCGGCGCGCTCGCCGCGCTGGCGGAAAGCCTGGTGCTCTGCACGCTGCTCGCGGTTCTCGCCGCCGGGGCGAGCATGCTGGCCATCGGCCTGATCGGCGACGTCGGCGTGGTGCGCACGATCGCCGCGTACTTCCTGCTCGCGGCCGCGGTGCTGGCCTGGTACGCGTGCAGCGCGATGGTGCTCGAAGCGGCGCACCACCGGGTGGTCCTGCCGATGGGCGTGCGCGCGCCCCGGCCCGTCCGCACCACGACGGTGCCGTTGCACCAGGCGATCCAGTTCGACCACGGCGAGCCGGGAATCAAGGCCGGGCAGTAGCCCGGCGAGGAGGTGACCACGGATGAAGATGAGCACGGCGCTCACCGCGTTGGCGCCGCAGGACCGGAAGCTGCGGGAAAGCAGGCTGCCGCTTACCGCCGAGTTCCTGGCCGGGGCGTGGCTGGTGTTCGCGGCTTTCGCGTACAGCTACTCGTTCACGCTGTCCGCGACGGCCGGGTTCTGGAACAGCCTGGCGTGCGGGATCGCCGTGGCGGCGGTCGCGCTGGTCCGGTTCGGCCTGCCGGAACGGGCGCGCTGGCTGGGACTGGTCAACGTCGCGATCGGGTTCTGGCTCATCGCCGCGCCGTTCGCGTTCGGCTACCCGGTCGACGGGCATCGCGACGCGATCCGCACGAATTCGCTGATCGTCGGCGTGCTGCTGGCGATTTTCGCCGTCATCTCGGTGACTGTCGCCTATCGCAGGCACAGCGGCGAATTCCGGGAGTGAGGAGATGTACTGGCCAGTGCTGACGGTGCTGGCGATCGGCGTGCTCGCCTTGGGCGGCGCGGGGTTGCGCGCGCTCAAGGCGGCGGCACCGGTCCGTAAGGAGGCACTCGTCGGCGCCTGGCTGGTGTCCGCTTCGGGCGTGGTGTGGTGGGCGTCCGAACCCGCTGCGGGGGCGGTGTTTCTCGTGATCGGCGCGGCGGTCGTGTTCGGTGCCGCGCTGCCGAGCGGGCAATTGCCGTCCCGCTGAGAAAAAGGGGTTTGCCGCGGGCGGCGGCCGGTTACCCGGCCCGCGTGAGGCCGGGCTGCTTTCGGCTGCCCGGCGATCGCCGGGTGCGGGAGGTCGGTCATGACGCAGCTGAAGCCGCGGCCAGTGGTGATCGCCGAGGCGCGCCGACGAGGCAAAAAGGGCTCGGTGCTGCTGGGCATCCTGCGCACCACCGACCACAAGCAGATCGGGCTGCTCTACCTCGGCACGTCGTTCGCCTTCTTCCTCGTCGGCGGCGCGATGGCGCTGCTGATGCGCGGAGAACTGGCCCAGCCGGGGCTGCAATTCCTGTCGCAGGAGCAGTACAACCAGCTGTTCACCATGCACGGCACGATCATGCTGCTGCTGTACGCGACGCCGAATGTGTTCGGATTCGCCAATTTCGTGCTGCCGCTGCAGATCGGTTCGCCGGACGTGGCGTTTCCCCGGCTGAACGCGTTTTCCTACTGGCTGTACCTTTTCGGCGGATTGATCGTGCTGAGCGCGTTCCTCACGCCGGCCGGGGCCCCGGACTTCGGCTGGACCGCCTACACGCCGTTGTCGGATGCCGTGCACAGCCCCGGCACCGGCGGCGATCTGTGGATCATGGGTCTCATCGTGTCCGGTCTCGGCACCATTCTCGGCGCGGTCAACATGACCACCACGATCCTGTGCCTGCGCGCGCCGGGAATGACCATGTTCCGGATGCCGCTTTTCACCTGGAACATCCTGTTCACCGGGATCCTGGTG
This sequence comes from Amycolatopsis halotolerans, assembly GCF_042647905.1. NCBI lineage: Bacteria > Bacillati > Actinomycetota > Actinomycetes > Pseudonocardiales > Pseudonocardiaceae > Amycolatopsis > Amycolatopsis halotolerans. Next base: position 94,705 of record NZ_JBHRWI010000007.1, read on the forward strand.
CTGATCGCGTTCCCAATCCTCACCGCCGCGCTGTTCGCGCTGGAGGCCGACCGCAGGCTCGGCGCGCACGTTTTCGACCCCGCCAACGGCGGCGCGATCCTCTGGCAGCACCTGTTCTGGTTCTTCGGCCATCCCGAGGTGTACATCGTCGCGCTGCCGTATTTCGGCATCGTCACCGAGATCATTCCAGTGTTCAGCCGCAAACCGCTCTACGGCTACCGGCTGATGGTGTTCGCGACGATCGGCATCACCGGCCTGTCCGCGACGGTCTGGGCGCACCACATGTACGCGACCGGGTCGGTGCTGCTTCCGTTCTTCTCGATCATGACGTTCCTGATCGCCGTGCCGACCGGGCTGAAGTTTTTCAACTGGATCGGCACGATGTGGAAAGGGACGCTTTCGTTCGAATCGCCGATGCTGTGGTCGGTCGGATTCCTGGTCACGTTCCTGCTCGGCGGGCTGACCGGCGTGCTGCTGGCCGCGCCCGCGCTGGACTTCCACATCACCGACACGTATTTCGTGGTCGCGCACTTCCATTACGTGCTGTTCGGCACGATCGTGTTCGCCACGTTCGCCGGGATTTATTTCTGGTTCCCGAAGATGACCGGCCGGATGCTCGACGAATCGCTCGCGAAATGGCACTTCTGGACCACGTTCATCGGCTTCCACACGACGTTCCTGGTGCAGCACTGGCTCGGCGCGCAAGGGATGCCGCGGCGGTACGCGGACTACCTGCGCAGCGACGGATTCACCTTGCTGAACACGATTTCCACGATCGGCGCGTTCATTCTCGGCGCCTCGGTGCTGCCGTTCGTCTGGAATGTGGTGAAGAGCTACCGGTACGGCGAGCGGGTCGACGTGGACGACCCGTGGGGCTTCGGCAATTCCCTGGAATGGGCCACGTCGTGCCCGCCGCCGCGGCACAATTTCACCGAGCTGCCGCGCATCCGCTCCGAACGGCCCGCTTTCGAATTGCACTATCCGGACGCGGTGGAACGGATGCGGGACGAGCAGCACGTCCGCTGGGGACGCCGGTCGCGGGAGAAATCCGACGCCTGATCAGGGCGCTTCTGAGCCCTGTTGGCGACGGAATTCGTCCAGCACCCGGCGTTCCCGCTTCGTCGGGCGGCCCGCGCCGCGCTCGCGGCGGGCGACCGGGATCGCCGCTTCCGGCGGCGGCTTCGGGGTGCGGTCGACGAGGCAGGTGGCCGCTACCGCCGCGCCGACGCGTTTCTGGATCACCTGCACGACCTCGACCACACGGGTCGTCGTCCCGATCCGGGCGCGGACCTCGTCGCCGGGAACGACCGTCGTCGCGGGTTTCGCCGGGCGGTCGTTCACGCGCACGTGCCCGCCGCGGCAGGCAGCGGCGGCGTCGGCGCGCGTCTTGGTCAGCCGGACCGCCCAGAGCCAGCGGTCGATCCGCGTCGATTCCATGGGTCCATCATGGCGCGTCCCAGTGCCAGCGCAGGCCGAGGATCCCCGGAGTGACCGCGGCGGACACGACGTGCGCCGGAAGGCCCTGGGTGATCGGCAGTTCGGCGACGGTCGTCTCCGGTCCGGCGGGGGAGTCGAGCCGGTAGGCGTGGCAGGCCCGCGGTTCGAAACCGGGCGCGAAATGCAGTTCCAGCACGTGCTCGTGCACGGCGTTGCGGAACCGGCGCTCGTACGAGAGGTCCGGGCGGTCGTCGGTGAACTCGAATTCGTACTCGGCGATGGCGGTTTCGCCCCGGTCCAGTCCGCGGCCGAGGACGAGTTCGGCCACCGTGAACCCCTCCTCGGCCAGGGTTTCCGTGCGTCCGGGCGAGCAGTAGCGGGTGCGCACCAGCTTCGGCGGGCAGCCGGGGCCGACGCCGTGCGCGGTGACCAGCCGGATGTGCGTGTCGTCCTCCGTCGCGCGGAGCACCTCGCGGACTTCCAGCCGGTGCAGCCGCCGGTCCGGGCCCACGTGCACGGCCTCGTGCAGGCTGACGACGACTAGCGACGTCCGGTACGCCGTCTCGAACGAGTTCAGCACCCGAAGCACCGCGTTCCGCCGTCCCCACAGCCGTTCCCAGCGCACGACGGGAACCGGCGGCGGCTCCGGATCGCGCTCGATCAGCCCGGTCAGCGAGCCCGGCGGCAGGTCGAGCACGCCCTCGAGAATCCGCACCGCGACGCGCGAGCGGGCGCGGGCGGGCACGGTGCGGCCGGTCCGCCAGTAGCTGAGCGTGGTGGTGCTGACCGCCGCGCCCGCCGCGGCGAGCCGGTCGCGCAGCCGGTCGAGGCCGAGCCCGCTGCGGTCGATGGCCAGCGTGAGGGCGCGGCTGAACGGCCCGTCCGCCAGCGCGTCGGCGAGCCGGTCCGGCTGGGTGCCGGGACCTGTCGAGAACACCTGCGTCCTCCTCGGGTCGTCCCCACCCATTCGCCTCTTCAGCGGGCGGCGGCGCAACCGTCGAAGGTCGGGTCTTGGCCGGTCAGCGCGGTTGCCCGACGAAGGGCTCGCGGAGTTCGGCGACCCATTCGCGCTCGTCGCCGGAGGTGTGGAGGTAGACCTCGCACGGGAAGCCGTCCGCGCGGAAGCCGTGCTCGTCGGTCCACCGGGCGAGCTCCTGGTAGCCGGCGAGGAACCCGCTCGCCGGGCCGCGCTGGACCAGCGTCGCGGCACGGGAAGCGGGCAGTTCGGCCACCTCGAGCCCGTTCGGCGCGGCGACTGCGCCGGAGACCGGGAGCGCGGCGTGGACGACGACCGGATCGTCTTCGGCGGCGGGTTTTTCGTAGTAGCAGATCAGCGGTCCGGCCGGGACGGCGTCGGATCCTTCGAGCCGCTGGCCGAGTTCCGCGCACAGCGGGCGCAGGACCGGGCTGATCGCCTCGGGGGAGAAGCTTTCGACGGTCGCGGTGAGCCTTACGACGCGCGTCGCGGGGATGTCCTTGACGACGATTTCGGTGTCCGGCATGGCGTGCTCGCTTTCCAGCGTGCGGAGTCTCGCCTCGACCTCGGCCAGCCGGAGCCGGTCGGCCGCGACCCGTTCGGCCAGCTCGGCCCGGCGCAGCGTCAGCATGCCGCGGACCTGCTCGGGCGTGACCTGCTCGGCCAGCAGCGCGGCGACCTCGCCGAGCCCGAAGCCGAGGTCTTTGAGCGCGACGATCCGGTTCAGCGCGGCCAGCTGCCCGGCGGTGTAGCGCCGGTAGCCGGTGTGCGGGTCGACCTCGGCGGGCCGGAGCAGGCCGAGCGTGTCGTAGTGGCGCAGCATGCGGACCGAAACCCGGCCGTGGCGGGCGAATTCTCCGATGGTGAACATGACCTCCCCAGCACACGCTCTGACACGGTGTGAGAGTCAAGTGTCCCCGCCGGACCGGGAGCGGGCCGGCCCCCTGCGCCGACCCGCTCCCGATGGCCCCCTCGTCCCCCGACGAACGAGGGGACCGCGCCGGTCCGCCGCCCTCCACAGCACGGACCGGAGCCGGTTGCGGCTCCCGCGAACGGAACAGCGGAGGCCCGCCCTCGTGACGGCGGTCGTCCGCAAAGCCACCCGATCGGGTGAGGAAGCGCTGGTCAGTAGGCTGGCCGGGTGAATCGCACGGACCGGCTGTACGCGCTTGTCGAGGAGCTCCGGGCGGTCGCGCCGCGCACCCGGACCGCGGCGTGGCTCGCGGCCCGGTTCGAGGTCAGCGTGCGCACGATCGAGCGCGACCTCGGCGCTTTGCGCGAGACGGGCGTCCCGATCTTGACCGAGACCGGGCGGACCGGCGGCTACGGTCTCGACCGCGAGCGGACCTTGCCGCCGCTCACCCTCACGCCGGAGGAAGCCATCGCGATCACCGTCGCGCTGCGCTCCGCCGCTGGTTCGCCGTTCGCGGGCGCGGCGGAGTCGGCGGCCCGCAAGGTGCTCGCGCGGCTGCCGTCCGACGTCCGCGATGCCGAACAGCACCTCGCCGCGCGGCTGCACCGGGTCGGCGAGCCCGAACCGCCTGCTGTCCACAGCGGACTGATCCTCACCGCGCTCGCGGCACGGCGCGTCCTCCGGTTGTCCTATGTGGACGCGAAAGGCCAGGAGACGGAACGCGACGTCGAGCCGCTGGGACTGCTGTGGGGTCCGGCGGGCTGGTACGTGCTCGGCTGGTGCCGCCTGCGCGACGCGGTCCGCGGTTTCCTGCTGGACCGGACCCGCGCCATCGAGCTCACCGGCGACCGCGTCGAGCGCCGCGAGGTCGACCTCGACGCCGAACTCGCGCGGATCTCCGCCCGTCCGCTCGGCGAGTGACCTGCGCCACGCGGCGCGGAAACACCGACAGGACGGTGTCGCCGGCGCCCGCGATCGTCGTCGCATGACGAAAGAACTGAACCCCGAAGAAATCCCCGCCCTCTGGTGTCGCATGTGGAACGAGGACGCCTCGCTCGCGCACCGGCTGCTCACCGCCGACGGCCGCCAGTGGTCCGGCACCAAACCCGGCCTCGACCCGCTGATCGGCCCCGCGGACGCCGAGGCGTTCATCGCGAAGTACCAGCGCGAGGTCGGGAATGTGTTCGTCCCGCGCACTTTCGTGATCGACGGAACCGAACGGCTCGCTTTCACCTGGGACGTCACCCGCCGCGACGGCGTGGTCATCACCGGAGCCGACCTGTGCGTCCTCTCCGGCGGGAAAGTCGCGCGGAACTGGACAATTCCCTCGCCGGACGGCCGGTCGGCGCTGCCGGACGGACCGGGCGAAGGCGACCTCGACCGGGACGGATTGCGTGCCCTGGCAACGGATGCGCACCCGTGGCACGGCGAGCTCGTGCTCGACCCGGCGCGGCAGACCATGGCCGGTACCTGGTCGGACGGCGCGCGCGGCGGGCTGGCGGTGCTGGTCGCGGTCGACGGCCAGGTGGATCGCGAATGGGTGGTGCCGGGGACGCGTCCGCTCCCGTGATCGCGGGCGCCGGAGAGGCATGATGGCGGCATGGCGAACCGCGTTCTGCTGGCGGACGACGACCGGGCGATCCGGGAATCGCTGGTCCGCGCGCTCGAACTGGAGGGCTACCGGGTCAGCGAGGTCGCCGACGGCGTCGAGGCGCTCGCGATCGCGCGGAGCGAGGAGTTCGACGTCCTGATCGTCGACGTGATGATGCCCGGCGTCGACGGGCTCGGCGTGTGCCGCGTGCTGCGCGCGGGCGGCGACCGCACTCCGGTGCTCATGCTGACCGCGCGGGTCGAGACCGCGGACCGCGTCGCCGGATTGGACGCGGGAGCCGACGACTACCTGCCGAAACCGTTCGAACTGGACGAACTGCTCGCCCGGTTGCGCGCACTGCTGCGGCGCAGCGCGGATCCGGGCGAGCAGGCCCAGCGCGTGGTGCGGCTGGGCGGGCTGGCGGTCGACGCCGGCGCGCGCCGGGTGTGGTGGCACGACACCGAGGTCGTGTTGTCGAAGACCGAGTTCGACCTGCTGGAGCTGCTGGTGCGCAATGCCGGGATCGTGCTCGGCCGCGACACGATCCACCAGCGGATCTGGGGGTACGAATTCGGTCCGGAGTCGAAGAATCTGGCGGTCTACATCGGATACCTGCGGCGGAAGCTGGAGACCGCGGGCGCGGACGAGCTGATCCACACCGTGCGCGGCGTCGGCTACGTGGTGCGGCCGGCATGAATCTGCGCGGGAAGCTGGCGATCGCGTTCGCCGCGGTCGGCGGCGGCGCGGCGATTCTCGTGGGCGTGCTCGGCTATCACACGGCTTCCCAGCGGATCAGCGCGGAACTCGACCGTTCGCTGCTGAGCACGGCGTCGCAGGTGTCGGCGGGCGCGGTGCAGCTGCTCGCGCCGAGCCCGCTCACGCGCGGTCCGGGGGACGACGACCACGACGAAGCGCAGCCGATGGTCGCGCAGTCGATCGCGCCGGACGGGACCGTGCATCGTGTCGGCGGACGGCCGGTCACGCTGCCGGTCACTGCTGCGGACCGGGAGCTTGTTGTCGGCACTCGCTATGCGGACGCGACTGTCGGTCCGGACGACTACCGCGTGCTCACCGTCGCGCTCGGCTCCGGGCGCGGGGCGCTGCAGCTCGGCATCGACGTGGACGAAACCCGGCACGTCCTCGGCGATCTCGCCGAGCGGATGACCTGGGTCAGCCTCGCGGTGCTGGCCGGGGCGGCGCTGGCGGGCTGGCTCCTCGCGCGGCAGATCACCCGGCGGCTGGTCCGGCTGACCCGGCTGACCGAGGAGGTGAGCGCGGGCAGCAGGCCAGGGCTCGGCGTCCCGGACCGCGGCCGCGACGAGGTCGGCAGGCTGTCCGGCTCGTTCGCCGGGATGCTCGAGCGGCTCGCGCGGGCCCGCGACGACCAGGAACGGCTGGTCCAGGACGCCGCGCACGAGCTGCGCACGCCGTTGACCAGCCTGCGCACCAACGCGAGCGTGTTGCGGCGGTTCGAGGAATTGTCGCCGGACGCGCGGAACCGGCTGCTCGCGGACGTCGACGGCGAGACGCGCGAGCTGACTCACCTGGTCACGGAGCTGGTGGAATTGGCCACGGGACAGTACGACGACGAGCCGCTGCTGCCGGTCGAACTGCGCGATCCGGCGGAGCGAGCTGCCGCGCGAGTGCGTCGGCGGTCCGGTCGTGCGATTGCTGTGGACGCCGATGACACGACGTTCTCCGGCCGGCCGAAGGCCTTGGAACGGGCGATGACGAATCTGCTGGAGAACGCGGTGAAGTTCAGCTCCGGACCGGTGGAGTTGCGCGTGCGGGACGGACGGGTCGAGGTGCTGGACCGCGGGCCGGGGATCGAGGACGCTGACCGGGTTTTCGACCGGTTCTATCGCGCGGCGGCCGCGCGGTCCTTGCCCGGGTCGGGGCTGGGGCTGTCGATCGTGCGGGAAGTCGCGCTCTCGCACGGCGGCGAGGCGTTCGCCGGACCGCGGGACGGCGGCGGCGCGGTAGTCGGCTTCACGGTGGCTCTTACCTGATTCACACCTTGATCTTGCCCGGGGCTAACGGGACTCGGCCAGAGTTGTGGCTGGTTGTGGTTCGTGGATGGGAAAGGCTGCATGACGACGGTCAACGGGTTGCCCGCTCATATTCTGCTCGTGCACGCGATTGTCGTGCTGCTGCCGTTGTCAGCGCTGGTCTTGGTGCTGACCGCTTGCCTGCCTTCGGTGCGCAGGCGGCTGGCCGGCGCGAACGCGATTTTGTCGGTGCTGGTGGTTATCCTGGTGCCCATAACGACGAATGCGGGCGAGTGGCTGGAACGGCGCGTGGCGCGGACGCCGCTGGTCCGGGCGCACACGGAACTCGGCGACACGGCGATCTGGGCGGCGATCCCGGTGGCGGTGCTGGCTTTGGCGCTGTGGTGGCGGCAGCGAGAGGCTGGTGCGTCTGGTGCGGCTGCGGTGAACGCGGGTGCTGCGGCGGTGAGTGCAGGCGCTGCTGCGGCGACGGGTGGCGCTGCCGCTGCGGTGGCTGGCGGTGCCGCGGCGACGGTGCCCGTAGCGGGAGCGGCTGCGGTGGCTGGTGGTGCGGCGGCGGTGCCCGAGGCCGCTACGTCTCGGGCGGCTGAGGCGGGTGCGCGTCAGACGGACCCAGCCGCGGGCGGGGCTTCCGCGAACCGCCGTCGCGTGTTTCTCGCGCCTGCCTCGAAGGCGGTCGGCGTGACGTTGATCGTGCTGTCGGTCCTGGCTGCCGGGGCGGCGGTTTACGACATCGTGCGGATCGGCGACACCGGTGCCCAAGCCAGCTGGCAGGGGCAGTTCCAGCAGAACCCGGCACCGCGCGGGCACTAGCGGAGTCCTTGCGGCGAAGGGACTTCGCGCCCAAGAGCAGGCAAGGCCGCTGCGTCCGAAAAGACTGTCCGTGAGGGGAACCCTGAGGGAATCAGAGTCCCCCCACGGACAGCTGATCAAGCCCCGATCCGGCGTTCGAAGCCCTCCGGGACGATCAGGTCGTCGCGGCTCAGGTCGTGCACGCTGCGATGCCCCAACGCGAGCAGCGTCGAGTCGATGCCGTTGCGCAGCACGTCCAGCACGTTCTCCACCCCGGCCTGCCCGCCCGCCGCGAGGCCCCACAGGTACGCGCGCCCGATCAGGACTGCGCGTGCCCCTAGCGCGAGTGCCTTCACGACATCGCTCCCGCGCCGGATTCCGCCGTCCAGCAGCACTTCCACCTCGTTGCCCACCGCTTCGGCGACCGCGGGCAGTGCGCGGATCGTGGCGGGAGTGCCGTCGAGGTTGTTGCCGCCGTGGTTGGACACCGAGATCGCGCTGACCCCGGCGTCCACCGCGCGGCGTGCCTCGTCGACGCGGTACACGCCCTTCAGCAGGAACGGCCCGTCCCACTGCTTCCGCAGCCAGCTCACGTCTTCCCAGCTCGGCGGCGCGGTCTGCATCCACTGGCCGTACGCGCCGAAGAACGACGGCACCGGCGTCCCGGGCTCGGCCATGTTCGGGACGCTGAGGTCGGGCAGCTTCTTGGTGCGCGCGTACGCGAGCAGCCACCGCGGATGCATCATGCCCTCGGGCGCGAAGCGGATCAGTTCGCGCAGCGTCAGCTTGTCCGGGATGTGCGGGCTGCCCCAGTCGCGGCTGTGCGAGAACGACCAGTCGAGCGTGAGGATGATCCCGACCGCCCCCGCCGACCGGGCCCGGTCCAGCCGTTGGAGGATGTCGTCGCGGCTGCCGGTCCAGTAGACCTGGAAGTACGTATTGGGGTTGGCCGCCACCACCTCCTCGACGGGCTTGCTGGCGAACGACGACAGCCCCATCGACGTCCCGCGAGCGGCGGCCGCACGGGCGACCGCGACCTCGCCGTCGGGATGCACGGCCTGCACGCCGGTCGGCGAAATCAGCACGGGCAGCGCGACGTCACGGCCGAGGACGCTCGTGCTCAGATCGCGTTCGCCGGGCAGTCCGGCGGTGCGCGGCGCGAAGCGCAGTTCGTCGTACGCGGCCAGATTGTCTTGCAGCGTCAGCCCTTTTTCCGAACCGGCGATCAGCGCCGAGTAGACGGACGCGGGCAGGCGCTTCTTCGCCCGCCGCTGTGCTTCGGCGATCGATTCGAACCAGGTGATGCTCATCGTTTTCCCTTCGGGTCGACGCGCAGAGGGCGCCAGGTGATGCGCGGCCGCAGCGGGACCGCGGTCCGGTGGTCGAGGCAGCCCGCCCACACCCCGGTGCCGTACGCGAGGTCGTCGGCGATCGCGCCGGTGGTGTAGCGGAGCGGGCCGAGGTCGGGTCGTTGCCGGAGCCAGGCGGTCAGCGGCGGTCCGGCGAGCAGCGACGCGATCGCAGCCCGTCGTCCCCAGCGCTTTCGACCGCCCGGCAACAAAAGCGTGGCGAGCAGGGGAGCGGCGAATTGTGTGCTGTACCGGCCGAAACCGAGCCAGGTTTGGCCAACCGCGGTGCCCATCGCGCGCACGACACCGTGTGTCGGCACGTCACTTCGGCGCAGCACGCGGGCCATGGTCAGCACTGCGCCCGTGAAGGCGGCGGCGGCCGGAAGCGGACGGCGGGCCAGAAGCGCGGCGACGGTCAGCGTTGGCCACGGGTGCAAGACGAGCGGGGCCATCGCGGCCGGTCGGCGGATGGCCAACGGTGCGGCGGACGTGCCGTAACTGGCGCGACGGCGGAGCAACGCGCGCCAGGTGGTCGGCTCGTGGTGGTCGACGTGTGCGGACGGGTCGTAGCGGATTCGGAAGCCAGCGTCGTGGAGTCGCCAGCCGAGGTCGACGTCCTCGCCGACGCGCATTGCCGGGTCGAAAACCGCACCGTCACGGGCGACGGATTTCACTGCGGTCCGGCGAACGAGCAGAGCGGCAGTGGGCACATAGGACAGTCGCGTGCCGGGTGCGACGCGGGCGGCGGCGGTGCCGAGGTCGAGGCTGCTGGCGGCGCGGGTATAGCGGCCAGCCCACGTGCCGGGAGCGAGCGGACGCACGCGCGGCGCGACGGCGGCGACGAGCGGGTCGGCGAAATGCCCGGCCAGCTGGTCGATCCAGTCCGGCGACGGGACGCAATCGCTGTCCAGGAAGGCGATCAGATCGGTGGAAACGTGCTCCAGGGCGGTGTTTCGAGCCACGCCCGGGCCGCCGTTGATGTCGCGCCGGACGAGTTTCGCGCCATGCGCGGAGGCTGCTGCGGCAATGGCGGCGGGGTCGGCGGATCCGTCGTCGACGACCAGCGCGGGGTATCGGCCGTCGAGACCGGCGAGGCAGCGGCCGAGCAGTCCGGCGCGGTCGCGGACTGGAATCACAACGGTCGCGTCGGCGGTTTTGGCTGGTGGCAACGGGTGCGCGAACCCGGCGTCGGTGAGCAGCCGGGCGAGGACGCCTTCCGCGGACGTCTCGACTGGGTTGTCCGCCAAGCAAGCCCACGCCGTTCGCCCGGCCTTCGTCAGGCGTAGCACGCGGGCGGGGGAGCCGCCGAAAAGGAGGCCGTCGGGGAGTTGTTTGACGCTCGGGTCGACGGCGAGGCGGAATCCGGCGGGCAGCGGGGTGGTCACAGTGCCAGCCCTCCGTCCACCGGGACGACCGCGCCGGTCATCGCGCTGCTTTCCGGCCCGGCGAGGAAGGCCAGGACGGCGGCGACTTCGGCGGGATCGAGCAGCCGCTGCTGAGGTTGTTGCGCGGCAAACGTTTGCGTCGCCGGAAGGTCGTACAGCCGGGCGCTCTCTGCGAGGATCGGCGTGTCGGTCGAGCCCGGGCTGACGGCGTTCGCGGTGACGCCGGAGTCGCCCAATTCCGTGCCCAGCGCGCGAATCAGCCCGGCGACCCCCGCTTTCGCCGCGCAGTACGCGGCGAGTGTCGGCAGCCCGCGCGTCGCGGCGGCGGACGCGACGGCAAGGAACCGTCCGGCGCGCGGTTTCGGACACCGCAGCATCGCGGGAATCGCCACGTGGGCGAGGTTGAGGACACCGCGAAGGTTGACGTCGAGCACAGCGTCTTCCTGCTCCGGCGGCATTTCCCACAGCGGCACTCCGCCCGCGATCACTCCTGCCGCCGCGATGGCCGCGTCGAGCCCGCCCCAGCGTTGTTCTGCTTCCGCGACTGCTGCGGCCAGTTGCGCACGGTCGCGGACGTCCGCACGGAATTCCTCCGCCGTACCGCCGTCTTCCCGGATCATGTCGACCACTGTGGACAGTTCTTCGGCGGTGCCCATCGGGTAGGGGAGGACGGGGTTGTCTTCGGCGGCGTCGACCGCGAGCACTGCCCAGCCCTGTTCGGCCAGCTTTGCCGCGGTGGCTGCGCCGATGCCGCGCGCCGCGCCGGTCACGAGGGCGACTTTCACGGCGTCACCACGGAGGTCCAGTCGTGAACGTGCGCTCGCAACTGCGCGGCGAGGACGTCGAGGAGATCCCGGCCTTCGTCCGCGGTGGCTCCGGTGGGATCGCCGAGGATTCCGGTTTCGGTCACGGCCAGCACGCCGCCGTTGCGCAGAACCGGGAGCAACTCGCCCAGCGGACGATTATCGCCCGGTACCGCTTTCGCCATCTGCACCGCATCCGGACGAAGTGCCAGCTGCAGAGCGGTTTCCGGCCGTCCGGCGTGCGGATCGCCCTGCCAGCGAGGCTCGAACATCGAGACGTCCCGCGATTCGGTGCGCAAGATCGCGACCGCGCGAGTCACCGACGCCGCGTTTCCTCCGTGCGCGGACACGAAAAGCAGCCGCCGGAACGTTTCGCAGGCCGACCGGCCCAGTTCCACGAGCAGGAGTTCCGTGGCCGCTTGCCCGATCGAGAGCGTCCCGGCGAACCCGGCGTGTTCGCCGCTCGATCCGTACGGCACGGCCGGCGCGACCAGCACGTCCGGTCGTTCCGCGGCGAGCCGGTCGCACAACGCCGTCGCGATGTCGGTGTCCGTGCTCAGCGGCAGGTGCGGGCCGTGCTGCTCGGTGGCGCCGAGCGGCACGGCGAGGATCGCGCCGGACGCCGCGTGTTCGGCGACGTCCGGCGACGACAGGTCAGCCAAGCGCATCTCAGCGGCCCGGCCCCGGTGCGAAACCGGCGAGCGGATTTTCGTCGCAGGCCCGGTCCGGCGGACGGCGCATGCCGATGGTCACCGGCACGGGTTCGCGCTTGCGTGTGCGGTGCGAATGGTCCAGCGACGGTTTCGGCACGCTGCCCGCGGCGACCCCGGCCAGCGCGCGTTCGCCGTGGCCGCGCACGCATTCCGGGTCCGGACCGTCGAGCGGCAGCCCGGTGAAGAACTTCGCCGCCATGCACCCGCCGCGGCAGGCGTCGAACGCCGAACACGACGTGCAGGCCCCGCCGCTCTGCGGGCTGCGCAGTTCGGCGAACAGCTCGGATTCCCGCCACACCCGGGTGAATCCGCCTTCGCCGCGGGTGTTTCCGGCGAGGAAGGTGTCGTGGATGGCGAACGGGCACGCGTAGACGTCGCCGACCGGGTCGACCAGGCACACCACCCGGCCCGCCCCGCACAGGTTGAGCCCGGGCAGTCCGCCGTCGCCGTAGCCCGCCAGGTGGAAGAACGAATCGCCGGTGAGCACGTTTTCACCATGCTTCACCAGCCACTCGTACAGTTCCCGTTGCTGGGCGGCGGTGGGGTGCAGCTCGTCCCAGACGTCCGCGCCGCGGCCGGACGGGCGGAGCCGGGTGAGCCGCAGCTGGGCGCCGTAGCGGTCGGCAATGGCTTTGAAGTCGTCGAGCTGCCCCGCATTCTGCCGGGTCACCACGACAGAAATCTTGAAGTTCCCGAACCCCGCGGCGGAAAGGTTCTCCATCGCCCGGACGGCGGTGCGGTAGGAGCCGGGGCCGCGGACGTGGTCGTTGACCTCCTCGGTGGCGCCGTCGAGGGAGATCTGGACGTCGACGTAGTCGCTGCCGGCGAGCCGTTTCGCGACGTCCTCGGTGATCTTGATGCCGTTGGTGGAGAACTTGACGCCGACGTGGTGCTCGGTCGCGTAGTCGACCAGCTCCCAGAAATCGGGCCGGACGGTCGGTTCGCCGCCGCCGATGTTCACGTAGAACACCTGCATGCGCTCGAACTCGTCGATCAGCGCCTTGCACTCGGCGGTGCTCAGCTCGCGCGGGTCGCGGCGGCCGGACGAGGAAAGGCAGTGCACGCAGGAGAGATTGCAGGCGTAGGTGAGTTCCCAGGTGAGGCAGATCGGCGCGTCGAGCCCGAACTGGAATTCGTCGACAAGCGGCATCACACGCTCCTCGGATGGATCATGTCCGACGCCGCGAGCGCGGCGAGGGCGGCGCGGTAGCGGGGCAGTTCCGCCTGCGCGACCCCGGCCCGTGCGCAGGCGGCGCGGGCGGAGGGGTGGTCGGTCAGCGCCTGGACCGCGGCGAGCATGGTGCGGCTCTTGAGAAAGGACAGCCGGCGGGTGCCGAAGTGGTACAGCAGCGCGCCGAACCGCTCCGGCCGGATGGAGACCCGGCTGTCCAGTTCCCAAGCACCGTCCAGATCGAACGCCGCGGCGTCGCGGTCAGTAGACACCGCACATTCCGTCGATCGAGACCTCCTCGACGAGCAATTCGTCGGCTACGACCTCTTCGGCCCGCGTCTCGGCTGCGGCTGTCGTCTCGCTCATCGTGACTCCCTTGTCCCGCTCGGCGATATTTGACACTTGGTGTCGAATGTGACGGCGACAATACTGTCACCCAGTGTCAGAAGCAATGGCCCGCCCGCGCGAGACACCCGATCGGGCGTTCTCCCCGGCCGGGAACCGACTGCCCCGTTCGCCCGACTCCTCAGGAGGCGGACCACGCGAAGGGAGCAGGATGGCCATCGGCACAGACGACGCGCCACGCACCGAACGAGAACCGGCGACCGGATGGGCGGCGCTGCGTCCGCTCGTGTTGCGGCTGCACTTCTACGCCGGAGTGTTCGTCGGACCGTTCCTGCTGGTCGCTGCGCTGACCGGGATCGCGTACGTGTGGACGCCGCAGCTGGAGCAGGCTGTCTACTCGCGGGAGTTGCACGTCCCGGACGCCGCTGGCGCGGTCTCGCTGGACCAACAGGTTCTCGTCGCGCGCGGGCAGGTGCCGGACGGAAAGGTCATCGGCGTCCGCCCGGCACCGTCCGCGACTGACACCACCCAGGTGATCTTCGACCGTCCGGGTCTTGCGCCGAGTTATCGGTACACCGTGTTCGTCAATCCGCATGACGGCGCGGTTCGCGGCGCGCTGGAAACCTACGGTTCCGGGCAGGCGATGCCGGTGCGGGGCTGGATCGACACTCTCCACCGCAGCCTGCATCTCGGCGATTTCGGCCGGTTGTACAGCGAGCTGGCGGCGAGTTGGCTGTGGGTGATCACCCTCGCCGGGTTGGCTTTGTGGCTGGGCCGTCGTCGACGTTTGCGTGCTGTGCTGCTGCCTTCCGGCGGCAAGCCTGGACGGCGTCGGCTGCGTTCTTGGCATGGCTCGGCAGGGCTGTGGATCGCTGCGGGGCTGTTGTTCCTCTCCGCCACCGGGTTGACGTGGTCCCTTCATGCGGGCGCGAACATCACCGACCTGCGGTCCTCTTTGGACTGGACTACGCCGTCGGTTTCGTCTGCTTCTCGGTCTCCCGGCGACGTCGGCTGGCAGGCGGTTCGCGACGCGACCGTGCGGGCCGGATTGTCCGACCCGGTGGAGATCCGGCCGCCTTCCGCGGGTGGCTACGTGGTGCAGCAGATCGGGCGGGGCTGGCCGTCCAAACAGGACTCGATGGCTGTTGATCCCGGTACGGGCGTTGTTGCTGGGACGCTGAGGTTCGCTGATTATCCGCTCGCCGCGAAGCTGAGCCGATGGGGGATTGACGCGCACATGGGGCTGCTGTTCGGGGTCGCGAACCAGATTGTGCTGACCGTGCTGGGGGCGGCGTTGGTTTGTGTTGTGGGGTGGGGGTACCGGATGTGGTGGCTGCGGGGCCGCTCCGGGCGATCGGCGGCGGGCGGCTGGTTGCGCGGTGGGGGACGTTCCGGCGAGTCGGGCGGCTTGGACCGATCGCCGAAGGATTACGGGTGGCGGCGTGGCCGGGCTCGATTCGGCCGGTTGCCGATGCGCGGCGCGTGGCGGCGGATCCCCGGGCGAGTGCTGGCTCCGGTGCTGGTCGTGGTGGCGGTCGTGGGGTGGTTCCTGCCGGTGTTCGGGGTGTCGCTGGTGGGATTCCTGGCCGTGGACTGCCTGCTGGGCTTGCGCCGGGAGGTCGCGCGATGATCGCCGAAGCGGGTTTGCGCTGGATCCTCACGCTGCTGTTCGCGGCGGCCGGGGCGTTCTGCCTGTACCGATGCGCGCGGCGTCCCGGCGTCAGCGGACGAGTGGCGGACGCGCTGCACGCGGCGATGTGCGTCGGGATGGTGACGATGGCTTGGCCCGCGACGATGACTTTCGCCCGAATGCCGCAGGTCGTGCTGTTCGCGGCGGCGGCCGGATGGTTCGCGGTGAGCGCGGCGCTGGGCATGGGGCACGGACGGCTGCCGGGAGCGCACCACGCGCTGATGATGGCCGGGATGGCGTGGATGGCGTTCGTGATGCCGTCGGCGATGGCGGGAATGACGATGTCCGCGACGGCGATGGGCGGCGAGCACGCCGGGATGGACATGGGCGACGCGGGCATGACGATGACTGGACACGCGCCCGCGCACGTGGTGGCGGTCGCGGCTGTGCTGGCGGTGGTCTTTCTGGTGGCCGGGGTCGCGTGGCTGGCCCGGGCGATCGATCGCGCCCGGACGGTTGCCCGGCCTGGACGGCGGGAGGTCGGGCTGGCGATGGAGGGCGTGATGAGCTTGGGCATGGCGGTGATGGCGGTCGCGATGATCTGAGCCGTGAGCCGTGAGCCGTGAGCCGTGAGCCGTGAGCCGTGAGCCGTGAGCCGTGAGCCGCGAACCGTGAGCCGCAGGCCGCGAGCCGCGGGCTGCGAACCGCGAGCCGCGGGCTGCGAACCGCGAACCGCGAACCGCGAACCGCGGGCCGCGGGCCGCGTCGGCTGGGTGTCGCGAACGAGCAATCGTCCGCCCGGGCGCTGCTGGCGTGCGGTTCGCGTCGCGGCGAGATTCCTTGCTCGCGTGTCCGGCCGGGGTGAGCTGCTTGGCCGGAACGCGCGAGCGGGGACGGGCGTCAGGCGGCGCGGTGCCGTCCGGTCGGGCGTTGGGAATCGCGGCCGCGTTTCGGGTGCGGGCGGACCAGAGCGAGCGCGCCGTGGGTGGTCACGGCGGTCTGGTCCGGGTCGTTGGCGGTGTCGGCGAGGTCCGGGCCCGGCTGGTGCCGGAGGCGGTGCTGGCGGTGGACCGCGTAGAGCAGTGCCAGCCCGACGACGAGGAAGACGTGCGACAGCACCCGGGCGACGGTCACCCGGTCGCCGATCAGGTCGCTGGTCGTGAGCACGGCGAGGACGATCACGAAGCCGGTGATCATCGGCAGTTGCCCGGCCGCCGCGCGGGTTCGCAGGGCGGCCCACAGCAGTCCGACGCCGACCGCGAGGTTCCAGGCCGCGCTTTCGTTGATGAGGTGGCCTTCCATGAAACCGCCGTGGGCGTGGTCCATGCCCAGCAGTTGTGCGAACGCCAGCCCGCACTGGACCAGCCCGACCAGTCCCAGCGCGACCCGCAGCCCCCATTTTTCCCGGGGCGGGGCCGGGGTTTCGGCGAGGATCCGGTCGGTGAGGTCGGGCACCTCGGGCGCGCTGCGGACCAACATCGTGCGGCGCAGCGTCGCGCTTCTTTCGTACCAGCTCCGGCACGACGCGCAAGTCTCGAGGTGCTGGTCGACCTGCGGTTCGGGCAGCGGGCCCGCTTCGCCGTCGAGTCGCGCGGACAGCGCTTCGCGGAAGATTTCACAGCTCACGTCTGTCATAGTCGCTCGGACGCGCGCCTGAGTTCCCGGCGGGTTCGGCGATTTTCCCGGCACCTGGTCGTGGCGCCGCCGCCGGACGGCATGGACTACCGTGACATCCGTGTCCACCGGCCGCGACAACGACGACGAGCGGATCACCGCGCTGGCCCTCGCCGCGGGCCGCGGTGACCAGGCCGCATTGGAAGCCTGGATCCGCGCGACGCAAGCCGACGCGTGGCGGTTCCTGGCCCACCGCACCAGCCCGGCCGACGCGGACGACCTCACCCAGGAAACGTACCTGCGCGCGTTCGGCTCCCTGCCGCGCTTCGCGGGCCGGTCGTCGTCGCGGACGTGGCTGCTGTCCATCGCCCGCCGGGTGGTCGTCGACCGCATCCGCGCGCGCTCGGTCCGCCCCCGCGAATCCACGACGGCCGACTGGCAGCGCGCCGCCGAAGAACAATCGGCCCGGACGCGCACGGCGGGTTTCGAGGACCTCATCGAATTGGGCCTCCTGCTCGACACTCTCGACGAGGACCGCCGCGAAGCCCTGGTGCTGACCCAATTCCTGGGCCTTTCCTACGCGGAAGCGGCCGAGGTGTGCGGCTGCCCGGTCGGCACGGTGCGTTCCCGGGTGTCCCGCGCCCGTGATGATTTGCTGCGCGCGCAGGAGGAGAGCGACACCGCTATGTGATGCGGGTCGTTCCGTTCTGCCGCTTGGGTGTTGGCGTGGGTTGCTTGGTAGCGGGCCGGATCTGCTCGGCTGTCGGCGAGTGGGTCGGCCGTCCGGTAGCAGGCGGATCGCCTTGGTTACCGGGCGGGTCGCTGCTCGAGTCAGAGCCAAAGCGGGGTGGACGGCTGGTCGTATCGGACGACGGCGGCGGGCCGGTCGCTCGACGGCGATCGTCTGGAGTGGACGGTGGCGGATTGCCGGGCTAGGTGATCGGCTTCGCTTTCCCGAGCCGAGCCGAGCCGAGCCGAGCCGAGCCGAGCCGAGCCGAGCCGAGCCGAGCCGAGCCGAGCCGAGCCGAGCCGAGCCGAGCCGAGCCGAGCCGAGCCGAGCCGAGCCGAGCCGTCGTTCCGGCAGCCTGGTAGGGCCCGCCGTGGGATCCGGCCGTGACGCAGGTCGCGGGAACTCGCGGCCGTCTCCGCCCGACTATTCTGCTGTGCGCACTATTCCGGCCCCGCACCGGCGGGGTTTGCTTGCCGCCGCGGGGTTTGCCGCCGTGGCCGTCGTGGCGGTGGTCGCCGCGGCGGGCGATGTCTATGCCGCTCTCGGCAACCCGGCTCCCGGCCCGTTGACGTCCTTCGGCACCTCCTTGCTCCGGTTGATCGCCGACGCGGCCGGGGTGGTCTGCGTCGGCGCGCTGGCATTCGCGGCGTTTCTGAGCCCGCCGGGCGAATCGGGACGGCTCTCCCCGGACGGTTACGCAGCGACCCGCACAGCAGCGGGCGCCGCGGTCGTCTGGGCGCTCGCTGCCGCGATGCTGGTGCCGTTCGACGCCGCTGACGCGTCCGGGCGATCGGTCTCCGAGGCGTTGCACCTGGCGAACCTCGCCGTCCTCGTCGACGCCATGGAGGAACCCAAAGCCTGGCTCTGCGTCCTGGCGGTGGCGACGGTCGTAGCGATCGGCGTTTGGCGCACGTTGACCTGGCGCACCACGGTGTGGTGGCTAGGCCTGGCCATCGTCGGGCTGCTGCCGCGGGCGATCGCCGGGCACGTTTCCATCGGCGCGTGGCACGACCTGGCCACGAATGCCTTGGTGTGGCACGTGATCGCGGCGGCGCTGTGGACTGGCACCCTCGTTGCGCTGCTGGTCCACGTCCGACGTTCGGGCTCGGTACGAGAAGTCGCGCTGCGTCGATATCGACGGTTAGCGACCTGTTGTCTCGTCGTACTCGCCGCGTCCGGAATAGTCGACGGTCTCGCGCTGGCCCGTCCGGCTGGATTAATTACTGGCTATGGCTTTCTCCTTGGGATAAAGGTCGTGGTCACGGTGGTGCTGGCGGTGCTGATCGCCGTCACGCGCCGTCGTTGGGGTGGCGGGAAAGCGGCTCTCGTGTCTGAGGTCGTGGTGCTGGCTGGGGCAATGGGCGTCTCGGCTGGGCTGGCGCGTCTGGTGCCACCGGCGTTCGTGGACGATCCGGCGACCGTCGGCGAGACCGTGCTCGGCTACGACCTGCCTGACCCTCCGACATTCGCCCGGCTCTTTCTCGATTGGCGTCCGGACTTGCTGCTCGGCGTCCTGGCAGTGCTCGCCGTCGTGGCCTACGCGGTCGGGGCGCGGCGTCTCCGCACTCGCGGCGACCACTGGCCGCGCGGCCGGTTCTGGGCGTGGACCTGCGGCTGGGCGACGGTGCTGATCGCGACGTCGTCCGGCCTGGGCAAGTACTCGTCCGGAACCTTCAGCCTGCACATGGTCATCCACATGACGCTGGCCATGCTCGCCCCGGTGCTGCTCGTGCTCGGCGGCCCGGTGACCCTCGCACTGCGCGCTTTGCCGGTGGCGGGCAAAGGACCGGACGGTCCGCGCGAGTGGCTGGTGGCCCTGCTGCATTCGCGGTTCACACGCCTGGTCGCACACCCGCTGGTGGCGTCAGTGGTGTTCGTCGGCTCGTACTACGCGCTGTACTTTTCGGGCCTGTTCGGCGAGGCGATGCGCTACCACTGGGCGCACCAGCTGATGAACCTCCATTTCCTCGTGTCCGGCTACGTCTTCTTCTGGCTGGTGATCGGCGTCGACCGCCCGCCGCGCTCGTTGCCGCATCTGGCGCGGCTCGGCATGATGTTCGCGGTGATGCCGTTCCACGCGTTCTTCGGCGTGATCCTGATGAACAAGCAGACGGTGATCGCCGAGACGTTCTACCGGTACCTGTCCCTGCCGTGGATGCCTGACCTCCTCTCTGACCAACGTCTTGGCGGCGGAATCGCCTGGGCCACCGGGGAAATCCCGATGATCGTGGTCGTCGTGGCGCTGCTGGTGCAGTGGGGCCGCCACGACGACCGCGAAGCCGCGCGTCTGGACCGTCGCTTCGACCAAGGCGACGACGACGATTTCGCCGCCTACAACGCGATGCTCGCCAACCTGGCGGCCAGAAGGCAGTAGCCGCGGCCCGATGCCTGCCTCAGCGAATCAGGTCGATCACTCCTGAGTTTCGCTCGACCGGCATCGGCCCGCCGCACGCTGAAATCTGGCAGTCCGCAGATCGCGTCCCACCTCGGGAAGCCACGATCTCCGGGCATCGCAACGATTCTGTCGCTAAACCACGGCAGTCACCACCTTGTCCAAGGCTCCGTCCTTGACGTCTTCGACGAGAACTTTCAGCTGTGCCAAGCTCATCTGCACGCGTTGCCCGAAGTCGTCGGTCAAGACGACGCGACGCTCCGCCGGGGCGGCGTCGTCGAGGAACAGCTCCGGGCAGCCGCAGTCGCAGTTGCCGCAGAACGTGGTCACGTGCCGCAGATCTCCTGATGCGGCAAAGGTTTCGGACATCTTCGCTCCTGTCTGATCGGGTCGGGCCGGGCACTGCCACCATCTGGATAGTCGTCGGGGAGGGTCGAAAGGTTCCCAAGTCACCCGAAGGAGTGGCGGCGGAAAACCAGGCGTACTATGGAAATCAGTCCGCCTTTCGGCGTCGGCACTGCCACCGCTTTCGTGCCCGTCCTGGAATTCGGAGAACCATGTCCACGCAGACCGCTGCCCCCGCGGCGACCCCGACCCGTCACCTCGATCTCGCCGTCGGCGGGATGACCTGTGCCGCTTGCGCGGCGCGCGTCGAGCGTTCCCTCGGCAAGCTCGACGGCGTCCGCGCCACGGTGAACTACGCGACCGAACGCGCGACCGTCCACTATCCACCTGACCTCGATCCCGCCTCGCTGGTCGCGACGATCGAGCGGGCGGGCTACACCGCGACTGTCCGCGGCGAAACGAGCCCGGAAAACCGCGACGCGCGGGTTCGCGATCTGCGCCGTCGGCTGATCGTGGCCGCGGTGCTGGCTGTCCCGCTGGGAAACCTGTCGATCACGCTCGCGCTCGTGCCGTCGTTGCGGTTCCCGTTGTGGGAGCTGGTGTGCTTGCTGCTCGCGACGCCGGTCGTGTTCTGGTCGGCGGCCCCGTTCCACCGTGCCGCGCTGCGCAATCTGCGGCACCGATCGTCCAGTATGGACACTCTCGTTTCCTTGGGGGTGTTGGCGTCCTACCTGTGGTCGGCCGCTTCGGTGCTGGTCGGATCAGGCAGCGAGGCGGGCTACTGGATCGGGTTCGGCGCGACCGCGCCGGGCGCGGATTCGGTGTACCTCGATGTCGCGGCAGGCGTGACGACGTTCTTGCTCGCTGGCAGGTACTTCGAGGCGCGGTCCCGGCGTGGCGCGGCGGACCTTCTCGGGGCGCTGGACGCGCTGGCGGCGAAGGACGTGCGGATTCTGCGCGCGGACGGCGAAGTGCTGGTCGGAATCGGCGAACTGGCGGTCGGCGACCGGTTCGTGGTGCGGCCGGGGGAGAAGATCGCCGCTGACGGAACTGTCGACAGCGGTTTGTCCACAGTGGACGTCACTGCCATCACGGGAGAACCGGTGCCGGCGGAGGTCGGGCCGGGAAACCGGGTGATCGGCGGGAGCATCAACCTGAACGGCCGGCTGGTGGTGCGTGCGGAGGCAGTCGGGGCGCGGTCGCAGCTGGCGCAGATGAGCGCGCTGGCCGAGCGGGCGCAGGAGCGGAAGGCGGCGGTGCAGCGGCTGGCCGACCGGGTGTGCGCGGTGTTCGTCCCGGTGGTTTCGGCGCTCGCCGTGCTCACGCTGGCGGGGTGGTTGCTCAGCGGGCACCCGGTGCGGGACGCGTTCGGGGCGGCGGTGTCCGTGCTGATCATCGCGTGCCCGTGTGCGTTGGGGCTTGCGACGCCGACGGCGTTGATGGTCGGCGTCGGGCGGGGCGCGCAGCTCGGGATCCTGGTGAAGGGGCCGGACGCGCTCGAGGCGAGTCGCACGGTCGACACCGTCGTGCTGGACAAGACCGGCACGGTGACCGAGGGACGGATGACTCTCGCCGAGACCAGGGCGTTCGGGTCGTTTTCGTCGACGGAAGCGCTTCGTCTCGCGGCCGCGGTGGAAGCTTCGTCGGAACATCCGATTGCGGCAGCGATTGTCGCTGGTGGGCCGGAGGCGCTTCCGGCCGCAGCGCAGTTCGAGGCCTTGCCGGGGCTGGGTGCGCGTGGTGTCGTCGAGGGAACGGCAGTCGTGGTCGGGCGGCCGAAGTTGCTGGTCGGCGAAGGGGTTTCGGTTGGCCCTGAGGTCGAGGCTGAAGTGGCGTCGGCGGAGGCGGGCGGGGCGACGGTCGTGCTCGTGTCGAAGGCCGGCGAGGTCGCGGGCATGCTCGTAGTGCGGGACGAGGTGAAGCCGTCGGCGCGGGCGGCGGTCACGCAGTTGCATCGGCTGGGATTGAAAACGGTGCTGCTGACCGGCGATAACGAGGCGACGGCGCAGGCGGTCGCGGCGGAGGTCGGGATCCCCGAGGTGCTCGCCGGGGTTTTGCCCAGCGAGAAGGCGGCGGCGGTGTCCGCGTTGCAGCGCAAGGGACATCGGGTAGCGATGGTCGGCGACGGAGTGAACGATGCTCCGGCGCTGGCGACCGCGGATCTCGGGCTGGCCGTCGCGGAGGGAACCGATCTGGCCTTGCGGTCGGCCGACATCATCCTGGTCCGCGACGATCTGTCGGTGCTGCCGGACGCGATCCGTCTCGCTCAGCGGACATTGCGCACTATCCGCGGCAATCTCGTCTGGGCGTTCGGGTACAACGTGGCCGCGTTGCCGCTCGCCGCGTGCGGGCTGCTGAATCCGCTGATCGCGGGGGCCGCGATGTCGCTGTCGTCGGTGCTGGTGGTGGCCAACAGCTTGCGGCTGCGGAATTTCGCGCCCGGCCGCTGAGCCGGGGGTGGGCGGGATCACCCTGGCCGTCGCTCACTCGATTAGGTTAGGTTTGCCTAATCAGTCGGCGACGGAGGGTGAGGTGCGCGGTGACGCGGGACGCGGAAGCCGGGATCGAGGGGCGGGTCGCGCTGGTCACCGGCGGTGCGCGCGGGATCGGCGCGGCCGTCGTGGAGGCGCTTGCCCGCGCCGGTGCCGTGGTGGCCGCGGTCGACATTGACGAGGAGGGGTTGCGGGAGGTTGCCGCGCGTGACTACGGCGCGGGGCGGGCTCGGGCGGATGCCGGGAATGCTTCGAACGGTGGAGCGCTTGGCGACGCTGCGCCGGGTTCTCTGGCGGCGGGTGCACCGGAGGGGCGTGGTGTTGAGCGATTATCCGGGCATGCACCGGAGGGGTGTGACGTTGAGCGATTATCCGGGCATGCACCGGAGGAGCGTGATGTTGAGCGACTTTCCGGGCATGTTCTGGCGGGGACGTCCGTAGGCGGCGATGTCTCGGGGAGCCTTGCGGCCGAGGTCGTGTCGGAGCGTGCGGACGGCGATGCTGCGCAGATAACGGCCGATGCGGCGCGGGCTTGTGCGGAGGCGGGTGCCGGGCCGCCGGTCGGGGGCCGAGGCGGGCGGGTGGTGCCGTTCGTGGCGGATGTGGGGGATCCGGCAGCGGTTGCGCGGGTTGTCGCGGATGTCGAGCGGGAGTTGGGGCCGATCGGGATCGGGGTGTCTGTCGCGGGGGTGTTGCGGCCTGGAAGCGTCAGCGAGACCAGCGACGAGGATTGGGCGGCGACCTTCGCGGTCAACTCGACGGGGGTTTTCACTGTGCTGCGCGAGATCTCCCGGCGGATGCAGCCGCGGGGGAGTGGGGCGCTTGTCACCGTGGGCTCGAATGCGGCTGGTGTCCCGCGGACCGGGATGGCGGCTTATGCGGCTTCGAAGGCGGCGGCGACCATGCTCACCCGCTGTCTCGGGCTGGAGCTCGCCGGCTCGGGGATTCGGTGCAATATCGTCTCGCCGGGGTCGACGGATACCGACATGCAACGTCTACTGTGGACGGACGACTCCGGCGAAGCCCGTGTGATCGCGGGGAATCCCGAGGAATTCCGCGTCGGGATTCCGCTCGGGCGGATCGCCGACCCGGCCGATATCGCGGACGCTGTGTTGTTCCTCGCGTCCGACCGGGCGCGGCACATCACCATGCAGAACCTCTACGTCGACGGCGGGGCCACGCTGCGTGCGTGACCCGGGTTGACCCGCCGGGCGGCTTTTCCTTTTCGTCCGGATACGGTAGCGTCCATTAGGTTAGGCTAACCGAACAGTCAAGGTCTGGACCTTGTCCAAGGAACAGACGGGCGGCTCGGCCGCCTGCGCGTGTGCGAAAGGGAATTCACCTCGTGTCCTCACCTGCTCCGGCCCGTCCGCGGCCGGTCCACCGGGCGGCGGATCTCCTGGCCGCGTACCTGCCGGGGTCGTTCTACTACTCGTCGGCCCGCGGGGTGCTGCTCGCCGACGGGGTGCACTCGTGCGTCCGCGGCACACCCGGCAACCGGGCCGCGGCTGCCGCTGAGGCGTTGGAAGCCGCTGTGCTGGCGGGGGTTGCCCATCCGGTTGTGGTGGGAGCGATCGGGTTTCGGCCGGATTCCGGGAGCAGTTTGATCGTGCCCGCGGTGGTGCGCCGGGCCAAGGCGCCGGGCAACGCGGCGAGTGGGGCTTCGGGCGTGGATGGTCGTGCGGAGTTGGCTGGCGCGGATTCAGGCGTGGCCGGTCGTGCGGAGTTGGCTGGCGGGGTTTCAGGCGTGGGCGGTCGTGCCGAGTTGGCTGGCGCGGATCCGGGTGTGGGTGGTCGTGCGGAGCTGGCCGACGGGGTTTCAGGCGTGGGCAGTCGCGCGGAACTGGCTGGCGGGGTCTCCGCTGAGGGCGATCGCGGGGAGCCGAGCGGGTTCTCGGCGCAACCCTCCTGGACCGTAGTCCCTCAACCGGCCCCCGAGGTTTACGCCGAAAGTGTCCGTCGGGCCGTCGAGCTCATCACCGACGGGGAACTCGAGAAGGTCGTCCTTGCCCGGGCGCTGGATCTCGTGGGCCAGCAGGGCGTTTCCGTCCAGCGGCTGCTCCGCAACCTCGTCGTGGCCGACCCCGCGGCGCACGCGTTCGCCGTTGACGTCAGCGCCCCGGGGGATCCGGCGCCGCGGACGCTCGTCGGGGCTAGTCCGGAGTTGCTGGTGTCTCGCGAGGGCGACGTCGTGACCGCGAATCCGCTCGCTGGGTCGCGGAGGCGGACGGGGGACCCGGTCCAGGACGCACAGGCGATTGCCGAGTTGAGAGTGTCCGAAAAGGACCTCAACGAACACGCCCTCGTCGCCGCGCAGGTCGCGGAGGTGCTGGGGCGTTACTGCACTGAGCTGGAAGTTCCGCAAGAGCCGGAAGTGATTGGCACGCCTACGATGTGGCACCTTTCGACCCGGATCACCGGTCAGGTGGGGCCGGGTGGGCCGTCGTCGTTGGAGTTGGCTGAAGCCTTGCATCCGACGCCTGCGGTGTGCGGGGTGCCGGTCGATCTCGCGCGCGACACGATCGCGCGACTGGAACCCGAGGATCGCGGGTACTACGCGGGGCTGGTCGGGTGGACCGACCTCGCGGGGGACGGCGAATGGGTGGTCACGATCCGGTGTGCGGAGGTGTCCGACAAGACGGCGCGGCTGTTCGCGGGGGCCGGTGTCGTCGCTGGGTCTGATCCGGCGGCGGAATTGGCCGAGACCAGTGCGAAGTTCGGGACGCTGCTGCGTGCGCTGGGCGCGGAGGGGGTCGCGTGAACCTGTGGCCGGAAGAAACCGCGGCCAGGTATCGGGCCAGCGGGTATTGGCGGGGGCAGACGTTCGGGGCGTTGCTGACGTCGCTCAAAGAAGCGTATGCGGACCGGACGGCCGTGGTCGGCGAGGATCAGCGGTGGACGTTCGCCGAACTGGACGAGCGGGCGCATCGGTTGGCGGCTGGGTTCGTCGCCGGCGGGATCAAGCAGGGCGACCGGGTCGTCGTGCAGTTGCCGAACGTTCCGGAGTTCGTGTCTGTCGTTTTTGGACTGTGGCGGGCCGGTGCGGTGCCGGTGTTCGCGTTGCCCGCGCATCGCGACAGCGAGTTGCGGCACTTCGTGGAGCAGAGCGAAGCACAGGCGATTATCACCGTCGGAGAGCACGCTGGGCACAATCACGCGAAGATGGCGCGGGAGGTTGCCAAGGGGAAAGTCTTCGTCGTCGGCGAGCCGGAGTTCGCGGAGCTGGCGGCGACCGAACCGTGCGAGCTGCCGGAGCCGGATCCGGAGGGGATGGCGTTTCTGCAGCTGTCCGGCGGAAGCACGGGGTTGCCGAAGCTGATTCCGCGTACTCACGACGATTACCTTTACAGCGTAAGGGAAAGCGCGCGGATCTGCGGACTCAAGAAGGAAAGCGTGTATCTCGCGGCCCTGCCCGTCGCGCATAATTTCCCGCTCAGCTCGCCGGGGCTGCTCGGCGCGCTGCACGCGGGCGCGGCGACGGTGATGGCGCCGCGGCCGGACGCCGACACCGCGTTTCGGCTGATCGAGGCCGAAGGGGTCACCATCAGCGGGGTGGTTCCGCCGCTGGCGGCGGCTTGGGTGCAGGCAGCCGCGCGGACCGGGCGGGATCTGTCCTCTTTGGAGGTTCTGCTCGTCGGCGGCGCGAAATGCGGCCGGGAACTCGCCGAACGGATCGGTCCGGCGCTGGGATGTCAGTTGCAGCAGGTGTTCGGCATGGCCGAGGGGCTGGTCTGTTACACCCGGCTGGACGATCCCGACGACCTCGTCCTGAGCACCCAGGGGCGGCCGATCTCGCCGGACGACGAGGTGCGCGTCGTGAATCCGGACGATCCGCTGGCGAAGTCGGACCGCGTAGTCGAGCCCGGCGAAATCGGTGCGCTGCTCACGCGCGGGCCGTACACGATTCGCGGGTACTACAACGCGGACGAGCACAACAAGACCGCGTTCACCGAGGACGGCTTCTACCGCACTGGCGATTTGGTGCGGCAACGGGAATCCGGGCATCTCGAGGTCGTCGGGCGGGCGAAGGAGCAGATCAATCGCGGCGGAGAGAAGGTCGCGGCGGAAGAGGTCGAGAACCACCTGATGGCGCATCCGGGCGTGCTCGACGCGGCCGTCGTCGCGGTGCCGGACGAGTACCTCGGCGAGCGGACCTGCGCGTATGTCGTTCCGGTGGAAGGAAACCAGCCGAGCGCGGCGGAACTGCGCCGGTTCATGCGCGGACGCGGGATCGCCGCGTTCAAGGTGCCGGATCTGGTGGAGGTGGTCGGGGAGTTCCCGGTCACCGGCGTGGGCAAGACCAGCAAACGCGAACTGCGGGCGGCGCTGGCCGCCCTGGCGAAGGAGAGGTGAGGCGTGTCCCTGCCGAAAATCCGGGCGTACCCGCTGCCGAGCGCGGCGGACCTGCCCGCGGGGCGGGTCGGCTGGCGGCCCGACCCGGCGCGGTCGGCCCTGCTCGTGCACGACGTCCAGCGGTATTTCCTCGCCCCGTATGAGGGTTCGCCGATTCCGGAGATGATCGCGAACATCGCGGAGCTCGCCGAGAAGGCGCGCAGCCACGGCATTCCGGTGTTCTACACCGCGCAGCCGGGCAAGCAGCCCGCCGCCGATCGCGGGCTGCTCACCGAATTCTGGGGCGACGGCATCGGCGCGGTGATCGACGACGACCCGCGCGCCGCCGACATCGTCGACGAGCTGGCCCCGCGACCGGGCGACACCGTGCTGGACAAATGGCGCTACAGCGCCTTCCAGCGCAGCACTTTCCGCGAGCAGCTCGGCGACCGCGACCAGCTGCTGATCACCGGTGTCTACGCGCACATCGGCTGTCAGACCACGGCGGTCGAGGCGTTCATGCGCGACGTCCGGCCGTTCCTGATCAGCGACGCGGTCGCGGACTTCGACCGCTCCCGGCACGACCAGGCGTGCGAGTACGTCGCGCAACGCTGCGGCGTCGTCACCACCACCGCCGACGCGCTCGCCGCGCTGTCGGCGCCGATTCCCGCAGGAGCACCTCGATGAGCACCCCCGGACTGACTGCCGGCCAGGTCAACGCGGACGTCGCCGAATTGCTCGGCTGCGGTCTCGACGAGCTGACCCCGGACACCGACCTCGCCGACCTCGGCCTCGATTCGATGCGGATCATGAGCCTGGTCGAGAAGTGGCGCGGCGCGGGCGCGGCGCAGCTGGAATTCGCCGACCTCGCCGAGGACCCGCGGCTCGGGCACTGGACGAAGCTGCTCACCGGCGGCGCGCAGTGAGCCGGGACGAGCACCGGCGCCGCCACACCGCCCGGATCGCGGAGGTCCGCGCGGGCCGTCAGGCCGAGAAAGTGCCGTACCCCATCCGGATCCGGCGCGCGGAGGTCGTGCGGACCAGCGCGGTCGGCACCGGGCTGCTGCGCGTCACCCTCGGCGGGCCGGGCACGACCGGGTTCGAGGCGCATTCGCCGGACGAGCACGTGAAGATCCTCTTCCCGGACGCGGACGGCCAGCTGCGGCTGCCCGAAGCGAACGGGGACATGCTCCGCTGGCCGAAGCCGTCGCCGGTTTCGCGCGAGTACACCGTCCGCCGCTACGACCCGGCGTCCGGCGAGCTGGACCTCGACGTCGCCCTGCACGACGGCGGTCTCGGCTCGGACTGGGCGCGGGCGGTGCGGCCGGGCGAGGCCGTGCACGTCGCCGGTCCGCCGGGCGGGCTGATCGTGCCGCACAACTACGACCGCTACCTGCTCGCCGGCGACATCACGGCGCTGCCCGCGCTCGCGCGCTGGCTGGAGGAACTGCCGCGGACCGCGGTGGGCTGGGCGTTCGCCGAGGTCGCCGACGCGAGCGAGCAGATCGACCTCGACGCCCCGGACGGCGTCGAAGTCCGCTGGCTGTACCGCGGCACCGGCAATCCGCCCGGCAGCGTCGAGCTTCTCGCCGACGCCGTGCGCGAAGTCAGGGTGCCCGAAGGCGAACGGCTTTACGCCTGGATCGCCGGAGAGGCGGGCGCGATCAAGCCGTTGCGCCGCTGGCTGCGCGACGACCTCGGGCTCGCCCGCGAGGACTGCGACGTGACCGGCTACTGGAAACGCGGCGTCGCCGACTTCGACGACGAGCACGATCACTGATCCATCAGAACAGCAAGGACCCTCGCATGACCGTCACCAGAAAGACCCGTCTCGCCGCCGCCGCGCTCGCGGTCGCCCTCACCGTCGTCGCCGGCTGCGGCTCCGGTGACGCGCAAAGCGGCGGGAGCGACGCCCCGACCCGCGCGTTCGCCGCCGACAACGGCGAGATCAAGATCCCGGTCAAGCCGAAGCGCGTGATCGCGACCGGCTACGCCGTCCCCGCGCTGCTCGAGGCGAAGGCGCCGCTCGTCGGGATTTCGACGTGGAAGCGCGGCTTGCCGATGATGACGGCCGAGGACCGCAAGAAGTACGACGAACTGCCGAAGGTCGCGGGCGAGCAGGCCGCCGAGACGAACTACGAGGCCATCGCGCAGGCGGATCCGGACCTGATCGTGATCGGCGTGCCGAAGCCGGTGCTCGCGGACATCGACGTCAAGCGGCTGCAGGAGATCGCGCCGGTCGTGGCGATCGGGCCGTCGGTGCCGTCGGCGTGGCGGGAGCTTTCGCGCAAGCAGTCCGACGCGGCGGGCGCGCTGGCCGGGTTCGACGCCGCGCGCCAGGAGTACGAGGCGAAGGCCAAGCAGCTCGCGGACAAGTACAAAACCGTGCTGCCGCAGCTGAAACTGGGGCACATCGGCGCGTACGGCGAGGTCGCGAAGGGCAACTTCCAGCGCGAGTTCAAGGATTCCTGGGGCACCAACATCGCACAGGACCTCGGCGCGAACTACTACGGCCAGGTGAAGGTCAAGGGCGGCGGCTCGAAGGACGTCAGCGAGTACCCGTCGATCGAGGAACTGCCCACGGCGTTCGCGCAGGCGGACGCGATCACCTACTCGGTGAAGCCGGACGGCTCGGTGCCGCCCGCGGTGAAGTACGTGCTCGATTCGCCGCTGTGGAAGGAACTTCCGGCGGTGAAGGCGGGCAAGACCTTCGCCTTCCGCTACACCGAAGCGGCCACCTACCGGGCGGCGATGAAGACGCTGGACGCGGTGGACCAGGCGTTCGCGCCGCTGCTGAAGAAGTGACCGCGCGCAGCCGGACCGCGCTGCTGGCCGCCGCCGTCGTCCTGCTGGCGGCGGTGGCCGTGGTCAGCGTGGGCGTCGGGGCGCACGGCATCGCGCCGGCGGAGGTGCTCAAGGCCATCTTCGGGCACGGCGACCCGGCCGATCAGGCGGTGGTGCGCGACGTCCGGGCGCCGCGTGCGCTGCTGGCGGTCGGCGTCGGCGCGGCGCTCGCGGTGGCCGGGGTGCTCGTCCAGGTGCTGTCGCGCAACCCGTTGGCCGAACCCGGAGTGCTCGGCGTGACCGCCGGGGCCGGGTTCGCCATCACGATCGGTTCCGCGCTCGGCATCGCCGTTTCCGAGTCGGGGGAGCTGCTGTTCGCGGTGCTCGGCGCGGTGCTGGCGACCCTGCTGGTGTACGCGGTCGGCCGGCGGTCGCCGTTGCGGATGGTGCTCACCGGCACCGCGCTGACCTTCGTGCTCAGCGGCGTTTCGCTCGGGCTCCGGCTGCTGCTGCCGGACACTTTCGACCGGTACCGGTTCTGGGCGGTCGGTTCGCTGGCCGGACGGGAACAGGCTCCGTTGACAGTGCCGCTGATCGTGATCGCGGTGAGCGTGGTCGCCGCGTTTCTGTTGAGCCGTCAGCTGAACGCGCTCGCGCTGGGCGACACTGTCGCGCACACTCTCGGCGCGCGCGTGGCTCGAATCCGCGCGGTGACGCTGTTGCTGATCACCTTGCTGGCCGGAGCGGCGACCGCGGTGGCCGGGCCGATTCTGTTCGTCGGGCTGATCGTGCCGCATCTCGCGCGGCGCGCGGCGGGTGCGTCGGTGCCGTGGCTGACCGCGTTCGCGGTGGTGCTGGGCCCGATTCTGCTGCTGGTGTCGGACATCGGCTCGCGCGTGCTGCTGCCGACCGGCGAGGTGCCGGTCGCGATCGTGACGGCGTTCGTCGGCGGTCCGGTGCTGATCTGGGCGGTCCGCAAGTACGGGACGGCCGCGCTGTGACCGCGTTCGTGTTCCGCCGCGGGCGGGTTTCGCTGCGGGTCGAGCGCCGGACGGTCATCCTCGTCGCCGTGCTCGGCGTCGTTCTCGCCGGTCTCGCGTTGCTGGGGCTGTGTTACGGCGCGGCCTGGGCGAGCCCGGCGCGGGTGTTCGCCGCGCTCGGCGGGTCCGGCGGCGGGCCGGGCGTGGTGATCCGCGAATGGCGGCTGCCGCGCGTGGCCGCCGGGCTCGTGTTCGGCGCCGCGCTCGGACTGGCCGGAGCGATTTTCCAGAACGTCACAAGGAACCCGCTCGGCAGCCCGGACGTGATCGGCCTCGATTCCGGGGCCTACACCGGCGCGCTGATCGCGATGACGGTGCTGTCCGGTTCTCCGGCGCAGCTGACGTTCGCGTCGGTGCTCGGCGGACTGGTCACCGCGGCCGCGGTCTACCTGCTTTCGATGGGCGGCAGCCGGTCCGGGTTGCGGCTGATCGTCATCGGGATCGCGATCAACGCGATGCTGACCGCGTTGAACTCGTGGATCGTGCTGCGCGCCGACCTGGAAGTGGCGATTGCGGCGGTCGGCTGGAGTGCCGGTTCGCTCAACGGCATCGGCTGGAGCGACGTCGCCGTGCCGTTCGGCGTGCTGGCTGTGCTGTTCGCGGTGCTGCTGACCCGTGCGCCCGCACTGCACCAGGCGGCGCTCGGCACGGAACTCGCGGTGACGACCGGTGTCCGTCACGAACCCCTGCGGTTGCAACTGGTCGTGATCGGCGTCGCCTGCACAGCCACGGTCACCGCGGTGGCCGGGCCGATCGCGTTCGTCGCGCTCGCCGCCCCGCAGATCGGCCGCAGGCTCGCCCGCGCGCCCGGCATCCCGCTGCTGCCCGCCGCGCTGACCGGCGCGGTGCTGCTCGCCGGCGCGGACCTCGCCGCGCAGATGCTGCTCGCCCCGGTGTCGCTGCCGGTCGGCGTGGTCAGCACGGCGATCGGCGGCTGCTACCTGATCTGGCTGCTCACCAAGGAGGTGCGGCGGAAGTGACCGCCCGCTTGACCGCGCGGGACCTCACCCTGCGCTACGGCGACCGCGTCGTGTCGACGCAGTTGCGGCTCGACGTGCCCGACCGCGCGTTCACCGCGGTGGTCGGCCCGAACGCGTGCGGCAAATCGACATTGCTGCGCGCGTTCGTCCGGCTGCTCCGGCCGTCCGAGGGCGGCGTGACCTTCGACGGCCGCGCGGTCGGGACGTATCCGGCGAAGGCGCTGGCGCGGGAACTCGGCTTCCTGCCGCAGGATCCGTCCGCGCCGGAGGACGTCCGCGTCCGGCAGCTGGTCGCGCGCGGCCGGTTCCCGCACCAGTCGCTGCTGTCGTCGTGGTCGGAAGAGGACGAGACGGCGGTGGTCGGCGCGCTGACCGCGGCCGGGGTCGCCGGGCTCGCCGACCGTCCGGTGCAGGAGCTGTCCGGCGGGCAGCGGCAGCGGGTGTGGATCGCGGTCGTGCTCGCGCAGCGCACGCCGTACCTGCTGCTCGACGAGCCGACGTCGTTCCTCGACATCGCGCACCAGTACCAGGTGCTGGAGCTGCTGAAGCGGCTGCGCGACGAGGGCCGGACGGTGATCGCCGTGCTGCACGACATCAACCAGGCCTGCCGCTACGCCGACCACGTGGTCGCCATGCGCGACGGCCGGGTCGTCGCCGAGGGCGCGCCCGGCGACGTCGTGGACGCCGACCTGATCAAGGAAGTCTTCGACCTGCCGAGCGTCGTGGTGCCCGATCCGGTCACCGGCACGCCGATGGTCGTGCCGTCGCTCTGACCCCAGGAGTCACCTGTTGAGCACCGCACTCGCCACCCTCGAACTGACCAGCGCCCAGCTGGGCATCTGGAACGCGCAGCGGCTGGAACCGGATTCGCCTTACTACCTCGTCGGCGATGTCATCGAGATCTCCGGCGCGCCGGTCGACGTCGCGGCGCTGGCCGAGGCGGTCCGGGCGACCGCCGAGGAAGCCGAAAGCCTTCGCCTGCGGGTGCTCGACACTCCGGACGGTCCTCGGCAAACCGTGTCCGCCGAGCCGGTTCCCTTGCCGGAGATCGTTGACCTGCAAGGGGAATCGGATCCGCTGGCGGCCGCGCACGCGCGGGTCGCGGCGGAGCGGCAGCGGGTGGCCGAGGCATGTCGCGGGATGCTGGACCGGGCGTTGTTCTCGCACGTGATCCTCCGGCTTTCCGACACCGAGGTGTGGTTTACCCAGCTGGGCCACCATTTGGTGTTCGACGGATACACCGCCGCGATGCTCGCTCGCCGCACGGCCGCTCGGTACACCGCGGCGGTGCGGGGCGAAGAGGCACCGCCGTCGACGTTCGGCCGGTTCGCTGATCTGGTGGACGCCGACCGTGCGTACCGGATGAGCGAGCGGTTCACGCAGGACCGCGCGCACTGGTGTGATCGTTTCACGCCGATGCCGGAGCTGGCCGAGGACGCGAGCGCGGCCGGGCTGCCGGAAGCGACGTTCACCGCGCGCGCCGAACTCACCGCGGACGAGGTCGCCGGGCTTGGCGAACTGGGGAAGCGCGCCGGGACGACCTGGGGCGACGCGCTGATCGCGTGTTACGCGGCGTTCCTGCATCGGGTGCTCGGGACGGCTGACGTGGTGTTCGCGGTTCCGTTGATGTGCCGGGTCGGTGCGGCGTTGCGTACTCCGGCGATGGCGGTCAACGTGCTGCCGTTGCGGGTCCGCGTGCAGCCGGGGGACCGTCCTGAGGAGTTGACCGCGCGGGTCGCGGCGGCGCTGCGGGAAATGCGCGCGCACCAGCGGTACCGGGGCGAGAATCTGCCGCAGGATCTGGCGGTGCCGGGCGCGGGTGCGTTGCTGCACGGACGCGGGATCAACCTCAAGGCGTTCGACCTGGAGTTGGCGTTCGGCGAGGCGCGCGGGACGATGCGGAACGTCGCGGGCGGGCCGCCGGAGGACATGGGGCTCAGCGTGCTGCCGACGGCTGGCGGCGGGCTGTTGCTGGGGTTCGAGGTCGACGCGCGGTCGCAGGACCAGGCTGGCGTTGATGCGCAGCTGACGGCGTTGAAGGCGTTGATCGCCGCGTTCACCGGGACGGACGCGCCGGTGGTCGGCGGGGTGGACCTCGTGCCGGACGTGGCTGCCTTGCTCGCCGAGTGGTCGACGCCCGCCATTGCCGAGACTGAGCACGGACTCTTGGACGGACTCGGCGGGCAGATCGCGCTGGTCTGCGGCGACGAGCGGCTCACCGGCGACGAGGTGCTGGACCGGGTGCACCGGCTGGCGCGGGCGTTGCGGGCGCGGGGTGTCGGGGCGGACGACGTGGTGGCGCTGGCGCTGCCCCGGTCGGTCGATCTGGTGGTGGCGCTGCTGGCGGTTCTCGACGCCGGTGCCGCGTTCCTGCCGCTGGACCTGGCGCATCCGGCGGAACGGGTGCGCGCGCTGGTCGCCGAGGTGACCCCGAAACTCGCCGTCACGGACTCCGCTCTGCTGCCGGGAGTGCCGCGGCTCCGGTTGGACGATCCGGCGGTACGGACTGAGATCGCCGGGTATTCGGCGGCGGAACTGTCCGATGTGGACCGTCATCCGGAAGATCTCGCGTACGTCATCTTCACCTCGGGCTCCACGGGACAGCCCAAGGGGGTGCTGGTCAGGTCCGGTGGGCTGGAGACGTTGCTGCGGAACCATCGCGCGACCACGGTCGCCGAGACCGCGCAGGGGCGGCGGCTTCGCGTGGCGCACACGTATTCGTTCGCCTTCGACTCGGCGATCGAACAGCTGCTGTGGATGCTGTGCGGGCACGAATTGCACGTCTACGACACGGAAACCGCGCGTGACGTCGACGCTTTGCACGCCGCTTTCCTGCGCGACCGGATCGACGTCATCGACACGACGCCGTCGATGGCCGCGCCGTTGCTGGACGCGGGTTCGCTCGACCCGGCGTTGCTGGTGCTCGGCGGCGAGGCGACGCCGCCGGCGTTGTGGCAGCGGGTCGCGTCGTCCGGTATTCGGGCGCGCAACATTTACGGACCGACTGAGGCCACTGTGGACGGTGCCAGCGCGCCGATCACCGGGGACGAACCGGTGATCGGGTTCGCGGTGCCCGGGACGAGGGCGTACGTGCTCGACGCCGCGCTGCGGCCGGTGCTGCCGGGCAGTCGCGGGGAGTTGTACCTCGCCGGGCCGCATCTGGCTCGCGGTTACCTCGGCCGTCCGGGCGGGACGGCGGAGCGGTTCGTCGCCGATCCGTTCGGGCCGCCGGGGGAGCGGATGTACCGCACCGGCGACGTCGTGCGCTGGGTTCCGGGGCGCGGGCTGGAGTACCTGGGGCGGCGCGACGGTCAGGTCAAGATTCGCGGCCACCGTGTGGAATTGGGCGAGGTCGAGGGCGCGCTGGGCGCGGTTCCCGGTGTTCGGGCCGCTGCGGCGGCGGTGCGTGGGCCGCGGTTGATCGGTTATGTCGTCGGCACCGAACTAGTGGCGGAAGACGTTCGCGGGACGCTCGCGCAGCGGTTGCCGGAGGCGATGGTCCCGGCGGCGGTCGTGGTGCTGGACGAACTTCCGGTGACCAGCAACGGGAAACTCGATCGCGCCGCGCTGCCCGCCCCGGCAGCGGCAGACGGCGGACGCGAGCCGCAGACCGAGCGGGAACGGCTGCTGTGCGCCGCGATCGCCGAGGTGATCGGTGTGGAGCGGGTCGCGGTCGACGATGACTTCTTCGCTCTCGGCGGCGACAGCATCACGGCGATCAGCGTGAGCAGCCGGTTGCGGGCGCACGGGCTGGACCTTCGGCCCAGGGATTTGCTGGCGCGGCGCAGTTTCGCGGCCTTGGCGGCGGCGAGCCGGGATCTGTCCGAACCGGACAGTGAACCGGACGAGCCGATCGGCGAGGTTCCGGCACCGCCGATCGTGCGGACGTTGTTCGACCTGAATCCGGATCTGGACGCGATCGTCGGCTATGCACAGTGGACAGTGCTCCGGGTGGACGGTCCGGTGCCGGGGCTGCGCGAAGGCGTTCAGGCGATTCTGGATCACCATGACGTGTTGCGGCTTCGCATCGAATCCGATGGCTCGTTGGTGATCCGGTCGCGCGGAGCAGTCGCGGCGGCGGTCAGCGAGGCGACGGGGAATCCGGCCGAGGTGGCGGAGCGGCTGGCGTCCGAATTGGACCCGCGCGCCGGGGAGATGCTGCGGGTCGCGCTGGTGGGGGACCAGGTGGTGATCGTCGTGCACCACCTGGCGATCGACGGGGTTTCCTGGCGCATCCTGCTGCCTGACCTGCAGACCGCTTGCGAGGGTGGGGTTCTGGAGCCCGTGCGTACTTCCTGGCGACGTCATGCGCTGGCGCTCGCCGAACAGGGCGCGAGCGGTGCGCGGCGCGGGGAACTGGAGTACTGGCGGTCGGCGCAGACGAGCAAGCTCGACCCGAGGCGCGATACTGTTGCCACCGCGCATCGTTCGGTCACCGTCGCGAGCGAAGAGGAAAGCACGGCGATCCTCACGACCCTGCCCGCCGCCTATCGCGCGGGCGTCGACGAGGTGCTGCTCGCCGCGCTCGTACTGACGCTGCGCGGCGGCGAGGACGCGTTGACTGTCACGATGGAGGGCCACGGCCGCGAAGGCTTGGATCTCGCGCGCACCGTCGGCTGGTTCACCGCCGAATACCCGGTCCACATTGAACTGTCTGGTGTGGACACTCTCGACCGGTTGCTGCGCGCGGTCAAGGAAGCGCGTCGAGCAGTGCCGGACGGCGGGGTCGGCTTCGGCGTGCTCCGATATCTGGATCCCGGTGCCGAGTTCGCGCCGGAAATGCCGGACGTCCTGCTCAACTACCTCGGCCGGTTCACCGCGCTGTCCGGCGGCTGGCAGCTGCCGGACGAGGATCCGTTCGCTGTCATCGAGCCGCCCGCGAAGGCGTTGGAGCAGGTCCTGGCGTTGAACTGCTTTGTCCGCGAGGACGGCGTGCCGCGGATCGCCGTCGAATGGACCGCCGCCAGCCGGGTCCTGCCGCCGGACGAGGTCGAACGCCTCCAGGAAGCATGGGACGCGGCACTCGCCGCGCTCGCCAAGCATGCGCGGGAGAACGTCGGCGGCCTCACGCCGTCGGACCTTCCGTTGGTCACGCTCACTCAGGACGACATCGACGCTCTCGAACAGCAGAGTCCGCTCGCCGACGTCCTGCCTGCGACGCCGTTGCAGGCCGGGCTGTCGTTCCACACGCTGACCCGGGGCGGACCGGACGTCTACACCGTGCAGGCGGTCACCCGGCTCGAAGGACGCCTCGATTCGGACCGGATGCGAGCCGCCGCCGAGGAACTGCTGCGGCGGCACCCGGCGCTGCGCGTCCACCTGCACACGACGGCGGCGGGCGAGGTCGTGCAGGTCGTGCCCGCCGAGGTGCACCTGGACTGGCGGCACGTCGAGCACCCGGAGAACGCCGACGACGAATGCGCGGCCGAACTGGCCCGCCCGTTCGACCCGGCGGTGCCGCCGCTGATCCGGTTCCTGCTGCTCACCCTCGGCCCGGCCGAACACCGGCTGGTGCTCACGATCCATCACGCGCTGCTCGACGGCTGGTCGATGCCGCTCGTCGGCCGCGCCCTGCTGGCCACTTACGCCGAGCTGGACGGCGGACCGGCCGCTCCCGTCGCGCCGCCGCTCGCCGAGTACCACCGCGTGCTGGCCGCCCGTGATCACGACGCGGCGGTCGAGGCCTGGCAGACCGCATTGGCTGGCCTGGAAGAAGGAACCCGCCTCGCTCCGGCGACCAATGAGTCCACTTTGGACCGTCCGCAGCGGATCTGGGCAGGACTCGGCGCGAAGTTCAGCGAACAGCTGCGCGTCTTCGCCCGCGAGCGCGGGGTGACGTCGACGGCGGTGTTCCAGACCGCGTGGGGCGTTCTGCTGGCGCGGCTCACCGGACGCCAGGACGTGGTGTTCGGCTGCCCGGTATCCGGCCGTCCGTCCGATGTGCCAGGCGTGGAAGCGATGATCGGCCAGCTCGGCACGACCATCCCGGTGCGCGTGAAGTTCGCTCCGTCCGATCCCGCCGCGGAGCTGCTGACGCGAGTGCAGGACGAGAACGCGCGGCTCACCGACCACCATCACCTCGGCCTGCCGGACATCCAGCGCGCGGCGGGCGTCGGCGATCTGTTCGACACGATGCTGGTGATGGAGAACTTCCCGCTCTCCAGCCGGGAACGCGAACCGCTCGCGCCCGGACTCGACCTCGCCGGCGTCGACATCACCGACGCGACGCATTACCCGCTCACCGTGATCGTGCTGCCGGGCGACGAGATCTCGATCGGCCTCGGCTACCAGCCGAACGCCTTCGACGAGGCGACCGTGGCGGCTTACGGCCGTTGGCTGACGACGCTGTTGCACGAGATCGTGGCGGACCCGCGGCAACCGGTCGCTCGGCTGCGTTCTCTTGCCGCAGAAGAGGAAGAAGCTCTTCTCCAGCAAGGAAGAGGTCCGGAACCAAGGCGGGAATCCGGCACCTGTCTGGCGGAATTCGCCCGCTGGGTGCGGGAAACGCCGGACGCCGAAGCCGTCGTGTGCCGGGATCGCCGCCTGACCTACGCGGAACTGGACCGGAAAGCGAACCAGCTCGCGCACGCGTTGCGCGCGGCCGGGGTGCGCGAACAAGACCCGGTCGCGGTGCTGCTGGAACGGGACATCGACCTGGTCGTCGCGTTGTTCGGCGTGCTCAAGGCCGGTGCGGTCCATGTCCCGATGGACCCCACGTATCCCGCGGAACGCTTGGCGCACCTGGTCCAAGACAGCGCGCCCGCCGCCGTGGTGTCCACTTCGGACCCGGGCTTCGGCATTCCGCTCATCGACCCGCTTGTCCTCAGTGGACCGTCTGCTTGGGACGACGTGGTTCCCTCGCCGGACTCGCTGGCGTACGTGATCTACACGTCCGGTACCACCGGAAAGCCCAAGGGCGTCGCGATCACGCACCGCGGCATTCCGAGCCTGGTCGCGCTGCAGGAGGACATCGTCGGCATCCGGCACGGCGAGCGGTACCTGCACTTCGCGTCCACGAGCTTCGACGTGTCGTACTGGCAGTTCTTCCTGCCGCTGCTGTCCGGCGGCACCTCGGTGATCGCGCCGGAGGAGGTCCGCGGGTCCGGCGACGACCTGCTCGCCTATGCCGCGGAACACCGCGTGACCGGGCTGAACCTGTTGCCGTCGTTCCTGTCCGCGATGCCGGACGACGCGACGGTGGACCCGGAGGTGTTCTTCGTGGTCGGCGCCGAACGGCTCGACCCGGAGCTGGCGCACCGCTGGGGCGCCCGGCGGGCGCTGTTCAACGCCTACGGCCCGACCGAGGTCACGATCAACTCCGTCACCTGGGTGTACTCCGCCGACGATCCCGGTCCGCTGCCGATCGGGCGGCCGGACCCGCAGGTGCGGGCGTACGTGCTGGACGCGGGGCTGCGGCCGGTCGGGACCGGCGTCACCGGCGAGCTGTACCTCGCCGGGCCGAAGCTCGCGCGCGGGTACGTGAACCGGCCGGGGCAGACCGCGGAGCGGTTCGTGGCCGACCCGTTCGGCGCGCCCGGCGACCGGATGTACCGCACCGGCGACCTCGTGCGCTGGCGGCCGGACGGGCAGCTGGTGTTCCTCGGCCGCGCCGATCACCAGGTCAAACTGCGCGGGTTCCGGATCGAGCCGGGCGAGATCGAATCGGCGCTGGCGCGGCATCCGGACGTGCGGGCGGCGGTCGTGCTCGTGCGCGAGGATCGGCCGGGGGACCGGCGGCTGGTCGGCTATGTCGTGCCGGTCGACGGCGCGGACCCGGATCCGGCCGCGCTGCGCGAGTACCTGGCCGCCGAGCTGCCCGCGCACATGGTGCCGTCGGCGGTGCTCTCGCTGGAGCGGCTGCCGCTCGGGCCCAGCGGCAAGCTTGACCGGGCCGCGCTGCCTGCGCCTGGACCGCGCAATGTCGCGGCGGCGCGCCAACCGGTGACCGAGGCGGAAACCGTGCTGCTGCGAGTGGTTCGGGAACTGCTCGGCCCGGACGTCACGATCGACGACGGGTTCCTCGACGCTGGCGGCGACAGCATCGCGTCGCTTCGGCTGGTCGCGCGTGCCCGGCGGGAGGGCCTGCACCTGACCGCGCGGGACGTGTTCGAGGGCGGCACGATCGCCGGGATCGCGGCGCGCTGCAGTGACCAGACGGTGGTGGTGTCGCCGGATCTCACGCCCGCGGTCGGGGACGCGCCGTTGACGCCCGTCATGCGTGAGCTGCTGGA
Organism: Amycolatopsis halotolerans; assembly: GCF_042647905.1. NCBI lineage: Bacteria > Bacillati > Actinomycetota > Actinomycetes > Pseudonocardiales > Pseudonocardiaceae > Amycolatopsis > Amycolatopsis halotolerans. The sequence goes on from NZ_JBHRWI010000007.1 coordinate 134,759, forward strand.
ACGCGCTGGCTCGGACGCGGACGGGTTCTGTCAGTGGGTCGAGGTGTGCGTGCCGTCCGGCGGTGACGTGCCGAAGTGGCGGGCGGCGCTTGACGCGGTGCTCGAACGGCACGACGTGCTGCGTTCGCGTTTGGCTGGTGACGTGCTGCGCGTTCCGGAGCCTGGTGCGGTGGCCGGGGCGGACGTGCTGATGGTCGTCCCGGCGGGCGAGGACGCGGATCTGCGGGCGCTGCTGGACGATCAGATCGAGGCTGTCCGGTCCGCAATGGACCCGCGGACCGGTCCGATGCTGCGTGCGGTGTGGGTGGATGCCGGACCCGCGCGTCCGGGCCGGCTCGCGCTGGTCGCGCACCACCTCGTCGTGGACGCGGTGTCGTGGCGGATTCTTCTCGACGACCTTGAGCAGGCGTACCTCGGTCACCAGCTGCCGGATCGCGGGCCGTCGTTCCTCGGCTGGGCACGCGCGTTGGCCGCGGCCAAGCCCGCACGGCAGGTGGAAAGCTCGCACTGGCAGGGAGTTTCAGCTTCGGCTCGTCCGGTGAGCGGAACTGCGCGGCACCACGAGATCGAGGTGTCGGCGGAGATCACACAGGCGGTGCTGACGACGTTGCCGGGCGCGTACCGGACCGGCCCGGACGCTGTGCTGCTCACTGCTTTCGCGAGGGCTTGGCGCGGCTCGGAGTTGCTCGTCGCGCTGGAGAGCCACGGCCGTCCGGACCACACGCCGGACTTCGCCGGAGCCATCGACCTGTCTCGCACGGTCGGCTGGTTCACCGCGATGTACCCGGCGCGGATCACCCCGCCAGAGGGGGAGACGGCGATCGCCGCGGTCCGCGATCAGCTCCGGGCCGCCGGCGACGGGCTCGGGTACGGCATCCTCGGCGGAACGTCGACCGGGGCGGATGTCAGCTGGAACTACCTCGGCCGGTTCGAGGCGGCGCCGCAGGCGGAGACGCCGTGGCAGCGCCCGCCGGACGCCGATCCGCTCGGCTCCGACGGCGGCCCGCTCGGGCATGCGCTGATGGTGAACGCGATGGTGCGCGACGACCGGCTCGCGGTGCGGTTCACCTGGCCGTCCTCGGAGTTCAGTGCGGACGAGATCGCGGCTTTGGGTGCGGCGTTCCAGGGGGAACTCGCTGCGCTGGCTGCTGCGGTACCTGCTGGCGAGCTGCTGCCGTTGACGCCGCTGCAGGAGCTGATCCTGCGCGAATCGCGGGCGGCGGACGAGGATCCGTACCCGGTGCAGGCGGCGTTCTCGCTGGTCGGAGCGCTCGACGTACGCGCGTTGGCGGCTTCGGCGAACGCGCTGGTGCGGCGGCATCCGAACCTGGGCGCGGTCTTCCCGGCCGGGCACGAGGTGCAGGTGCTGCCGACCGAGCCGCAGGTCGGCTTCCGGGTGCGCTCGGTCGAGGATGACGTCGAACGGCTGCTTGCCGAAGATCTCGCTGAGCCGTTCGATCTCGTCGGTGGGCCACTGCTGCGGGTGACTGTGCTTCGGCACGGTCCGGACCGGCACGAACTGGTATTGACCAGCCATCACCTGCTGTCCGACGGCTGGTCGGCACCACGGATTCTGGCCGAGTTGTTCGCCGGGTACTCCGGCGAATCGCTGCCGGAGGCGGTGCCGGTGTCGCGGTACACGCGGTGGCTCGCCGCGCGGGACCACGCGGTCAGCGGACACGCGTGGCGGACGGAACTGGCTGATCTGCCGTCGCGGAAGCTCCTGTGCGGACAGCCTGCGGCGGTCGAGCCGGAACTGTTCACTGTGGACGCTCCACTGGTCGCCGAGCTGACTCGAGCCGGTGCCCGGCACGGGGTTACGGCCGGGACGTTGCTGCAGGGCGCGTGGGCGGCGGTGCTCGCGGCTCGGGCCGGGGTGGCCGATGTCGCTTTCGGTGCGATGGTGTCCGGCCGGACGTCCGAAGTGGACGGTGTCGAAGAGATCCTCGGATTGCTCGCCAACACCGTGCCGGTCCGGGTTCGTTTCACCGGTACGGTGGCGGAGACTCTCGTGCAAACCCAATCCCGGCAACAGGAATTGCTGGCGCATCAGCACGTCGGCCTGGCGGAGCTGTGCGCGCTGACTGGGCAGGACCAGCTGTTCGACAGCCTCGTCGTGTTCGAGAACTACCCGGTGGATCCGGCGAAACTGCGCGAACCGGCCCCTGGGCTGACGATCACCGGGACCCGCTTCCGCGAGCGCACGCATTACCCGATGACGGTCACCGTCGTGCCCGAACTCGCGGGCGGCTGGTCCGGCGTATTCGGTTACCAGGCGGGGATTCTGCCGGCCGCGGAAGCCCGGTCGCTGGTCGCGGACCTGCTGCGATTCCTGGCCGAGCTTCCGTCGCGGCTGGACAAGGACGCGGGCGAGTGGCTGCGGTGAACCTGTGGCGGACCGCGTTCGTGCTCGTGCTGGGCACGTTCATGGCGACGCTCGACAGCACGATCGTCTCGGTCGGTGTCGAGACGCTGGCGCAGCGATTCGACGCGTCCGTCACCGAGGTCCAGTGGGTCACCACCGCATATCTGCTGGCGGTGGTGGCCGCGGTGCCCGCGTCGGGCTGGCTGGCCGCGCGGTTCGGCGGGCGGCGGACCTGGCTGACCGCGGTGGTCGTGTTCGTGCTGGCATCGCTGTTGTGCGGGCTGGCGAGTTCGCTGCCGATGCTGGTCGCGTTCCGGGTTTTGCAAGGGCTGGCCGGCGGTTTGCTGCCGCCGACCGGCCAAGCGCTGCTGGCGCGGGCAGCCGGACCGGAGCGGATCGGACGGCTGATCAGCGTCGTCGGCGTGGTGCCGTTGCTGTCGCCGGTGCTGGGTCCGCTGGCGAGCGGGGCGATTCTCAACGTCGCGGACTGGCCGTGGCTGTTCTACGTCAACCTGCCGGTCGGCGTGGTCGCGGTGCTGCTCGGGCTGCGGTATGTCGCGGCGGACGCGCCGACCGATCCGCGCGAGCCGTTCGATTTCCGCGGTGCCGCGTTGCTTTCGCCGGGATTGGCCGCGGTGGTTTTCGGGCTTACCGGGTTCTCCGACGGATACCCGAAGCTGCTTTCCTCGGCGGCGGTCGTGGCGGGTTTGCTGATGCTGGCCGCGTTTGTCCGGCACGGATTGCGGGTGCGGGCGCCGTTGCTGGATCCGCGATTGTTCACCCGGCCGCCGTTCGGGGCCGCTGCGTTGGCGTTGGTCGTGCTGGGCGCTTCGGTGTTCGGCACCATGTTTCTGCTGCCGTTGTACCTGCGGCGCGGTGCCGGATTGGACGCGTGGGACACCGGATTGCTGCTGGTGCCACAGGGAATCGGCGCAGCGGCCGGGTCGGTTCTGGTGCATCGCATAGTGGACCGGGCGGCGCCGCGGACGCTGGTGCTGTCCGGGATCGGCCTGGTCGCACTGGGAACGGCGGCGTTTACTCAGCTGGGTCCGGAACTCCCGGATGTTGTGTTGGTCATTTCGTTGTTGCTGCGGGGTTTAGGAGCGGCGATGATCAGTGCGCCAGTGCTGGCGTTGGTGTACCGCAGTCTGGAGAAAACGCAGCTGCCGAAGGCGGCTGGCGCGCTGAATTTGCTGAACACGCTGGGCGGTTCGGTCGGGACCGCTGTTCTCGCACTGGTGTTGCAAAACCGTTTGGCCGCACGGGGCGCCGACGTCGCGGCGGCCTTCGCGGACACGTTCTGGTGGGTGCTCGGACTGGTCGTGGTGGCGGCTGCCGGGGCGGCGAAGCTGCCTAAGGAAAGGAGCCGGTAGATGCAGGACACGTTGCCCAGCCCGGTGGAGGTGACCGCCGGGGTCGCGCCGGATGTCGCGCGGCACCGCGAAACGGTCTCGGCGGTGCTGGCCCGGCGCGATCCGCGGTTGCTGGTGATCGTGGGGCCGTGCTCGGTGCACGATCCGGAGGCGGCGCTGGAATACGCCGGGTTGCTGGCCGGTGCGGCGGCTCGGTACGCGGACGACCTCGTGGTGGTTTTGCGAGCGTACTTGGAGAAACCGCGATCGGTGACCGGCTGGACCGGGTTTCTCCCGGACCCGACCCTGGACGGCAAAGGCGATCTCTCCACCGGCGTCCGGCTGGGTCGGCGGTTCCTGCTCGACGCGGCGGCGACCGGATTGCCGCTGGCGTATGAATTCGTGGATCCGGTGCTGGCGCCGTATGTCGCGGACACGGTGAGCTGGGGCGCGATCGGAGCGCGGACGGTGGCCAGCCAGCCGCATCGGCAGCTGGCGTCGTGGTTGCCGATGCCGGTGGGGATGAAGAATTGCGTGTCCGGGCGGCTGGGTCCGGCGGTGGACGCGATCCGCGCGGCCGGGGCGGCGCACGCGTTTCCCGGGCTGGGCGTGGACGGGCGGATGAAAACCTTGCGCAGCAGCGGGAATCCGGACGCGCATCTGGTGCTGCGCGGAGGTCCGGTGCCGAATTACGACGCGGCGTCGGTCGCCGAGGCGATGGCGGTGCTGGGGGAGGCCGGGCTGCCGCGAAGAGCGGTGGTCGACGCGTCGCACGGGAACAGCGGGAAGGACCACAACCGGCAGCCGGGCGTGGTCGCCGACGTGGCGGGGCAGATCCGGGACGGGGCCGCGGTCGCCGGGGTGATGATCGAGTCGTACTTGCGGGACGGGGCACAGGATCCGGAGCGGGTGCCCGCGGACCCGGCGGTGAGCCGGACGGATCCTTGCCTCGGGTGGGAGCGGACGGTTCCGTTGCTGGAGTCGCTGGCGTCGGCCAGCCGGGAGCGTCGCGGGAATGCCGTGAGGGGAACCCTCAGGGACTCTGAGTCCCTCAGGGTTCCCCTCACGGACGGCTAAGGCAGCAGATTGGCGCGGCGCGCGGCGTTGACCGCTTGCAGGCGGGTCTTCGCGTCCAGCTTCCGCATCGCGTTGCGCAGGTAGCTCTTCACCGTTTCCGCACCCAGCCCGAGCGCTTCGGCGATGTCCGCGTTCGTTTGCCCGGCCGCCGCACCGGCCAGGACGTCCAGTTCGCGCGCAGACAGCGTCGGTCGCGGACCTTCCGGGGCACCGCCAGCGAGCGAGCGGCAGACGGCGTCGAGACGATCGCGCAGGTCCGGATCGTCGAGGGAAGCTACGATCCGGCGGAGCTCGGCGTGGCTTTCCCGGACCGTTTCGCGGTCGGCCGGTTCGCCGGTCGCGACGTCCGGGGCGGGGGCGAGCAGTTCCAGCCGCCGGTGCACCTCGGCGCGGATCGCCAGCTCCTGCTCCAGGTCACGGGCCACTTCGACCATCGCGGTGACCGAGCGGTCGCCGAAGCGGACGTGTTCGCGGACCGCGCCGTAGAGGACCGCTCGGACGGTGCGGGACACGATCACCGGCACCGCCATCACCGAGCGCACGCCCTCGGCCTGCACGGCGCGGTCGAAGTGGTGGCTGATCGCTTCGCTGGTGTAGTAGTCCGCCAGCACCACCGGTTTCCGCACACCGATCGCGCGCCCGCCCAGGCCCTTGCCCTCCGCGACCACCAGGCCGAGCAGCGACGTCGTCGAGTTCCCGACCAGCTCGGTCATCCGCAGCCGGCGACCGTCCGTGACGACCCCGCCGAAGGACAGCGGGACCTGTGCGGCTCCGCGCAGCCGCACCAGCGCGCGACGGACCTCCGCGACGTCCTCGGCCGGGCCGGGATCGGTGACGGGCATCGGGGCGTCACCCCTTTTCGGGGGTAGTGGGCCTGCTGACGTGCGGTGATAGTACCGCCGACACCGGCCAACGACGACCGTGGAGCACGCTGTGAGCCCTGAGCGGACCACCTTCGACCTGCTGCAGACCTACGCCGCGCCGGACGCGGACGCGACCCATTTGCTGTGCGGACGCCATCCTGCCGACGCCGTCGCGTTCACCCTCGTCGAGGCCGACCTCAGCAGCCGCGACCTCACGTACGGCCAGCTCGAGGCCGCCTCCGCCCGGTTCGCCGCCGCGCTGGCCGCGCACGGCGTGCGCCCCGGCGACCGGGTCGCGACGCTCATGGGCAAGTCGGCTGAATTGGTCACCGCGCTGCTCGCGATCTGGCGGCTCGGCGCGGTCCATGTGCCGTTGTTCACCGCGTTCGCACCGCCCGCGATCGCCCAGCGGATCGTCGGCAACGGAACCCGCGTGGTCGTCGTCGACGCTGGTCAGCGCGCCAAGCTCGACCCCGGCGAGGACCTGCCCGCCGACCCGTCGCGGATCATCGTCACGACCGGCGAAGCGTCCGGCGACGACCTGTCCTTCGAGGCGCTGCTGGACGAGCCGCACCCGCTGCCCGACCCGGTCGCGGTCGGCGGCGGCGGCACGCTGGTCGAGATCTTCACCTCCGGCACCACCGGCACCCCGAAGGCGGTGCCGGTACCGCTGCGCGGGCTCGCCGGGATCCACTCCTACCAGCAGTTCTGCCTCGACCAGACCGACGAGGACGTCTTCTGGAACGCCGCCGACCCGGGCTGGGCGTACGGGCTGTACTTCGCCTTGCTCGGCCCGCTCGCGACCGGACGGCGCAGCCTGCTGCTGCACGCCGGGTTCAGCCCCGAACTGACCTGGCAGGTGCTCGAACGCTTCGGCGTCACCAACTTCACCGCCGGTCCCACGGTGTACCGCGCGCTGCGCAGTTCGGGCCTGCCGGTGCCGGTCGGCCTGCGGCTGCGGCACTGCTCGTCGGCCGGGGAGCCGCTGACGCCGGACGTCGTGACCTGGGCCGAGGAGGTGCTCGGCTGCCCCGTGCGCGACCACTACGGCCAGACCGAAACCGGCATGGTCGTCGGCAACGCCTGGCATCCGGCCCTGCTCGCGCCGGTCAAAACCGGGTCGATGGGACGGCCGCTGCCGGGGTTCGCCGTCGAGGTCCTGAAGGCTGGCAGCGACGAGATCGCGGAGGTCGGCGAAACCGGTCGCGTCGCGATCGACGTGTCGGCCAGCCCGCTGATGCCGTTCTCCGGCTACCGCGACGCCCCCGAGCGGACCGCGGAACGCTTCAGCGCCGACGGCCGCTGGTACTACACCGGCGACATCGCAGCCCGCGACCGCGACGGCTACCTGACCTTCGGCTCGCGCGACGACGACGTGATCCTGATGGCGGGCTACCGGATCGGCCCGTTCGAGGTGGAAAGCGCACTGACGCAGCACGAGGCCGTCGCGGAAGCCGCGGTGATCGGCGCGCCGGACGAACTGCGCGGCGAGCTGGTGGTGGCTTACGTCGTGCTGAACCCCGGCGTCGACGGGTCGGCCGAGTTGGCGGATGAGCTGAAGCAGACGGTGAAAACCCGCCTGGCCGCGCACGTTTACCCGCGGCGGATCCACTTCGTGGCGGAACTGCCGAAGACCCCGAGCGGCAAGATCCAGCGTTTCGCGTTGCGGGGCCGGGAGCTGAGCACCGCTTCGAGCTGAGTTTTTGGTCCGCTGGTGCCACACTGGCCCGATGCCGCCAGATCTGCACGACCGGGTCGCCCTCGTCGCGGGGGCGACCCGCGGTGCGGGCCGGGGGATCGCCGCCGCGCTGGGCGAGGCCGGGGCGACGGTGATCTGTACTGGACGCAGCAGCTCGAGCGGAGTTCGACGTTCGGACTACGACCGGCCGGAAACTGTCGAGGAGACGGCTTCGCTGGTGTCCGAGCTGGGCGGTGTCGGCGTTCCGTTCGTTGCTGACCATTTGGACCACGACGACGTCCGTCGGTTAGCCTCGTTCGTCGCGTCTGAATACGGTCGGCTTCACTTGCTGGTCAACGACATTTGGGGCGCTGAGCGGCTCAAAGGCGGTCCGGCGGACTGGAATACTCCGGTGTGGGAGCACGATCTTGACGCGGGGTTGCGGATTCTTCGGCTGGGTGTCGAGACGCATCTGGTTACGTCGCATTTCCTGCTGCCGCTGGTGATTCGCGAGCCTGGCGGGTTGGTGGTCGAGGTTACCGATGGGACCTTGGCGCATAATGCTTCGCGCTATCGGATTTCGGTGTTTTACGACCTGGCCAAGGCTTCGGTGAACCGGCTGGCTTTTTCGCAGGGGCACGAGCTGGCGGGTTACGGCGCTACGGCTGTCGCGGTGACGCCGGGGTGGCTGCGGTCGGAGATGATGCTCGATGCTTACGGGGTCAGTGAGGGGAACTGGCGCTCGGCGTTGGAGGCTGGTGCTCCGCCGGGGTTCGCTGAGTCGGAATCGCCGCGGTATGTGGGCCGCGGGGTGGCCGCGATGGCGGCGGATCCGTTGCGGGAGCGGTGGAATCAGCGGTCGGTGAGTTCGGCGGAGCTGGCGAGGGAGTACGGGGTGACGGACTTGGACGGGCGGCAGCCGGACAGCTGGCGCTAGCGGTATTCCTTGTGGGGGATCCAACCGCGTCGCTCACCGGCGTAGATTGACGGGACCCGGAAGACCGGCTCTTCGTGATCGAGGTCGCGGCGGAGGAGATTGCCGCCGCCGGGGCGGGTGAGGACTTCCCAGATCATTTCGACGACCCCGCCGTCGTATTCGAACCATTCGCGGAGGTCCGCGCTGTAATAGGCGATCGGCCACTGGTTCGGGTCGGCGGGCTCGGTCAGCCAGCAGAAGATGCCGCCCTGAAGGTCCCCGCCCCAGGGGAGGAGTCCGGCGGGCTCGGGGAACGGTGCGTAGCCGGTGTCGCACAGGTATTCCAGACTTTCGTCGCTGAGTGTCGCGACGACCCTCCCTACGTGGTCGCGGGCGAACTCCTCCAGGTCGACGCGGGCGTCGATGGGGTTTTCGAAAGAGACGGCGTTGCGGAAGAAGCCTGAGGGGAAGCGGGAGAGCATCGCTTTGTAGTCGTCCGGCAGGGAGATGCCGAGTTTTCGTTCGACGTCAGCCCAGTCTCGGCCTTGGCGGATTCCTCCGGCCCAACCGGAAGCCTGGGCGAGTTCGTCGACCGAGTGCCTTCGCGAGAGCAGTTCCGTGTCGTCGTCCGGGGGCGGTTGGCTCACCTGCGCATCCTACCGAAACTCGATCACCGGCCGGATTGCGCTGAACGGAGCAATCAACCCTCAAGCTGAGGCAGACGACGCACCACAGCCGCGTATTCCTCCGTGATCCGTGCGACGATCTCCGCTGCCGGAAGAATCTCCGTGATCAGCCCAGCCGACTGACCGGCCTCCACCTTCCCGGTAGCTACATCACCATGCAGCGCGGCGTCCTTCAGCGAAGAATCCTGAAAAACCTTCCGCCGCAACGACTCCTCCGCGCCCGAAGCCTCCAGTTCCGCCATCCGAGCGGTGAATTCGTTCGACAGCGCACGAATCACGCCAAAGCCTCGACCAACCGTCCGAGTGTCGTCGACGCCAGCGGCCAGCACTGCCTCCTGGTAAGACCGGTGCACGGTCGCCTCGGCGCTCGCCAGGAATCGAGTCCCGAACTGGGCCGCCCCGGCACCCAGGGCCAGCATCGCGGCCAGCCCGGCGCCATCGGCAATCCCGCCGGAGGCGATCACCGGGATCGACGGCACCGCGGAGACCACTGCACGCACCAAAACCTGCGTGGTGACCATCCCGGGCGGCGGATGTCCGCCAGCCTCGGCGCCGACTACCACCAAACCGTCGACACCGGCGGCAGCGGCTTTCAAAGCATGCGAGACCCCGGCGACGACGTGCAGGCACCGGGTCCCGACGGCGTGGAACCGGTCCAGATATCGTCGCGGGCCGCCTTGGGAGGCGATCAGCACTGGAGGGCGGCGGGAGAGCAGGAGGTCGATGACCTCGTCGGCGCCGGCGCGGTAGAGCGGCAGGTTCACGGCCCACGGACGGTCGGTTCCGGCGGCCATTTCGTCCAGTACCCGTGTCAGGTCGGGCAGGCGCATCGGGCCCGCGGCGACGACGCCGAGGCCGCCGGAGTTGCTGACGGCCAACGGCAAAGCGGAGGACGACGAAGCCCACGACATTCCGGCTTGGATGATGGGCAGGTCAAGGCCCAGCAAATCGGTGACCGAGGTACGCAGCCGCGTCATGAGTTCTCCAGCAGGGCCCGGGCGTAGCGAGCCAGTTGGTTCTTCTGGACCTTGGCGCTGGCGGTCATGCCGATGGCCTCGAAACCGTCCACAATGCGCAGGTGTCGCGGGACCTTGAAACCGGCCAATCGTTCTTTCGCCCACAAAAGCAGGTCTTCTTCCGAAATGCCCGGCGCAGTCAGGACGACAAAGGCGAAGGGCACTTCGATCAAGCGCTCATCGGGGACTCCGACAACTGCGGCCTGGCGGACGGAGGGGTGGCGATGCAACACATCCTCGACATCCGCGGGCGCGACGTTTTCCCCGCCAACCCGGATGATTTCCTTGGTGCGGCCGGTGAAATGGAACCGGCCGGAATCGTCCAGCAGGCCGACGTCTCCGGTGGACAGCCAGCCCTCGGCGTCGATGGTTTCGGCGGTCCGAACGGGATCGTCCAGGTAGCCTTGCATGACGTTCCAACCCCGGACCAGCACCGGGCCGGGTTCGCCGGGAGCGCAGTCGCGGGTGTCGTCCAGGGACCGGATGCGGATTTCCACGCCTGGTTCGGGGGCCATGGCACCGGAGGCGCGGATCTCCTCCGGTTCCCACCAGGCGGATTGGGCGACGTTGGGGGAGGCTTCGGAAAGTCCATACCCGGCAACGCATTCGCGAGCGCCGAGTTCGTCGATGACCCGGCGCACGACGGTCGGCGATGCGGCGACCCACGCACCCCGCAAGGAGAGGCGGCGCTGCGGGCGGTCGGGGTGGTTGAGCAGGAGCAGGGCGATGGTGTCGTTGCCGGAGAAGTGCGTGCAGCGCTCAGCTTCCAAGAGCCGCAACGCTTCCGCTGGTTCGAACTTCGGCATCGTCACCAGGGTGGTGGCGTGCTGCAAGGACGACAACACAGACAGCGTGCTTCCGGCGACGTGGAAGAACGGGCGCGCCGAGTGGAATCGGTCGCCGGGGCGCAAACCCAGGCGGGCGCCGGAAAAGAAGGCGTCGGCGCACATGCTGCGGTGAGTCAGGAGGACACCCTTGGGACGCGACGTCGTGCCGGAGGTGTATTGCACGAGAAGAAGATCGTCCGGAGCGGCACTGGATTCGGCGGGAGAACCGGCGGCCAGGAAATCGTTCCAGCTGTCCTGGCCCAGGATGACGATCCGCTTCAAAGAAGGCAGAGTCGCGCAGCCGGGTTCAATACCGGCCTCGGAGAACAGCGCGGGGAAATCGACGTTCAAGACACGCTCGGCGGCGAACAGAGTGCTGACGCCGGCGTGGGCGAGCGTGTAGTGCACCTCGTCCGCGGTGAAGCGGGTGTTGACGGGGACAACCAGCGCGCCAAGAGAACCCAAAGCCAGGAACAGCGTGACCCACTCGGGAGTGTTGCCCAGGCAGAGCCCGACCCGGGAGCCTCGGCCGATTCCCGCAGCGGCCAAAGCGCCGCGCACCCGGGCAACCTCAAGAGCCAGTTCCCGGTAGGTGATCCGGGCGTCGGCGGTGACGACGGCTTCGACGTCAGGAGCCAGCAGGGCGGCCCGGGCGAGGGCGTCCTGGACGGTGAGCGGGCAGGCGGTGCGCAGGTCGGTCATCGGGTCTCTCCAGTGAACCGGGCGACGCCGTCGCGCCAGCTGCCGTCGGCGAGGTTCTGTTCGATGGCGGACATTTCGATCCGGATGCCGCGGTCGAGGTCGGTTTCCGAACCCAGGTCGACGGCCCGTTTGGTCAGGGCGATCGCGCCGGGCGGGGCGGCGGCGACGGCGGTGGCGACCTCGGTGCCGGCGGCGGCCAGGTCGGGAACGACGCGGTTGACCAGGCCGAGGGAGGCGGCTTCAGAAGCGGACAACGGCGTGTTGGTGAACAGCAGTTCCTTCGCCCGGCGTTTCCCGATGGCCCGCTGAAGCCGTTGAGTAGCGCCGACCGTGCCCCAATGTGGTTCAGGGAAACGGAAAACGGTGCCTGACGCGGCGAGAGCGAAGTCCGCGGCAAGGGCGATCTCCCCGCCGGAGCCGACGACGGTGCCGTGCACCAGCGCGACCACGGGACAGCGGCAGGCCTCGATCGCCGCGTAGGCCGCGAAGGAGGCGACTCGGCGGCGGCGGACCCAGGCGGCGTCCTTGCCGGTCCGTTCCTTCAAGTCCGCACCGGCGCAGAAGACCGGACCGGCGCCGCTGAGCAGCACAACCCGCGCCTCTGAGAGGTCAACGGCGTCGAAGGCTTCCTTCAAGGCGTGGCACATCGCGAGATCCACAGCGTTGCGCGCCGACGGACGGGCCAGTTCGACGCGGGCGATTCCGTCGGTGACGTCCAGCGTCACGCGTTCGTTCATCAGATCACTCCCGCAGCCCGCAGGCCCTCGATCTCGCTGTCCGACAGTCCCGCCAGGTCACGCAGCACGACGTCAGTGTCCGCGCCTAGCACCGGCGGCGTTCCCAGCGCAGGGCCGTCTTCGGCAGTCTCGCGCAACGGCGTGCGCAGCGCCGGGAACGAGCCTTCGACGGGATGCGTGAACTCGCCGACGACGCCCCGCGCGACGGCATGCGGATCGGCCAGCGCCTCCCGGACCGAACGCACGGCACCAGCGGGTACCTCCGCCGCCTGCAGTTCTTTGACCAGCTGGTCCCGGTCGTGCTGGGCGATCGCGCCGCGCAGGGCCTTCATGACGCGCGCGCGGTGTTCGACGCGGCCCGCGTTGTGCCGCAGCGAAGGGTCAGCGGCCAAAGCGGACAATCCGAGCACGGTGCACAGCGGCCGCCAGTGCTGGTCGCTGCCGCTGATGTGCAGCCATTCGCCGTCCCCGGCCTGGAACGCGGCCGACGGCACCCGCCCCGGATGTTCGGTCCCGGTGCGGACGGGGTCCTCGCCGAGCGCGAACAGCCGCGCGGCGTTCAGCGCGTGCAGGCTGAGCTGGACGTCCATCATCGCCACGTCGAGGTGTCGGCCGCGACCGTCCGCGGACCGTCCGGCGAGCCCGGTCAGCACCGCGATCACCACCCACAGCCCGGACGTCAGGTCCGCGACCGGCACCCCGGTTTTCGCGGGCGGACCAGCGGGGTCGCCGGTCATCGCCATCACGCCGGACAGCGCCTGGAACACCGTGTCGTAGCCCTTGCGGTGCGCGTCCGGCCCGGTCTGGCCGAAGCCAGTCGCGGACACCAGCACGAGGCCGGGGTTCTCCGCGGCCAGTTCCGCGTAGCCGAGGCCGAGCCGGTCGAGCGTGCCGGGCAGGAAGTTCTCCACGACGACGTCGGCCCGCGCGGCCAGTTTCCGGACGACGTCGCGGCCGCGCGGGTCCTTCAAGTCCACAGTGACCGATTGCTTGCCGCGGTTGAAGGCGAAGAAGTACGCGCTTTCGCCGTGCGGCAGCCGGGGTTCGAAGCCGCGGGTCTCGTCGCCGGAACCGGGGCGTTCGACCTTGATCACGGTCGCGCCGAGTTCGGCCAGGACCTGCGTGGCCAGCGGCGCGGCGAGGACCCGGGAAAGGTCCAGCACGGTGACCCCGGCGAGCGGCCCGGTCATGACCGGAACCCGCGCATCAGCGCGTTGACGTCCCGGCCCGCCCGCATCGCGGCGTCCGTCGGCAGGTCCGCGACGCGGTAGAAGAGGTCCTTGGCCGCGGCGAGCGCGCGGGGTTCGACCGAGGCCCAGCGCTGCGCGACGGCGAGCGCGGCGGGCACGATCTCGGAAGGTTCGACCACTCGGTTCACCAGCCCTTTTGCCAAGGCCTCCTCGGCGGTGAGCAGCCGACCGGTGCTGACCAGCTCGAATGCCAGCTTGCGGCCCAGATGCCGGACCAGCCCGGTCATCACCAGCGCGGGCACGATCGAATGCTTCAGCTCGGGATACCCGAACTTCAGATCCGACCCGGCGACCACCAGGTCCGCCCCGATCGCCAACCCGGCGCCGCCGCCGACAGCCGCCCCGCGCACCGCGCTGACCACCGGGACCGGCAGCTGCTGCATGCGCGTCTGCAGCCGGGCAGTGAGCGCAGCGCGTTCGAGAACGGCTTCCGGCTGATCCGGGGTGAGCGACGAGAACTCGTTCAAATCGGCACCGGCGCAAAAGCCGCGCCCAGCCCCAGTCAAAACGACCGCGCGGACGCTCGGGTCCCGTCCGGCTTCGTCCAATGCGGTATCGAGAGCGCGAGTGAGCGCGGTGTCGAGCGCGTTGAGTTTGTCCGGCCGGTTCAACGTAAGAACGCGGACGGCGTCGTGATTTTCGGTCAGCAGCACAGGTTTCTCCCCAAAGAAAAGTCAGGCGGACGCGAAGCCGGCGCGGGCGACCATGCTGTACAGCGGCCGGCCGAGCGCTTCCTCGCAGGCCGCGGACGCCGCGGCGAGCTGGTCGAGATCGAGGCCGGTGTCGACGCCCATCGCGGCGAACAGGCTGGCCAGGTCCTCGGTGCACACGTTGCCGGTGAGCCCGGCCCCGTAGCCGATCTTCGCCGGATGCCCGCCGACGCCGCCCATCGCGGAATCGAAATGCCGGCACCCGGCTTCCAACGCGGCGACGGCGTTCGCGATCCCGGTGCCGCGCGTGTTGTGCAGATGCGCGACCAGCGGCAGCTCCGGGTTTTCCCGCGACAGCCGGGTGTACAGCGCGCGCACCGAGCCCGGGGTCGCGACGCCGGTGGTGTCGCCGAGGGTCACCAGGCTCGCGCCGAGGTCGGCGAACCGGGCGACGTCCTCGGCCACCCGGCCCGGGTCGACCTTGCCCTCGAACGGGCAGCCGAACGCCACCGAGACCACTCCGACCAGGCGAAACCGCCCGTCGGCGAGCTTGACCATCTCGGTCACGCGCTCCCATTGCCCGGCGCGCGTGGTGCGCAGGTTCCGTTCGGTGTGCGCCTCCGTGGCCGACACCAGCAGGCTCAGTTCCTCGGCGCCGTGCCCGGCTTCGAGGTCGGCGAGCGCGCGTTCGACGGCGCGCGGGTTCGGGCAGGTCGCCTTGAACGCGACGCCGGGGTGCCGGTCGATCCCGGCGAGCACCTCGGAGGCGTCGGAGAAACCGGGAACCCGCGCGGGATGGCTGTAGCTGGTCGCCTCGATCCGGCGGAAACCGGTGCGCGCGAAGGAGTTCAGCAGCGCGATCTTCGTCGCGGTCGGCACGGGCTCCGGCTCGTGCTGCAGCCCGTCGCGGGCGAAGCACTCGCAGATCGTGACGGCGTCGGACATCCTGGGCCCACCTCCTCGTCGGTGGTTCCAGGAGTACGCGAGGGTGTTGATAAAGTCAACACTACTCGGCTGCCGGGTGAGCCCGCTCACTCTCCTCGACGGCCAGCGCGTGCTCCGCCAGTTTGTCGAGCGCGCGGTCCAGCACCCGGGCCTCCTCGCCGGTGAGGACGGCGAGGAAGTCCGCGTCGCGCTCGTTGGCGGCGGTGATCAGGCCGCGGTAGGTCCGGGTGCCCTCGGCGGTCAGCGCCAGCTGCGACGTGCGCCCGGACCCGGCCGTGCGGTTCACCAGCCCGCGATCGGTCAGCCGGCTGACCACGCGGCTCATCTGCGCTTTGTCGAGTCCGGCACGGCGCGCGAGCCGGTTGAGCGTGAGCGTCGGGTCGGCCGCGATGAGCGCGATCGCGCGCCATTCGCCGAGGCTCACGTCGAAGTCCCGCCGGTAGCGCGCCGCGGCGCTGCGCGACATCGCCGACGACGTGCGCGAGAGGCGGTAGGACAGCAGTCCGGAGATGGGGACCAGGTCGTGTCCGTCTGCGCGTTCGGCCATGGCCGGACATCGTAGCCGTTACCCGGTAGGTGTTGACAAACTCAACACTCGATGCGGAGACTGCCACTCGCCCGATCCGGACGAAGGAGTCTCAGCCGTGGCCGAACCATCCGCTGTCACCGGCGCTCCGGCAACCGCCGGCCTCGACCGCAAAGCGACCTATCGCACGATCGCCCGGCGCGTCATGCCGCTGCTGGTGCTGTGTTACGTCGTCAGCTACATCGACCGCACCAACATCGGGATCGCGCAGCAGGGCCTCAAACGGGACCTCGGCTTCGGCCCGGCGGTCTACGGGCTCGGCGTCACGCTGTTCTTCGTCGGCTTCATCCTCTTCGAAGTCCCGAGCAACGCGCTGCTCGCCCGCATCGGCGCGCGCAAGACGCTCGCGCGGATCATGGCCACCTGGGGCGTGATGACCGTGGTGACCCTGTTCGTGCACAACGAGATCATGTTCTACGCCGCGCGCTTCCTGCTCGGCGTCGCCGAAGCCGGGTTCTTCCCGGGCGCGCTGTACCTGTTGTCGCTGTGGTTCCCGTCGTCGCGGCGGACGCGGATGACGGCCGTGTTCTTCATCGGCATTCCGGTGTCGGGCGCGCTCGGCTCGGTGATGTCCGGCTGGATCATGCACTCGCTCGGCGGCGTCGGCGGGCTCGCGGACTGGCAGTGGCTGTTCCTGATCGAGGGGATCCCGCCGATCCTGCTGGCCGGGCTCGTGCTGCTCTTCGTCACCGACGGGCCGGAGCAGGCGAAGTGGCTCACCCCGGAACAGAAGGCGGCCGTGCGCGCCGACCTCGAAGCGGACCGGCGCGACAAAGGTCCGGCGACTGAGAAACACAGCGGCCTGCTGCTCGCCCTGCGCGACCCGAAGGTCTGGATTCTCGGGCTCTGCGCGTGCGGCGCGTACACGCTGGCGAACGCCGTCTCGTACTGGACGCCGCGGATCATCGCGAACGCGGGCGTCGGCAACGTCCTGAACCTCGGTTTCTTCTCGGCGATCCCGCCGCTGCTCGGCATCGTGGTGATGCTGCTGGTCGGCAGGCACTCCGACCGCACCCTGGAGCGGCGCTGGCACGCGGCGACGAGCTGGATCGTGGCGGCGTTCGCGATGCTGGCGATCTCGGTGTCCGGCGGCAACGTCGTGGTGGTCATCCTGCTGCTCGCGGTGATGGCGGCCGCGCACTACTCGGGACTGACGGTGTTCTATTCGATCCCGTCCATCTATCTGAATGACCGGGCGGCGGCCACCGGGATCGCGGTGGTGACGTCGATGGGTTCGTTCGCGGCCGCCGCTTCGCCGTCGCTGCTCGGGTTCATCGAATCCGCGACCGGGAGCCTGTCGCTGGGGCTGCAGATCAGCGCGGGCATCGTCCTGCTGGCCGTCGTGGTGCTGCTCGTCGGCGTCCGGCCGGGCGATCTTCGCGAACGGCGCCGCTGACCCTCCGGCCGCGGACACGGCAAGCCGCCTCCCCGCTCCCGCCGTCGGGCGTCCGGTGCCGGGTCCGCCGAACCAGGCGGCGCTGACCCTCCAAAGTGTGCCGTTTCGCACGCCGCGGCCCGTTTGACCTCGGCGGGCTGCCCGGGCGGTCCGCTTTCTCATCGCTCTCACAGGAACCCCGTAGTAGACCGGGTGCCGCCGGAGGGAGGGGCGGTGAGCGATGGAGCGCGCGAACGGGCACTGGGCCGAGCGGATCGGCGTGGTCGCACTCGTCGCCGTCCTGCTGGGCGGGGCCGTCTACGGGTGGGCCGAACTGCGCGCGCTGCTGTCCGGGGTCACCACGTCCACCGCGCTCGACGGGCAGGCCCGGCCGGGCGGGGACACGAACATCCTCGTCATGGGTCTCGATTCGCGGCTCGACGAGCGGGGCGAACCGCTGCCCGCCGAGCTGTACGAACAATTGCACGCGGGGGACCAGCGCGTCGGGGGCTACAACACCGACGTCCTGATGCTGCTGCACGTCCCGGCCGACGGCGGGCACCCGACGGTCATCTCGATCCCGCGCGACGACTACACCGACCTCTCCGGCTGCCCGGACGGGGTGTGCAAGGGCAAGATCAAGGAGGCTTACGGGTACGCGTTCGCCGCGGAGTCCCAACGTCTTGCCGCGCAAGGCGTCACCGAGAAGGCGGCTCGCGAACAGAGGTCCCGGGACGCCGGCCGCGCGGCAGAAGTCGCGACGGTGCGCCAGTTCCTCGGAGGGGTCGCGGTGGACCATTTCGTCGAAGTCACCCTTGTCGCGTTCTTCCAGCTCGCCCAGGTCGTGCAACCGATCACGGTGTGTTTGGCCGACAGCACGCGCGACAGCTATTCCGGAGCGGATTTCCCGGCCGGGCAGCAGCAGATTTCCGCTGCGCAGGCCCTCGCGTTCGTGCGGCAGGGCCACGACCCGCGGCACGAGTTCACCGACCTGGACCGGGAACGGCGGCAGCAAGCTTTTCTCGTTTCGCTGGCGCATCAGCTGAAAGAAGGCCGGGTGTTCGGCGACCCGGTGAAACTCGGCCGGCTGGTATCGGTCGCGAAACAGAACATCGCGATCGATTCCGGGCTCGACCTGAATGCGCTGGCCCGGCAGGCGGAAACATTCGCCGGCGGGGATCTGACACTCGCGTCGCTTCCGGTCGAAAGGTTCGAAAAAGACGCACGGGGCGAAGACGTCAACATTGTCGATCCGGTGAAAATCCGCGCCGCCGCGGCCCGGTTGCTCGGCCGGACGGTCCCGCCGCCGCCTGCCGCGACGGCCGGGCCCGCGGTGGACGTGGTGAACGCGAGCGGCCGTGAGGGCGCGGCCGCCCGGGTGCTCAAGACGCTCCCGTCGCGGGGATACCGCGCCGGGCGCACGTTCAGCGCGCGGCACACGCACCGCACCGTGGTCCGCTACGGGCGCGGGGATTCCGCGTCGGCGGCGAAACTCGTGGCCGCGCTCGGCGGCGGGTACGCCGTGGGCTACGACGGCGCGCTGGCCGCGGGGGAGCTGAAACTGGTGCTCGGCACCGATTTCCGGGAAAAGGCCGACCAGGTGGACCCGGTGCCGGTCTCCCCGGTTTCGCCCGCCGACGAATTGTCCGGAGGCGGGGTGCCGTGCGTGCGGTGAACGGGAGAAGCACAACGATCCTGTGAACCCGTTGAGAACGAATTCCGAAATTAACTCTCCCGAGTGACAGCGGCGGTGATGTGCCCGCTAATGTCCGGGATCGGGTGACGAGCCGCACGGCCGCGGCAGGGGGATTGCCCGAAATCCGATCTTGCTCCGATTTCAGTGCCGGATAACGGCGCTGCTGCTTCAACCCGGCCTCACGCCGCCCATTGTTGAGTGGCGACCGGCCGGTTTCGTGAGTCCTGTTCTTCTGGAAAGAGGTTTCCTGTGACGCTGGACGCGGATCGGGCGCGCACAGTCGCGCCCGAGAGGCTCGCCGAAGAGGCGACGGCGGTTTACCGGGCGGGTCCGACGCCCGCCGCGCGCACGCTGTACGACATTTTCGCCGAAACGGTGCGCCGGCACCCGGACGCGCTCGCGCTGGACGACGGCTCCACGCGGGCGACGTACCGCGATTTCGCCGCGCAGGTCGAAGAACTCGCCGGACGTCTGCGTACGGCTGGGGTCATGCCGGGGGACCGGGTCGGGATCCGGATGACTTCCGGCACGGCCGCGCTTTACCGCAGCGTTCTCGCCGTTCTCGCCACCGGTGCGGCCTACGTTCCGGTCGACGCCGACGATCCGGCCGACCGCGCCGGGACAGTGTGGACCGAAGCCCAGGTGAGCCTGGTCCTGAGCGACGCGGGATTGCCGCCCTCGCGCGGACCGCAGTGGCCGCGAGTCCGTCCGCAGCCGCAGGACGACGCCTGGATCATCTTCACCTCCGGCTCCACCGGCAAACCGAAGGGCGTCGCGGTCACGCATCGCGCGGCTGCGGCCTTTGTGGACGCTGAGGCCCGGTTGTTCTGCCAGGCACGGCCGCTCGGTCCGGGCGACCGCGTGCTGGCCGGGCTGAGTGTCGCGTTTGACGCGTCGTGCGAGGAAATGTGGCTGGCGTGGCGGCACGGCGCGTGCCTGGTCCCGGCCCCGCGCTCGCTCGTCCGCGCGGGAGCGGATCTCGGGCCGTGGCTGGTCGAGCGCGGCGTGACGGTCGTGTCGACGGTGCCGACGCTCGCCGCACTGTGGCCAGTGGACACGCTGGCCGGCGTCCGGCTGCTCATCCTCGGCGGCGAAGCGTGCCCGCCGGAGGTGGTGACGCGCTTCGACGACGGCACCCGGGAGATCTGGAACACATACGGCCCAACGGAAACCACGGTCGTCGCGTGTGCACAGCGGTTGCGCGCGGGCGAACCGGTGCGGATCGGGCTGCCGCTCGACGGCTGGGAACTCGCGGTCGTCGACCCGGAGGACCCGGCGGGCATCCCGGTGCCGTGGGGCCGCAGCGGCGAGCTGGTGATCGGCGGCGTCGGCCTGGCCCGGTACCTCGACGCGGCGAAGGACGCGCAGAAGTTCGTGCCGCTCCCGGGCCTTGGCTGGAGCCGGGCATACCGCAGCGGTGACCTGGTGCGCGCGGTGCCGGAGGGCTTGGAGTTCGTCGGCCGCGCGGACGGCCAGGTCAAGATCGGCGGACGGCGCGTCGAACTGGGCGAGATCGACGCCGCGCTGCGTGCGCTGCCGGGTGTCGCCGCAGCGGCGACGGTGGTGCGGCGCACGGACAGCGGCGCGCAGGTGCTGGTCGGCTACGTGGTGCCGGAGGGCGAGAGCCTCGATCGCACCGCCGCGCGCAGTCTTCTGCGGGACCGGCTCCCGGCGGCTTTGGTGCCACGGCTGGCCTTGGTGCCGGATCTGCCAGTGCGAGCGTCGGGCAAGCTTGACCGCGACGCGCTGCCGTGGCCGCTGGAGGAACCGACCGCCGCGCCCGTCGTGCCGTCCGATCCGAAGCTGGCGTGGCTGTTGCAGGTGTGGAGCGAACACCTAGGGACCACGGCCGGGCCGGACGACGACTTCTTCGACCTCGGCGGATCCAGCGTGACCGCCGCGCGGCTCGTTTCCGTGCTGCGCGAACGGTATCCGACGGCGGCAGTGTCCGATGTGTACTCCTGCCCGACGCCGCGCGAGTTGTACGAACGTCTCGCCGGGGAGCCGGTCGAAACTGTCGAGGTGGAAGAGCCGCAGGTTCCCGCGGTTCGGGGCAGCGGCTGGTGGCAGGCCGGGGTGCAGCTGGTTTTGCTGGCCCTGTCCGGAATGCGCTGGCTGCTGTCGGTTTCGTTGCTCGGCTCGCTGGTCGCTCTGGTGCTGCCGTTGCAGTGGCTGCCGCGGATGTCGTGGTGGGTCCTCATCCCGGCGTGGCTGGTGCTGCTGAGCCCGCCGGGACGGATGCTGCTCGCCGCGGGCGGGGTGCGGATGCTGCGCGGAAAGCTCGCGCCAGGGGAGTACCGGCGCGGCGGAATCGTCCACATGCGACTGTGGACCGCCGAACGGTTCGCTGCCGTGGCCGGTCCGCCGGGAGTTGCCGGAACGCCGCTTGCCGCGCCTTACGCCCGGTTGCTCGGCAACCGCGTCGGCCGGGGCGTCGATCTGCACTCTCCGCCGCCGGTGGGCGGCCTCGCGGACTTCGGCGACGGATGCGCGATCGAGCCCGAGGCGGACCTGGCCGGGTGGTGGCTGGACGGTTCGGTGCTGCGGATCGGCCGCGTCCGGGTCGGTGCCGGCGCCCGGGTCGGCGGCCGCAGCACGCTGCTGCCGGGTACGGACCTCGGCGCCGGATCGGTGCTGCTGCCGGGCTCGACGCTCGACACCCGCGTGCCGGACGGCGCGGTCTGGGGCGGTTCCCCGGCCGGACCGTCGGGCGAACGTCCGCCGCGGCCGACCGCGGCGGCACCGCGGGCGAAGCGGTACTCGCTGGCGTTCGCCCTGGGCGGCACGCTGCGGTCGCTGTTCCTGTTCGTCACCGCGATCCCGCTGATCGCGGTCGCGCTGCTGCTGGTCCCGGCGGCGGACGACCCGCGCACCGCCGCGCTGGCGATCCTGCCGTGGACGCCGCTGCTCGTGTTCGCCGGAATCGTCTTGTACGCCTTGACGATCGTCCTGCTGGTGCGGCTGGCCGGCCTGGCCGTGCGGCCGGGAACCTATCCGGTGCTGAGCCGCGCGGGCTGGGCAGCCTGGTTCGTGCACGAACTGCTGGAAATCGCCCGGCGGCAGCTCTTCCCGCTCTACGCCGCGCTGGCGACCCCGGTCTGGATGCGGCTGCTGGGCGCGCGGATCGGCCGCGGCGTGGAACTGTCCACTGTGCTCAGTCTGCCGTCGCTGCTTCGGGTGCGGGACGGCGCTTTCCTCGCCGACGACGTCCTCGCCGCACCGTACGAACTCGACCGCGGCTGGGTCCGGCTGGGCGTTTCCGAGGTCGGGGAGCGCGCGTTCGTCGGCAACTCCGCCGTCGTCGGCCCGGACCGGACGCTCGGCTCGGGCTCGCTGGTCGGCGTCCTGTCCGACACCCCGGCGGACGTCCCCGACGGCACGTCCTGGCTCGGCCGCCCCGCGTTGGAGCTGCGGCGGACCGCGGACGCGGTCGACCCCGCCCGCACCTTCGCGCCGCCGCGCCGGTTGAAGCTGGCCCGCGCGCTGGTCGAGTCCTGCCGGATCGCGCCGCTGCTCATCGCGGGCATCCTCGGACTCGCCGTGTCCACGGTGCTGGCCGGGGTGGACATCGCGGACGGCTTCTGGATCGCCGCCGCCATCGCGCCCGCCGTGTTCGTCGCGGCCGGTCTCTTCGCCGCGCTGCTGACGACGCTGATGAAATGGACGCTGGTCGGCCGATTCCGCCCGGGACGGCATCCGTTGTGGAGCGCGTTCGTGTGGCGGAACGAGCTGTACGACACGTTCGTCGAGACGCTCGCGGTGCCGTGGTTCGCCGGTTCGTTCCTCGGCACGCCGGTGCTGAACTGGTGGCTGCGGACCCTCGGCGCCCGCATCGGCCGTGGCGTCTGGTGCGAGAGCTACTGGCTGCCGGAAACGGACCTCATCCACCTCGGCGACGGTGCCGTGGTGAACCGCGGCTGCGTGCTGCAGACGCACCTGTTCCACGACCGGGTCATGCGCCTGGACCCGGTCCGCCTCGGCCCTGGCGCGACGCTGGGCCCGCGCGCGTTCCAGCTGCCGGGCAGCGGAGTTTCCGACGGCGCGACGGTCGGTTCGGGTTCGCTGGTGATGGCGGGGGAGACCGTTCCGCCGCGCACGCGGTGGCGCGGCACGCCGGTCCGTCCCTGGCGGTGAAGCCCCGGTGGGCGGTTCCGCTGACCGGAGCCGCCCACTATCCTGGGGGAGCCATGGACTACCGGAAACTGTTCGCCGACATCCGCCAGCGCCCGGGGATGTTCGGACTGGACGGCAGTTATCACGACTACTGCACGTTTCTCCACGGCCTCGACTTCGGCAACGACCGACAGCTGCTCACCGGCTTCAGGGAGTCGCTTATCCCGCGGGTCGGCGACGGCGACAACCTCACCTGGGAGGCGCTGGTCCTGCACCTCGCGTTCCCGGACCGCACCCAGGGCTGGCGCGACGAAGCCGCCGGGGCGGGCCAGGAGGCCGTGAACGACCTGCTCTTCTCTTTGCTGGACGAGTTCTTCGAGAAACGGGGCCAGCCCCGGGGGACAGCGGCGATCTTCGACGAATACCTGACCTGGCTCAAAGCCCAGTCCTGGTATCGCCGGTGAGCCCGAACTCAACCAGACGCCTGCGGCCGGGGAAGCCGCGTATGCGCCGCCCCGCTGGCGAGCGCGTCGTCGACTTCTTCTGCGGCTAGGCCCGCCGCAGCAAGCACCTCCCGCGTATCCGCCCCCGGCGACCGAGGAGCTTCGGCAGCGCACCCAGGCGTACGGCCGAGTTTCACCGGCACCCCGACCCCGCGATACCCGTCCCGCTCGACCACCATCTCCCGATGCCGCACCTGCGGGGCATTCATCGCCTCCGCGATGTCGTGCACCGGAGACGCCGGAACTCCCTTAGCCAGCAACAACTCGGCCAAAGAATCCCGTTTGTACTGTCCGATCAGGACCGTCAACTCCTCCCGCAACGCCCCCACATTGCGAACCCGATCCGCATTGGAAGCAAACCGCGGATCGGCAGCCAGCCCAGGCGCACCGAGCACCTCGACCAGCGCCGCGAACTGCCGATCATTCCCCGCCCCGACAAAGAACAACCCGTCCACCGTCGAAAAAGTCTCGTAAGGCGCGATCGACGGATGCGCCGAACCGGTCCGCCGCGGCACCGCACCGTCAGCGAGCCAAGCCGCGGAATGCGGATGCAGCAGGCTGATCACCGTGTCCAGCAACGAACAATCCACCAGCTGCCCGAGCCCGGACCGTTCCCGCTCGTGCAGCGCCAGCAGGATCCCGGAAAACCCGAGCACCCCGGTCACCACATCGACAACAGGCACCCCGATCCGCAACGGCGGCCCGTCGGCCTCGCCGTTCACGCTCATCAGCCCGCCGTACGCCTGCAGCACCGCGTCGTACCCAGGCAGTCCGCCGAGCGGCCCGTCGGTGCCGAAACCCGTGATCCGGCAATGGATCAGCGCCGGATACGCCGCCCGGATCGTCTCGTCCGGCCAGCCCCACCGCGCGAGCGTGCCCGCCTTGAAGTTCTCCACCACGACGTCCGCGCCCGCGAGCAGGGTGCCGAGCAGCGAACGACCGTCCGGACCGGACAGATCGAGCACGATGTTCTTCTTGCCCCGGTTGAGATTCGTGTAGTAAGCGCTGGTCCCGTCGGCGAGAAAGGGCGGACCCCAGCCCCGGGTCTCGTCCCCGGCGGGCGATTCGACCTTGATCACCTCGGCGCCGTGATCGGCCAGCATCTGCGTGCAGTACGGCCCGGCCAGCACCCGCGACAGGTCCAGCACCCGCAGTCCGTCGAGCGCGCCCATCAGTACGACCTCGGCAGCCCGAGCACGTGCTGCGAAACGTAGTTCAGCACCATTTCCTGGCTGATCGGCGCGAGCCGCAGCAGTCGCGCCTCCCGGAAGTAGCGCTCCACGTGGTACTCCCGCGCGTAGCCCATCCCGCCGTGGGTCTGGATCGCCTGGTCGGCGGCCTGGAACCCGGCGTCCGCGCACAGCCATTTCGCCATGTTCGCCTCCTTGCCGGCCGGCAGGCCGTGGTCGTAGCGCCAGGCGGCGTTGCGCGCCATCAGCTCCGCCGCGTCCAGCCGAGTCGCGGCCTCGGCCAGCGGGAACGCCAGCCCCTGGTTCTGCCCGATCGGTCGCCCGAACACGTGCCGCTCCCCGGCATACCGGACCGCGCGCCGCAACGCCGCGCGGCCGATGCCGAGCGCCTCGTGCGCGAGCAGGATGCGCTCCGGGTTGAGGCCGTCGAGCAGGTACCGGAAGCCCTTGCCCTCCTCGCCGACGCGCGCTGATTCCGGCACCCGCAGGCCGTCGATCAGCACCTCGTAGGACGACACCGCGTTGCGGCCGAGCTTGGGGATCGCGCGCAGCTGCACCGCGTCGGACTCGATGTCCACGACGAACAGCGACATGCCGTCGGTCGGCTTCTCCACCTCGTCGCGCGGCGTGGTCCGGGCGATCAGCACCATCTTCTGCGATTGGCCTGCCTTGGTGATCCAGACCTTCCGGCCGTTCACGACGTAGGAATCGCCGTCGCGGCGGGCGAAAGTGGAGATGCGCGTGGTGTCCGTGCCCGCGTCCGGTTCGGTCACGCCGAAGCAGACGTGCAGCGAACCGTCGACCGCGCCGGGCAGGATCTCCCGGCGCATTTCCTCGCTGCCGTGCTTGACGATCGTGTTCAGCCCGAAGATCGTCAGGTGCATCGTGCTGCACCCGTTCATCCCGGCCCCGGACGCGGCCACCTCTTCCAGCAGCAGCGCGGCTTCGAGGATGCCGAGCCCGCCGCCGCCGTACTGCTCCGGGATCGCCATGCCGAGCCAGCCCGCCGAGGCGAACGCGTCGTAGAACTCGCGCGGGAACTCGGCGCGCTCGTCGCGCTCGGCCCAGTACTCGTCGGGGAACCGGGCGGCCAGCTCGCGCACGGCGCGCCGGATGTCCTCCTGGTCTCGGGTCAGCTCGAAGTCCACAGTGCTGCTCTCCATCATGCGCATATAAGAACGCTGAGTTCGGATATACGTTCAACGTAAGGCGACGCGCGCTTCGGGTCAAGCGCCGTCCAGGGCAGATGCCGAGATAGGGTTCGCATGTACGAACGCAGGGGAGTCCGCAATGACCGAGTCGACCGCCAAGGCCCACCGGACGGTCGGGCGCGTCACCAGCATCCTGGAGTGCGTCGCGCGGCAGCCCGGGATGCGGCTGCACGAGCTCTCGGTGGCTCTCGACGCGCCGAAATCCTCGGTGTTCGGCCTGGTCAAAGGGCTGGTGTCGACCGGTTACCTGATCGAGGCGGACGGTGCCTACCAGCTCGGCCCCGCGCTGGGGAACCTGCTCACCGGCGGCCTGCCCGGCATCGCGACCGCGGCCCGGCCCGCGCTGGAGGAGCTGCGCCGCCGGTTCGGCGAGACGGTGATGCTCGGCGCCGCGGTCGGGGATTCGCTGATCTACGTGGACGCGGTCGAGTCCGAGCAGCCGATCCGCTACTCCGCGCCGTTGCGCACACGACGGCCGCTGTATCCGCCGAGTGCGGGCAAGATCTTCCTCGCGCACTGGTCGGTGCGACGGCGCGAGGCGTACCTGCGGTCGGTGCTCCCGGATGCGGAGAGAGTGCGGGCCGCGATGGAGGAACTCGACACCGTCCGCGCCGAGGGCGTCGCGCTCAACCGCGGCGAAACCCTGCCCGACGTCAGCGCGGCTGCGCGGCCGATCCTGGTCGACGGAGAGGTCGTCGCGGCGATCGCGGTCGCGGGTCCGACCACGCGGATTTCCGAACGCCTGCCCGAGATCGGCGACGCGCTGGACGACATCACGGCGGCGGTCGTGAAGCGCTGGGAAGCCGCGCGCCAGGGCTGAGCCCGAATTCCCGAAGACCCTTGACCGGTGTGTTCGCGGTCTCTTAGCATCCGGATATACGCATCAAGCGTTCCCAAATACGCACGCAATGGCGCGCGCCGGCTGGCTTCCGCTCGCCTGTGCCCCAGTCCCGGAGAGCAGGACCATGCCCAGTGTTGTGGACGACAGCGTCGGAACGACCCGGAAAGCCCCGCGCGGAGTCGGGGTGGCGGTGGTCGTCGGCTCCGCGCTCGAATGGTTCGATTTCTACCTCTACGCGTCGATGGCCGCGCTGGTGTTCGGCCAGGTCTTCTTCCCGCCCGGCAACGACGCCGCCGCGACGATGGCCTCGGTCGCGACCTTCGCCGTCGGGTTCCTGGCCCGGCCGGTCGGCGGCATCGTCTTCGGCGCGCTCGGCGACCGGATCGGCCGCAAAAAGGTGCTTTCGTGGACCTTCGTGCTGATGGGCGTTTCCTCGGCAGGGATCGGATTGCTGCCCAGTTACGCGAGTGCCGGACTTCTCGCGCCGGTACTGCTCGTGGTGCTGCGGCTGCTGCAAGGACTGGGTGCCGGAGCGGAATTCGGCGGCGCGATCGCCGTGGCCTACGAGCACGCTGACCCGAGCAAACGCGGACGGCAAGGGTCGTGGCCCGCGCTGGGCGTGAACGTCGGGTTGCTCGTCTCCTCGCTCGCTGTCGCCGGACTGACCACTTTGGACAAAGAGTTCCTGCACGGTTTCGGCTGGCGGATCCCGTTCCTGGCCAGTTTCCTGCTCGTCGGCGTCGGGCTGTGGGTGCGCCGCCGGGTGCCGGAGACGCCGGAGTTCGAGAACCTGGTGCGCACCAGGAAAAACCGGCCGCGCGGCTGGGCTAACCGGCCGCTGGTGAAGCTGTTCCGCAGCGACTGGCGCGCGCTGACGGTGGTCATGGTGATCACCATCGGCTACAACGGCGTCAGCTACGTGTTCAAGACCTTCTCGCTCGCTTATCTGACGAATTTCCGCGGCGTGCCAGCGAATATCGGCGCGCTGGGGATCAGCATCGCGAGCGGCATGGCGATCGTGACGGTGCCGATCGCCGGATGGGCCAGCGACCGGATCGGGGCGAAGAAGGTCGTGGTCGCCGGTGCGGTGGCGACGGGCTTGCTGGCGTTCCCGTTCTTCTGGCTGCTCGACACCGGCACCAGCTGGCTGATCTGGCTCGGTCTCGTGCTGGCGACCGGCATCGTGGTCCCGGCGATGCTTTCGGCGCAAGGCGCGTTCCTGGCCAAGCAGTTCCCGGCCGAGGTCCGCTCGACCGGTCTCGGCACCGGCCGCGAGGTCGGGGGAGCGGTGTCCGGCGGGCTCGCGCCGCTGGCCGCGCTGGCGATCGTGGAAGCGTCCGCGACGCACGCGACCTGGGGCGTTTCACTGCTGTTCGTCGCGGGCGCGTTGTGCATCGGGCTCGGCGCGCTGGCCGATCAGAGTCGCGGTGCGCTCAACTGAGCCGCGGCCACCGGGTGCGGGTCTTGGGCAGTTCCGGACCGTAGACGGCTTCGGCGACCGAGCGCTTGAGGTTCGCGCAATGATGCAAGACGTGCGCCGGAAACCCGTTGCCAGAAGGACGTTCCGGCGGCTTCTCGGCCCCGGCGGGCGTGAGCGTCCAGCCGGAGCCGAGGTCGATCAGGCTGCGGTGTTTCGTGGTGTAGTACTCCGGCGAAACGTCGATCGCCACGCCGGTCGCGCCCGCCGCGGCGGCGACCAGGTGCACGTGGAAGCGGCTGGAGATCCACGTCTGGCCCGCCGCGAGCGGAAGGCCGCGGTGCCACACGTCGCGGAACGGATGGAACTCCGCGCCGGGGAGTTCGTGTTCCAGCAACGCGAAAACCTCGCGGTCGACGCGCGGAATCCCTTCCACCACAGCGAGTTCGCCCGGCGGCAGCCGCCACGCGCGCACCAGGTCGAGCACCTGCGCCGCGAGCACGGACGGCCGCTCGGCGCCGATGTCCGACTGCACGCACAGGACGAACTCCCGCGAGGTGGGCGTCGTCCGCGGGTGCGGGTCGAGGAAGACGTCGTCGCAGGTCCGCTCAGCGCCCGCGACCCCGTGCAGGAGTTCGGCGGACGGATCATCGCGAACGTCGACGACGTCGAACCGCTCGGCGAGCACGCGCAACAGACCGGCCGCGCCTGGAGAAAACGGCACGAAGCCCTGTCCGGTCATCGCTGAGCGAGCGTTCGAACGCTGCGCCGCGGCAGCGGCCCCGGCGACCAGTCCCAGGTGCCGGGGCCACAGCGCGTTGACGTAACCGCCGCCGATCAGATGCACGACGTCGAGCCGGCCGAGCAGTTCGATCCCCGCGTCCCAGCGCGGTGCACGACCGGGATCGTGCACCGCGGCTTGTACCCAGGACGCGACTTCCCACGGATCGTCCGACGGCGCTTCGCCGCACAGCCGCCACAAGGTGTCCGTACAGCGCAACCGAGGATGCAGGTCGCCGAACAAATGCTGGGCCGGTCCCGGCGAATGCGTGTCGAGCCAGACTTCGGCGTCCGGTTCGGTGCGGGCCAAGCGGCGGATCCAGGCAGCGGCGATCAGCTCGTCGCCGAAATTCGGATATCCGCTCGGCCCGACCAGGTAATGCCGGCGGGGGGACGGGGCTCGGGTCACGAAGCGACAGTAAGCTGCGTGTCCAACGCCTGTTCGCCCTGGGCCTTTTCGCTTCCGCTCGGCTCGGCCTGCACGCGGTCCTTGGCGACGCCGTCGCCCTCGAGCGCGGTCGAGATCGCCTGCGCGCGCTCCTCGGAAAGCTTCTTCGCCTTTTCCGCGTCCGGGTAACCGGCGTGGGTCTCGACCTTCAGCTTGACATCGTTGCCCTGCATGGCTTTCGCGATCGCGGAGAGGCCTTCCTTGGCCTGACTGGTCAGTTCCGCCTTCTCCGGCTCGAACTTGATCGGCGAGGCCTGCGAGGCCTGCTGGATCGCGGCGGTGACCGCCTGCGCGGCCGGGCCGCCGTTCTGCCCGGGGGCTCCGTTCTGCCCGGAAGCACCGGCCTCGCCGGACTGGGCGGCTCCGCTGGACTGGGCGGTGTTCTGCCCGGACGCTCCGGATCCGGACGAGTCGTTCGATCCGCCCGACCCGCACGCGCTGACCAGCGCGACGACGGCTGCGGCCCCGACGACCGCCTTGACGAGTGCCCTCTGCATGAGAATTGCGCTCCTTCGGCTGGGTTCGCGGGGATCTGAACACGGGGTCAAGGCCGCGGCAACCGCGGCCCGCCCGGCGACCGGGGCGAGCCGGCACGCGGTTTCGCGCTGTCAGCAGGGCGGGGGCCGCTGCTCGCGACCTCACCCGGCAAGGTCGACATCCACCCGGGTGAGGGACCCGGGAAGTCCACAAAGGACAGTCAAGGTGCCGGTTTCGCGGCTGGTGTATAACGTCCTATTCAGCGCGCGGTGCGGCATTTCCTCCGGCGCCGCCGACGGCGAACCGGAGGCGCGCGTCCGGTCCGATCCGGTAGCAAAATGCCCCAGGGGTCGCTGCGGATTCCAGGGGTGCATCTCAGGGTGTTCCCCGATGTCGAGGTGTCACAGCCGCCAGCATGCTGATTGCTGTGACCCTCATAACGCGGAAGGCCAGGGCGACGGCGCCCGTCATCGCCGCTGCGGCCTTGGCTTTTTCGCTGGTGCCGATCCTTCTTCTGCACGTAGTGGCGGGCACGATCGACCCGGTCCGCGACGTCATCAGCGACTACGTCTTCCCGCCCGGCGGGGCCGTGCTCCTGGCGGCGGCTTCGCTCGGGCTGGCCGGCGCGTCGCTGGCGGTCCGGCACGCGCTGCTCAGACAGGGGTTGCCGAAACGCAGCCCGGAGTCGGTGCTGATCGCGTTGTGGGCGGCCGGATTGGTCATCGCGACCTTCTTCCCGACCGATCCGACCGGCGTCGAAACGTCGTTTTCCGGTGCGGTGCACCGGTATGCCGGCGCGGCGATGTTCGTGTGCCTGCCGCTGGCGGGATGGCTGCTGGCGCGCCGGCGGCCGGAAGCGAAGGCGGTGCGCTGGCTTTCGCTGGCGTCCGGAGCCGCTTCGCTCGCCTTTTTGCTGGCCCACGCGCCCTTGCTGGAGCAGTCCGTGCCCGAGTTCCTGGGGTTGTTCGAACGCGTGCTGTACGCCCTGCTCTACGCACAGCTTTTCGCCGTCACCGCGATGGCCCGATCCGAGGTGGCCTCATGACGGTCCTCGCCATCGCACTCGCCGTGCTCGGCGCGGTTTTCTTTTCCACCGGCGCACTTCTGCAGCACGGC
Organism: Amycolatopsis halotolerans; assembly: GCF_042647905.1. Lineage (NCBI taxonomy): Bacteria > Bacillati > Actinomycetota > Actinomycetes > Pseudonocardiales > Pseudonocardiaceae > Amycolatopsis > Amycolatopsis halotolerans. The sequence goes on from NZ_JBHRWI010000007.1 coordinate 165,576, forward strand.
GTGGTCACCGGGCTGTCCGGCCGGCCGCGGATCGGGGAGCTGCTCCGGGCGCCGCGCTGGCTCGGCGGGCTCGCTCTGCTCGGTTCGGGGGCGGGCGTGCACGCGGTCGCGCTGGGGATGGCTCCGCTGACGGTCGTGCAGCCGGTCGGGGTCATTGCCGTTGCCATTACTGCGATTCTCGACCGGCGGCGGCGGGATTTGCCCGCGGTCGCGGTCACCATGCTCGGCGTCGGGACGTTCGTCACCGTCGCCGCAGGCAGCACCACGAGCACCGCGGTCGGTGCCGACGCGCAAACGCGCGCGGCATTGCTGGTGCTGGGGGTTGTGGCGCTGCTGACTTTGATCGGCGCGATTTCTTCTCGTCCGTCGATCCGCGGGCTGTGTTTCGGCGCGGCCGGCGGCGCTGCCTACGGCTTCGTCTCGGTGTTGATGCGAGCGGTTTCCCTTGAGATCCAAGAGGACTCCGTCGATTTCAGCACCGCCGTGTCGGTCGCCGCGATGGTGACGGCGCTGCTGGCCGGCGGTTGGCTCGTGCAGCTGTCTTACCGGTGCGGTCCGCCGCACCTCGCCGTCGCGTGCCTCACCGTCGTGGATCCGCTGGTCGCGGTGGGTCTCGGCGCCGGAGTGCTCGGCGAAGCCACCCATCTCGACGCCACGGCGACCGCGGTCGCGCTGACCGCGGCGGTCCTGGCGGTCGGCGGCGTCGCGGTGCTGAGCCGCAGCAGTTCTTCTCCTGTCCATTCCACCAGATCGGAGCACCCTGTGAACGACGACCGGGCTTTGCGCATCGTGGTCGCCGCCGAAACCTACCCGCCGGACGTCAACGGCGCGGCGCAGTTCGCGTACCGGCTGTCCGCTGGTCTCGCCGGCCGGGGACATGAGGTGCACGTCATCAGCGTCGACCCGGACGGCCCGGCGAGCACCGAAAGAGACGGCGACGTCGTGGTGCACCGCGTCCGGTCGCATCGCACCCCGTTCCACCGGACCTTCCGGATCGGCCTGCCCTGGGAGGTGAGCAAGGACGTCGCTGCGCTGCTGGAGGAGCTGCAGCCCGACCTTGTGCACGTCCAGGCGCATTTCGTGGTCGGCCGGTACGTGCTGAAGCACGCCGCCGCGATGGGCGTCCCGGCGGTGGCGACGAACCACTTCATGCCGGAGAACCTGTTCGGCCACGTGCGGGTGCCGACGTGGCTGCGCGGCGCGGCTTCGCGGTGGGCGTGGCGGGATCTGACGCGAGTGTTCTCGTCGGCCCGCGTGGTGACTGCGCCGACGCCGCGTGCGGTGGAACTGTTGCACGACAACGGTTTCCCGGAGCGAGCGGTCCCGGTGTCGTGCGGTATCGACATCGACCGTTACCGGTTGCGCAAGGTTTCGCGGACATCCGACGATCCGACGGTGTTGTTCGTCGGTCGGCTTGACGAAGAGAAGCGTGTCGACCAGCTGTTGCGTGCGGTCGCGCTGCTGCCCGGGCTGCGCGCGGAGATCGTCGGCGACGGTTCGTGCCGGACAGAGTGGGAAAAGCTGGCCGGCGAGCTCGGGATCGCCGACCGGGTCCGGTTCCGCGGGTTTGTGTCCGAAGAGGACTTGCTGGACGCCTACGCGGCGGCGGATCTGTTCTGCATGCCGGGGATCGCCGAACTGCAGAGCCTCGCGACGATGGAAGCGATGGCAGCCGGGAAACCGGTGGTGGTCGCGGACGCGATGGCGCTGCCGCACCTGTGCCGTCCGGGATACAACGGCTGGCTGTTCGAGCCGGGCAACGTGGGGGAGTTGGCCGAGCGGCTGCACGCGGTGATCGCCGACCCGGCGACGCTGGCGCGGATGGGGGCGGCGAGCGGCAAGATGATCGCCGGGCACGCACTGGAGTCCTCTTTGGACTCGTTCGAGGCCTGCTACGCCGAGGCGATGGGCCGGGTCGCGGCAGTGCCCGCGGCCGCCTGAGACTTTCCGGGGGCTGGGGATGGCCGGGTTCGCCGGACGAAGGGGAGGGATCCGGCGAACCCGGCCGGACTCTACGCGAGAGTGATCGCGTAGAGCTGGACCCGCGGGTCGTTCGGCAGGCTCACCGACTGGACGGTCTTGGCGCCGTCCACTGTGGAGGAGATGCCGAACAGCCGCACCGGCGGACCGTCGACGCCGCTGCCCGCCTTGATCCGGTGCGGCATATCGAGCGCGACGGTCGTGCCGGACGGCGTCGACCCGGCCCAGTCGCCGAACGTCACCGGGAGATCCGCGCTGGATCCGTCGCTGTAGTGCACGGTCAGCGAGGTGGACACCGGACCGTTGTGCGACGAGCCGATCAGCTGGACCGCTTGGTGCTTCCCTGCGGGCAGCAGCAGCGATTGGCCGCGTGCTTCCACGAAGTTCGCCGCGGTGCCGGTGGGATCGGGCGCCGCGTAGGTGACTCCATTGTGGACAAAGGTGCCAGCTGGCGGCATCAGGTCAGCGTCGTAACTCCAGCCGCTGCCGTCGAAGTTGCCCTCCGTGGACGCTGCGACGGTCGCGGTCCCGTCATGGTTGCGGTCGTGGCTGAGATCGACCGCGCACTGGGTTCCGGACGTCGTCGCGCACACCGTGGGTTCCCTGACCGCGATGCTCGCGGTTCGGGAGACGGTGTTCGCGCCCGGCCCGGATGCCTTGAGCTGCACCGAATACGTGCCGACCGGCGTGTTCGGCGGAATGGTCACTGTGACCGGCGCGGTCTTCTGCGTCGGCAGCCGGAAAGACCACAGCAGCTGCAGCGGATCGGTCTGCACCCGCCAGCCGGACGGTGCCGACGAGGTCACGAAGACCGGTTGCGCTCCGGGGTTCTGACCGAGCACGTCGAGGTTCAAGTGGACAGTCTGCGCCGACGATTGCTGCGGCAGCACAACGGAACTCGGCCGCAGCGTCGCGTCCACGTGCCGACGCGGATCACCGGTCGATTGGTTGACCGACGGCGGTTCCGTCCCCGGCTGCGTGCCCCAGTTCGACGGCTTCGCGCCGACCTGGTAGCCGAGATTGCCGCCATGCGCGACCGCGGACCAGTCGAGCCAGGTCTGCCGGACGTCCCTGCCGTTGAGTGAAACGCTTTGCACGTATCGGTTCGCGTCGCTCGCACCCGGCGCCGTGACGGTGAGCGTGCCGCCTTGCTTGCCCTCATACTGTCCGATCCGGACGGTCGCCGATTCGAACTGCGGACTGGACACGGCGAGGAAGTTCGCACCGCTCATCGTCGGGTACAGGCCGAGCGAGGAGAAGACATACCAGGCGGACATCGTGCCGAGGTCGTCGTTGCCGGTCATGCCGTCCGGGCCGGTGGTGAACAACGTCATCGCCGCGCGGACGACGGTCGCGGTCTTCGCCGGCGCGCCGACCCAGTTGTACATGTACGGGGAGAGCAGGTCTGGTTCGTTGTTGGGGTTGTAGGTGGCCTTGGCGTAGTAGTCGTAAGGGCTGGCGATCCAGTCCTTGCGCGCGGTGCCCGCGGGGTCCTTGAGCAGGTTGTCGTAGGCGAAGAAGGAGTCGAGCCGCTTTTCGGTCGCCTGCTTGCCGCCCATCAGCGAGGCGAGCCCGGCCGGATCCTGCGGCACGAGCCATTGGTACTGGTAGGCGCCGCCCTCGTGGAACTGGTGGTCGGCGTCGACCGGGTTGTACGGCGTGAGCCAGGTGCCGTCCGTGGTGCGCGGGCGGAACTGTTTGTCGGCGGCGTTCCAGACGTTGCGGTACCACTGGCCGCGGTCGGCGAACATGCGCGCGTCGGCCTGGTGGCCCAATCCCTTGGCCATCAACGCGAGCGCGGCGTCGGCGGCGGAGTACTCCATGGTCGCCGAGGTCGGGTGCTCGCAGTCGTTGTCGCCGCCCTTGGCCGCGCAGTCCTTGCCGAGCGTGAGCCCGCTCGGGAGGTAGCCGCGGTCGTTGTAGTAATTCACGCCGGAGCGCCCGTTGTACGGCGAATCGGCGGGCGGGGTGCTCGTCGCGTTCTTCTTGAGCAGCCCGTACGCCTCGTCCTCGTGCCCGGCCAGCAAGCCCTTGGACCAGGCCTCGACGAGGAACGGCGTCACGGGGTCGCCGGTCATGATGTTCGTTTCGCTGCCCGCCAGCGCCCATCTCGGCAGCCAGCCGCCGTCGCGGCCGATCGACAGCACGGACAGCGCGACGTCGCGGGCTACCTGCGGTTCCAGCATTTCGAGCAGCTGGTTCTGCGGGCGATAGGTGTCCCAAAGGGAGAAGTTCTGATACGGCGTGTAGCCGTTGGCGCGGTGGACTTTGCCGTCGAAACCGGCGTAGTCGCCGCTGATGTCGCCAGCCAGGTTCGGGTGCAGCTGCGCGTGGTAGAGCGAGGTGTAGAACGCGGTCTGGCGTTCGGCGGTGCCGCCGCTGATCTTGATCGCGCCGAGCCGGTCCGTCCACTGCTTGCGCAACGCGGTGCGGGTCGCGTCGAAGTCGTAGCTGTCGCTGGTTTCTTTCGCGAGGTTGTCCCGCGCGCCCGCGAGACCGGTGTAGGAGAGCCCCACCTTGAGAACGACATCGTGGTCAGTGGTGGCGTCAAAGCTGACCCACGCGCCGTTCCCGCCGGTGCCCGCGGCGTCGCGGCTGCCAGCGGCGCGGGTGTTGCCGCGCCAGGTGCCGTAGGAGGCGAACGGACGGTCGAAGGTCGCGGTGAAGTAGACGGTGTGCTCGTCGTGCCCGGCGCAGAAGCCGCCCGCGCGCACGCGACCCTCGAGGGTCCGGTCGCCGACGACGTGGATCTCGGAATCCTTCACGGACTGGTTCGCCTGGCCGGTGTTGAACAGCACGTTGGCCTGGCCGGTCGACGGGAAGGTGTAGCGCTGCCAGCCGGTGCGCGGGGTGGCGGTGAGCTCGGCGTCGACGCCGTACTTCTTCAGCCCGACGCGGTAGTAGCCGGGTTCGGACTTCTCGTCGTCGTGGCTGTACTCGGATTTGTAGGAGTTCTTGTCGACGGAATCGACGGCCCCGGTGGTCGGCATGACCGGCAGCTCGCCCATCACGCCGCAGCCGACGCCGGAGAGGTGCGTCTGGCTGAAGCCGTAGATCGAGTTCTGCTGGTAGTCGTAGCCGCCTTGGCCGCCGGTGTCCGGGCTGACCTGGACCATGCCGAAGGGCGCGCTGGCTCCGGGGAAGGTGTTGCCGAAGTTCTGCGTGCCGACGAACGGGTTGACCAGTGAAACCGGATCCGCCGGGGCGGCTGCGCTGGTGGCTGCTGCTGCGGTCGTGCCGGACATCAGCCCGGCCACGACGAAGCCCGCTGCCGCGAGAGCGGCCACCCGTCTCTTCTGCGACCACATGGACGCGCTACCTCCAGGGCTGACAACGTTGTCATCATGCGCGCCGGTGCGGGGGCTACCGGCTGGTGAGCAGCTTGTCATCCCGGAGGGGGTTTGAGAAGGGCGACAACGGGACAGCTTCCTGGGGCGTGTTCCTTGGGCGGGTTCCTTGAGACGAACTCTGATTCCCTCGGGGGTTCCTTCCCGATCGGCCTGGGGCCGTGAGGGTTCCCCTCACGGAACCGGGGTGTGGTGGGGCCCCGCACCCCGAAGCTTGATTGTGCTGACGGTCTGGGGTTGCTTGTCAAGGCGGGAAAGATGCCTTGACAAGCAACCCCAGACCGCAGGGAGGCTTCGTATCGGGGTGCAGGGCGGGGGCTGGGTGCCTCGACAGCTGGGTGCGCGGGTGCCTGTTGAGGCGTGGTCCGTGAGGGTTCCCCTCACGGATTCAATGCCGGGAACCTCGGCTCCGAGGACTCGTCCTGCCAACTGTCCACAAAGGACGTCAATCGTGTCGAAATGGCCTATTTGTCACCATGCGGCCGAGTCTTGAGGTCCGTGAAGGGCTCCTTGGGGGAATCAGATTCCTTCGAGGAGCCCTTCACGGACCGCCAGCTCCGGCAGCCGAAGCACTGCCTGTGCCCCGCCTTCCGGAGGGTTTCCGAACTCCAGTTCCGCCCCAAGCACCCGCGCTTGCGCGACCGCGATCGTCAATCCCAGTCCGTGTCCGCCGCCGCGGGCGTCTGTGCCGGTTCGGAATCGCGCGGGTCCTTCCCGGAGCAGGACGTCCGGATACCCTGGCCCCCGGTCGCTGACCACCACGCATCGGCCGTCGACCTCGACTGTCACCGGCGCGGCTCCGTGTTTGGCCGCGTTCGACAGCAGGTTCGCCAGAATCCGTTCCAGCCGCCGGGGATCCGTCCGCACTTGGACCGCGTGAGGAGCCATCGCGTCCGGCACTCGGCGCCGCACGAACTCCGCCAGGTCGATCTCCGCCAGGTCCGCGCGCTCGGCGGCGGTGTCCAAGCGAGCCACCTCCAGGACGTCCTCCACCAGCGATCGCAGCGCGGCGACTCGGTCGCGGACCAGTTCGGCCGGACGTCCGGGTGGCAGCAGTTCAGCGGCGGTCACCAGGCCGGTCACGGGGGTTCGCAGTTCGTGGGCGATGTCCGCGGTGACCCGTTGTTCCGCGGCCAATCGCGCCTGCAACGCGTCCGCCATCGCGTCGACCGCCTGGGCGAGATCGGCTGCTTCGTCGCGCGGACGCGGCCCGATCGCGTCGCGCACCCTGGCTGGAGCGCCGTTCGCGACGTCCCGGGCGGCATCGGCGGCCCGCCGGAGCCGCCGTGCCATCCCAGCGCCGAGCACGACGCCCAGCAGCGCCCCGGCGACGGTCACGACAGCGGAACCCGCCAGCAATTCCCGGTCCAAAGTGGCCAGTGCTTGCGTTTGCGAGGCATAACTAGTCCGCACCGAGACGACGTGACCACCGGTTTCGGCCGCTGCCCACAAAACCGGTCCGTCCAAATAGGTCGCTCGGTTGCCGCCGCGGACGGCGTCGCGCAGGGGAGCGGGCAGTGTCGGATCGTCGAATTGGCCGTCGACACCGGGATTGCGCAGAAGCAGCTGGATCCATTCGTCCTGCGCATGCCGCGCCTGCTCGGCTTGCGTGCGCGCGAATTGCTGGTGCACCAACAAACTCAGCGTCAGCGCGACGGCGGCTGACACGAGGGTCACCGCCGCGGTCAGCCGCCACCGCAGCGTGGCCGGGAAGAGTTTCACGGCTCGGCGCGGAGCTTGTACCCGAAGCCCCGCACGGTCTGCAGCCGTTCCTGGCCGATCTTCACGCGCAGCCGTTGCACGTGGACGTCGACCACTCGCGTATCGCCGCCCCACGCGTAATCCCAGACGCTGGCCAGCAGCGTGTCCCGGCTGAGCACAGTCCCGGGCGATTCGGCGAAACGCAGCAGCAGCCGCAGTTCGGTGGGGGTCAGGTCCACCGGCTGACCGGCCCGGCGCACGTCCAGCCCGGCGCGGTCGATTTCGAGGTCGCCGAAGCGGACGAACGCGTCCTCCTCGGGTCCGGACCAGCCGCTTCGCCGCAGCACCGCCTGGATCCGCGCGATCAGCACCGCGGTGTCGAACGGCTTGGTGACGTAGTCGTCGGCACCGGCTTCGAGGCCGAGCACGACGTCGACCGAATCGTCGCGGGCGGAGACCATCAGCACCGGTGTCCGGCTTTCCTCGCGGATCCGCCGGCACAGGCTGACGCCGTTGAGCCCGGGCAGCATCACGTCGAGCAACGCGACGTCCGGCGGCTGCGCGCGGAACTGGGCGAGCCCGGCGAGCCCGTCCGCGGCCGTCGCGACCCGGAACCCGGCGCGTTCGAGCGCGAGCTGCGTCGCTTCCCGGATCACGTCGTCGTCCTCGACGAGCAGTACCTGCGTCATGTCCCCTCTCACTCCGGCGAAAAACCGGCGCCGGTCCAGCGGTAGCGGGCCACTCCGTTGTTCGGCCCGGTCGCCGACATCGTCGCCAGCTGCCCGTCGAGCACGGTCAGCATGGCACCGGAGTTCTCCAGCCTGAACAGCTGTTTCCCGCCGATGGTGTAGACGTAGCCGCCGAGATACGCGCTGACCGGCACGCCGGTCGCGCCGCTGCTGCCAGTGCCCGGGGCGCCGACCGCGCCGCACGGATAGACGTTCACCACGACGTCGACCTCGCCGGTCAGCTCGTGGTAGGCGGTGCTGACGGGATACGACCCGGCGCTCGGACCGTACGGACACGGTCGCAACGCCGCCTTCGTCCTGGCACTGACCGTCGGGTCCGCGCGCAGGAGAGCGACCGCGTCCACGGTCGGGCCGCGCGGGTTGTTCGCCGGTGCCGGGGCTGCCGCCGCTGGCGGAGCCGGCCCGGCGACGCGCACACCGTCCACATCGGAGCAAGCAGTGAGCGACAGCAACGCGACCGCCGCGAGCACTGTCCTCCGCATGCTTCGCACAGTAGCCATTTTGCCGTCCGCGCGCTGCTCGGGGAGCGCTGTTACCCAACCGATGGGTTTCCTCCGGGCGGCTGCAACGCGACTCCCGGCGGCCGGTGATCCGCGGTTCCTACCTTGGCGGGGAATCGACCAGGGAGGAGTCCGATGAGGACGGAAACGGTGCGGGACCCGGCGGAAACGCGGGTGCCGAAGGGACGGTTGCTGGGCGTGGACGCGGTCCGGGCGCTGGCGATCGTCGGGGTGTTCATCGAGCATTTCTTCGCGAGCGGCTGGCTGCACGGCGGCCCGCCCCAGACGGCCCCGGGATTCCTGACGTGGCTGAACGTGCAGACGTCGTCCCGGGCGATGAGCCTGTTCGTGCTGCTGTTCGGGCTGTCCGCGGCGTTGATGACCGGCGGCGCGACCCCGTACGAGGGGAACGAGAAGTGGCGCGCCCGCAGCAGGCTCGCGGTCCGGGCGGTGGTGTTGTTCCTGCTCAGCCTGGCGATCGACGAGTACGGCATGTCGGTGATCGAGTACTACGCGGTGCTCCTGCTGCTTCTGCTGCCGCTGACCCGGCTGCGCGCGCGGACGCTGTTCATTCTCTCCGGAATCGCCGTCCCCGCGATGACGCTTTACGCGTTCTGGGTGTTCAACGCCCATTCCGACTGGCTGATGTCCGAGACCGCGAGCGGGCTCGCGATCTTCGGGCATCCCGAACAATGGGGCGAGTTCCTGAAAGGAATGGTGCTGACCGGCGGCGGTTTCCAGGTCGCGTACGGCCTGCCTCTGGCATTGGCGGGAATGGCGATCGGCCGCCTCGACCTTCGCGCGCACCAGGTCCGGATGCGGTTGCTGTACACCGGGTTCGTGCTCGCCGCCGGGTCGATCCTGGCTTCGTGGATCGCCACCTATCCGCTGGGCGGAGCCGAGGCGATCGCTACGACCCCGCCGCCCGGGATGCCGTGGCAGGTGCTGCTGGCGATGCCGCCGGACGGATCGCTGTATGCCACCAGTCCGCTCGGCATCGTGCTCATGATCGGCGTCGCGATGGTGTTGCTCGGCGGGCTGCTGATCGCCTTGGACCGGCCGCTCGGCCGTCGCGCGCTATGGCCGCTCGCGGCCGCCGGCGGAATGGCTTTTACCTGGTATGCGGCACATTTCGCGGTCTTGAAGCTGGTGCCGAAGCCGTATTCCTTCGTGTTCCTGGTGACGGTGGTCGCGGTGATGCTGGCCGCGTCGGCGGCGTGGCGGCGTTGGCGGCGGCGCGGTCCGCTGGAATGGCTGGTGCACCGGGCGACCCTGCTCGTGCCCTGAGGTTCAGCGGGCGCGGAGTCCGGCGGTTTCGCGGATCCCGCGCAGCACCGTCACGAGCGTGATCACGGCGGCCAGCATGATGTAGAAGGCCGGGGAGAGCTTGTAGCCGGTCGCGGCGACGAGCCAGGTCGCGATGTACGGCGCGGTGCCGCCGAACAGCGAAACCGCGATGTTGTACGGAATCGCGATCGCGCCGGAACGGATGCGCGGCGGGAACAGTTCGGCCATCGCCGCGCCCGCGGCACCGTCGTAAGCGGCGATCAGCAGGCCCAGCACCACCATCCCGACGACGGCGAGCACCGGGTTTCCCAGCGACATCAGCACAAGCGCGGGCCAGGTCAGCACGACAAACCCGACAGTGCTCGCGATGAGCAGCGGTTTGCGTCCGATCCGGTCGGACAACGCACCGGCGACCGGAACCGCCGCGGCTACGACGGCCAAACACACCGTGGCCGCGACGAACGATTCGATTTTCGAGAAGTGCAGCGTTTTCTGCAGATAGCTGGGCATGAACGTCTGCAGCGTCCAGTGCGCGACACCCTTGACCACGACGAGTCCGGCGAGCACCAGCATCGCTCGGCCTCCGGTGCGGAAGGAATCCCGCAGCGGGCTTTCGGCGACCTGGCCGGTGCGTTCTAGATCGTGGAACTCCGGCGTGTCCGTGAGTCGCGTCCGCAGGTACAGCCCGGCCAGGCCGAGTGGAAGGGCCAGCAGGAACGGCAACCGCCAGCCCCACGCGGACATCGTCGCGTCGCCGAGCGTCGCGGTGAGCAGCAGCGCGAGTCCGGAGCCGACAACGAAGGCGGCGAAACCGAATGTGTTGGAGAAACTCGTGTAGTAGCCGCGACGGTTCGGCGGCGCGAATTCATAGAGAACGGTGACCGCGCTGGACGTCTCGCCGCCTGCGGCGAAGCCCTGCACCAGTCGGGCGAGCACGAGCAGCAGCGGCGCGAGCGTGCCGACCGCTTGGTGCGTCGGGAGCACGCCGATGGCGAACGTCGACAGCGACGTCGCCAGCACGACGATCGCGAGCACCCGCTGCCTGCCGATGCGGTCGGCTAGCGGGCCGAAGAACAGCCCGCCCAGCGGCCGGATCACGAACCCGGCGGCGAACACCGCGAACGTCGACAGCAGTGCGGCGGTGGCGTCGCCATCGGCGAAGAAGTTGTCGGCGATGAAGGCCGACAGCGTGCCGTAGAGGCCGACGTCGAACCACTCCACGAAGTGGCCGGCACCGGCGGCGAACACGACCTTGCGCGGCGAAACCGTTGCCGGAGCCGAAGTTCCCAGCGTCTGTTCGGACATGACGGACCTCGTTGTCTGTCGGCGGGGACCGTTCCGTGAGGGGAACCCTGAGGGACTCTGATTCCCTCAGGGTTCCCCTCACGGACGGACGGGGGAGGGAGTGTGGGCCGGGCCGAGGTAGCCGAGCCCGATGCTGACCGTGTCGGCCGCTTCGACGATGAGCGCGCCGAGTTCGGCCTCGCGTTCGTCCAGCGCGATGGCGGAAAGCGCGCCGGACAGCGAAATCGCGGCGGCGATCTCACCGGTGTGGTCGCGCACCGGCGCGGCGATGCAGGCCCGGCCCAGCGCGAGTTCCTCGATCTCGGTGGTGTAGCCGCGCCCGGCAGCTGCGGTCAGGTCGGTGCCGAGGGCGTCGAGGGTGGTGTGGGTGTGCGAGGTGAACCCGGGCAGCGGTTCGGCGCCGAGCAGTTCGGCGCGCTGCTTGGCGGTGGTGTCGAGCAGCAGGCTCTTGCCCATGCCGGTGGCGTGCAGCGGATTGAGCTGCCCCATCAGGGAGAACGACTTCTGGGCCAGCTGGCCTTCGACGTTCAGCAGGTAGAACAGCGACGAGCCGCGGCGCACCGCGACGTTCGCGCCCAGCCCGAGTTCCCAGGCCAGCCGCTGGGCGACCGGGCGGGCCTGCCGGTAGATCGGATCGTTGTTGAGCGCGATGCCCGCCATGGTCAGGACCGCCGGGCCCAGCTCGTACAGCTGGCTCACCGGATCGCGTTGCACCAGCTCGGCCGCTTCGAGAGTCGCGAGCAGGCGTGAGGTGGTGGAAACGCCCAGCCCGACCTCCGCTGCCACATCGGACACGCGCAGTGCGGGGCGGCCGGGTGTGAAGGCGCGAAGCACCGCCGAGGCTCGCTCGACGCTCTGATTGCCACCGGTCTCGGAAACCATGGTCCCGAGTATGGGTAGTAGTTGCATATTTCGCAAGCGACATGCAAAAGTTGGAGCTGACTTCCTGAATCCTGGTGTTGGAGGGCTGCATGCGCATTGCCGACGTCACGACCTACGTGCTCAAACCCGCTGGTCGGCGGGCATATCTCGGTGCGCTCGAGGACGGCAGCGAACTGGGCGCGGACCAGGGTTACGTGGTGCGCGAGCCGTGGCGCAGCCTCTACTCCGGCCGGTTCGAGACGATGCTGGTGAAGATCACCGCGGACGACGGCACGACCGGTTGGGGCGAGGCGCTCGCTCCCGTCGGCCCGGAGGTCGTCGCGACGATCGTCGACCGGCTCCTCGCCGGTTGGCTGCGCGGCCGTGAGCTGACCGGGCCGCGCCCGCTCTGGCACGGACTGCGCGACCTGATGCGGGAACGCGGCCACCTCGTCGGACACCAGGCCGACGCACTGGCCGCCGTCGACATCGCGCTGTGGGACCTCTACGGCAAACTGACCGGGCAATCGGTCGCGCAACTGCTCGGCGGCGCGCACCGCGACCACGTCGAGGTGTACATCTCCGGCCTCGCCCGCTCCACCGACGAGGAACGCGCCGCCCTCGCCGCGGACTGGGCGCGTCAGGGCGCGACGAGAGTAAAGCTGGCTGCGGGCAAGGGAATTGAAACCGACCTGGCGACCTTCGACGCGGTCGCCGCGGCTGCGCCGGAGATGAAGATCGCGCTCGACGCGCACTGGGCGTACCGGATCGGCGAGGCCGTCGAGCTGGGTCGCGAACTGGACCACCGGGGCGCGTTGTTCTTCGAAGCGCCGCTGGTGCCCGAGGATGTCGACGGGCACCGCGAACTGGCCTCGCGAATCACGACGCCGGTCGCGGTCGGCGAGGCGATGCGCAACCGGTACGAGTTCGCCGACTGGCTAGGCCGCCGCGCGCTGCGGCTGGCTCAACCGGACGTCGCGCGCACGGGCATCACCGAGGCGATGTCCATTGTGGAGCTTGCTTCGGCTTGTCACGTTCCGGTTGTCTGTCACCATTCCGTCGGCCTCGGGGTCTCACTGGCGGCCGGGATCCACGTGTCCGCGGCGAGTGCGGACACCCCGTACTTCGAGTACCAGCCCGACACGATTCCGGTGGCGCAAAGCATCCTGCGCACCCCGTTGACCGCGGGCCCGACCGGCTTCGCGGTGCCGTCCGGGCCAGGGCTGGGCGTCGACGTCGATGCTGATTTGATCGCTACGCTCGCGAAGGAGAACTGACGCTGTGTCGAACCCGCCGATCGGGCTCATTCCCATCCTGGCCACCCCGTTCGCCCCGGACGGATCGCTCGATGTGCCGTCGCTCCGCTCGCTGGTCGAGTTCGAGCTGTCGGCGGGCGCTGACGGGGTCGCCGTCTTCGGCATGGCCAGCGAGGGGTTCGCTCTGTCCGCCGCGGAGCGGGAAGTGATCCTGCGCGAGGTGCGTGCCGTGACCGGTCCGGAGGTGCCGGTCGTCGCCGGGGTGAACGGGACCGGGATCGCTCCCGCGCTGGAACAAGCGCGACTCGCCGCGGAGGGCGGGGCCGTCCAGATCATGGTCTTGCCGCCGTTTCTGGTGAAGCCCGGTCCTGGTCAGGTCGTGGAATTCTTCTCCGAGATCGCTGCGCGAGCGGACTTGCCGGTGATGATCCAGGACGCGCCCGGCGTGACCGGAGTGTCGATCGACCCGGCGGCGGTGGCCGCGCTGGCCGGGGTCGAGGGCATCACGTCGATCAAGGTCGAGTCGCCGCCGACTCCGGTCAAGGTCGCCGCGGTTCGTGATTTCGGGCTCGCCGTGCTGGGCGGGCAGAACGCGCAGGCGCTGATCGAGGAGTACGACAACGGCGCCGTCGGGACCATGCCCGCTTGCGAGTTCACCGATGTGCTGCGAGTGGTCCTGGACGATCTCGCTGCCGGACGCCGGTCCGACGCGCGCGCCGGGTTCGCGCGGCTGCTCCCGCTGATCCACCTGGGCGTTCGGCCGGGGCAGGCGTGGGCCGTGCACAAGGAAATCCTGGTCCGGCGGGGAATCATCGCTTCGGCGACTGTGCGGCTGCCAGCCCGGCCGTTGGATGCCGTGACGGGGAAGGCGTTGAACGAGATTCTCGAAGAGTTGGCGTGGTGAGCCGGTCGGTCGTCGTCATCGGCGGCGGTTCGGCAATCGGGATCGCCATTGCCGGGGCATTCGCTGGGGACCGCGTGATCGGTGCGGGCTTGGCAGCGGCGAACCACCCGGCGTACGCGGATTTCGTGGTCGCCGATGCGTCCACTTCGGACGGTGCGGACGCGATTGTCCAGCACGCCGGAGCGGTGGATGTCCTGGTTCTGGCCGCCGCCGCACAGCCCGTCGCGGCGGCCGTCGACACCACCGACGCCCAGTGGCACTCCGCGATCTCCAACACTCTGGACGCGGCGTTCTACCCGGCTCGCGCGGCGTTGCGGGTGATGCCGCCCGGCGGGTCGATCGTCGCGGTGACGTCGGTGAACGGGTTCCTCGCCGCCCCCGGGCTGCCGGGTTACGCGGCGGCGAAGTCCGGAGTGGACGGTTTGGTGCGGCAGTTGGCGCTCGAGTACGGACCGCGCGGCATCCGGGTGAACGCGGTCGCGCCGGGGATGATCGGCGCGACCGGCCTGCCAGGAGTGACCGAGGGCTATCCGCTGGGCCGCACCGGAACTCCGCGCGAGGTGGCGGACGCGGTCGAGTTCCTGGCGTCCGACCGGGCCTCGTTCGTGACGGGAGTGGTGTTGCCGGTGGACGGCGGCTTGTCGATCGCTTCCCCGGCGGCGTTTCTGCGGCCGGATCTGCGGGCGCGGTTCCTGCCGGGTTAGCGAGCGGCGACCAGTTCCCGTCGCCGGGTCGCCAGCAGCGTGCAGCCGACCGCCGCCGCGTAGCCGAGAGCGACCACGGTCATCGGGACGCTCATCGACATCGTCGAGCCCGCGGTGAGCAGGGTGCCGAGCACTGCGGTGCCCAGCGCGCCGCCGCTCTGCCGGGCGGTGTTCAGGACCCCGCTGGCGAGCCCGGTGTGCTCCTCGGGCGGCGTCGACATCGCGACCGATGTCATCGCGGGCATCGCGATCGAGCAGCAGCACAGCACCACGCCGCCCGCCACCACCATCGGCACCGAATCAGCCGTGACCAGCAGGACCGCGCCGAGACCGGCGAGGCTGAAGCCGATCAGCATCGGGACGCGAGGGCCGAAGCGTGCGGTGAGCCGTCCGCTGGCGGTGGCTCCGATGCCGATCGCGACGGTGAGCGGGAGCGTCAGCATGCCGGTCGCGTAGGCGGACTGGCGGAGCGGGCCTTGGAGGAACAGCGACAGGCAGAGCAGGGTGCCGTAGAGGCAGAAATTGAAGAGCAGCCCGGCGGTGCTCGCGGCGGAGAACGGGCGGGACGAGAAGATCGCCAACGGCAGCATCGGATCACGCCGGCGGTGCTCGACCAGGAGGAACGCGAGTCCGGTCAGCAGGCCGGCGGCGATCAACGGCACCGCCCAGCTGGACCGGCCGACCTGGATCAGCCCGCCGGCGAGCGCGGACAGGGCGACGGTGCCGAGGACGAGCCCGTACGGATCGAGGCGGCGGTTCCGCCCCGGCGACTCGACGACATAACGGCAGGTCAGCGCGATGGCGAGCGCGGCGACCGGGACGTTGACCCAGAAGATCGCGCGCCAGTCGACCAGCGCGATGAGCACGCCGCCCGCCACCGGGCCGGTCGCGAGGCCGATAGCCGCGATGCCGCCCCACAGGCCGAGCGCGTGCGCCCGCGCTCGCGGTTCCGGGAACTGCCGGACGATCAGCGCGAGCGAGCACGGCAGCAACGCGGCCGCGCCGACGCCTTGCAGGGTCCGCGCGAGGATCAGCACTGAGATGGTCGGGGCGAGCGAGCACAGCGCGGACCCGACCCCGAACACGACGGTCCCCAGCACGCACACCCGCCGCGAGCCGTAGCGGTCGCCGAGCGAGCCCGCGGTGAGCATGCCCGCGGCCAGCGCGATGGTGTAGCTCGCGATCACCCATTGTTCACCGCCCAGGCCGCCGCCGAGGTCGCGCCGGATCGCCTCGACGGCGACGCTCACCACGGTCGCGTCGAGCTGGACGATGAAGAACGGCAGGCACAGCGCGATCAGGGCCAGTCGTTGCCTGCGTGCGGAGGTCGTTGCGGTCACGAGACAAGGGTGACCCGGGAACGGTTCGGTGTGGGCCGAAGCGTCAGAGGTAGCGGCGTTGGTTCCGCTTCTCTTCCGCGTAAGTCTCGTAAGCCGCGCTCGTCGAGTCCAAATCGGACACTTCGCTCACCGGTACCTCCCACCACGCCGAGCCCGGCGGGTTGGGCGCGAGCGGATCCGTCTCCACGTGCACCACCGTGGTCACCGGATTGGCCTTGGCCTGTTTCAAAGCGGCTCGGAACTCGTCCACAGTGGACGCGCGCAGCACAGTTGCGCCGAGGCTCGCCGCATTGGCTGCGAGATCGACCGGCAGGACGTCGCCCTCCAGCAAGCCGTTGTCGGCGCGATACCGATAAGACGTACCGAACCGTTGTGAGCCCAGTGATTCCGACAGTGACCCGATCGAGGCGAACCCGTGGTTCTGCACCAGCACGATGATCACCTTGAGCCGTTCGGCGATCAGCGTGACGATTTCCTGCGCCATCATCAGATACGAGCCGTCGCCGACCAGCACCACGACCTCGCGGTCCGGCGCGGCCAGCTTCACCCCGACGCCCGCGGCGATCTCGTATCCCATGCAGGAGTAGGCGTATTCCACGTGGTACGCCTTGGGATCTCTCGCCCGCCACAGCATCTGCAGGTCGCCGGGCATGGAACCGGCGGCGTTGATCACGACGTCGCTGTCGTCGAGCGAGCGGTTCAGCGCACCGAGGATCTCCGTTTGCGCGGGCAGGGGAGCGTGACCGAGGTCGAAGCAGGCGTCGGCGGTGCGGTTCCAGTCGTCGGCGAGTTGCCGGGCCCGCGCGCGATAGGCGTCAGAAACGTGCCAGCCGGACAGCGCGGTCGACAAGGCTTCCAATCCGCGTCGGGCGTCGGCGACCACTGTCTCGGCGGAGTGTTTCGCGGCGTCGAACCGGGCGACGTTGAGGTTCACGAACCGCACGTCCGGGTTGCCGAAGACGGTGTGCGAAGCGGTGGTGAAGTCGCTGTACCGGGTGCCGATTCCCAGTACGACGTCGGCTTCCGCGGCCAGGGCGTTCGCGGCGGCCGTGCCGGTGGAGCCGAGACCGCCGACCGCGCACGGGTGATCCCACGGCACCGCCCCCTTGCCCGCATGTGTGTCGGCGACGGGGATGCCGGTAGCCGAGGCAAAAGCACGCAGCTCCGGCCAAGCCTCGGAGTACACAACGCCGCCGCCCGCGACGATCAGCGGTGCCTTCGCCGAACGCAGCAACTCCGCGGCGCGGGCCAAGGCTTCCGGAGCAGGCGCCGGACGGTCCACGTGCCAGACTCGGCGGCGGAAGAAGTCGTCGGGCCAATCGCAGGCTTCGGCCTGCACGTCTTGCGGCAGCGCGAGCGTGACGGCGCCGGTTTCCACCGGATCGGTCAGCACGCGCATCGCGGCGAGGGCGGCCGGGATCAGCTGTTCGGGCCGGGTGATCCGGTCGAAGTACTTCGACACCGGGCGGAAGGCGTCGTTCACCGAGACGTCGCCGCAGCGCGCGTCTTCCAGTTGCTGCAACACGGGATCCGGTCCCCGGCCGGCGAAAACATCGCTCGGCAGCAGGAGGACGGGAAGCCGGTTCGTGGTGGCCAGCGCGGCCCCGGTGATCATGTTCGTGGAACCGGGACCGGTGGACGCGGTGCAGGCGAACGTCTGGAGCCGGTCGCGCATTTTCGCGAACGCGGTCGCGGCGTGCACCTGGCCCTGCTCGTTGCGGGCGAGGTAGTACGGGAACTCGCCGGTGTGCGCGGCCTGCAGCAGGGCCTGGCCGAGCCCGGCGACGTTGCCGTGCCCGAAAATCCCGAAGCAGCCCGGAATCAGCCGATGCTCGACGCCGTCGCGCTCGGAGTATTGGTTGGCCAGGAAGCGCACGAGGGCTTGCGCGGTGGTCAGCCTCATCGTGCGCCTCCGAACGGCAGCCGGGGATCGACGTCCTGGGATTCCCAGGTCTGGCGCACCCACGCGTGCGCGGGGTCGTCGCAGATCAGCCACGCCCGTTCGGGTCCGGGACCGGCCATCACGTTCAGGTAGTACAGGTCGTAGCCAGGCGCGGCCATCGAGGGACCGTGCCAGCCGTGCGGAATCAGCACGACGTCGCCGCTGCGAACCTCTTCCAGTACGTCGATCGGGCGCTCGGCAGTGCCGTAGACCCGCTGGTAGCCCATGCCGCCGCCGGCGACCTCGAAGTAGTAGATCTCCTCGAGCTCGCTTTCGCCCTCGCGCGCCTCGTCGTGTTTGTGCGGCGGGTAGGACGACCAGTTCCCGCCCGGGGTGAGGACTTCGCAAACGAGCAGCTGGTCGGCGTCGAAGGTGTGTGGGAGGCAGTAGTTGTTGACCTGGCGGCTGCAATTTCCCGCGCCGCGCAGTTCAGTAGGCACGCCCTTTGCCGGGCCGTATCGCGCGGGCAACCGCTTCGAGGTTTTCGCCGACGGCAGTGCGAATCGGCCTTGACCCGTGACGGTTGCTTCGGCATCCCTTGGCAGGTAAGCGAAATCGGTGACCGCGTCGAACACGCCGGTACGGCCGGTCAGCTCGAACGTCTCGTCATCGACCGACACCGTGCAGCTGCCGGACAACGGGAGCACGAGCGTTTCCGCGTCGCCGGTGGAGAAAGTCTCGGTGCCGTCGAGTTCCAGCACGCGCAGGCCGGAGTAACCCCATCCGGCCGATTCGGGAGTGATGACAAGGCTGAACTGGTTCACAACAACCCCACCGCCGTATCGACTGCCTTGGCCACGTCGCCGTCGTGCGGATAGAGCAGCGACCGTCCGACCACCAAACCCTGCACCGTCGGCAGCGCGAGCGCCTCCTGCCAGGACGCGAACGCCGCGTCCGGGTCGGTCACCTCGCCGCCGAGCAGCACCGCGGGCAGCGTGGAGGCGGCCAGGACCCGCTCCATCTCGGCGACCACCGGCAGCTTCAGCCAGGTGTAGGCCGACGATCGGCCGAGTCCGGACGCGATCGTGATGGACCGGATGACCGATTCGGGGGAGAGGTCGTTCTTGATGTGCCCGCCGATCCAGCCGGACAGGAACGGTTCGACCATCGCGAGCAGCTTCCGGTCGGCGAGCGAGTCGATGGCCTTCGCGGTGTTCTCCAGGACGCTCGGCGTCGCCGGGTCGTCCAGGCAGATCCGGGTGAGCATCTTCCCGCCGTCGAACCGCATCCGGGCGATGGTTTCCGCGTCGTAGCAGGCGAACCGGTCGTCGATCTCGAAGCTCGACCCGGCCAGCCCGGTGCGGTTCATCGACCCGAGCACGGTCTTGCCGTTCAGCACGCCGAGCAGCAGCAGGTCGTCGATCACGTCCGGGGTCGCGAGCACCCCGGTGACGCCCGGGCGTTCCAGCGCGAGACAGAGCCGGTCCAGCAACTCGCCGCGATCGGCCATCGCCAGGGGATCCGCGCCGACCGCGTTCGCGCCGCGCGCGGGATGATCGGCCGCGATGATCATCGCCGCGCCCTTGTCGTTGAACGGCGATTTCGCGCGTATCCGCGCAGCGGCCGCCTCGGCGATCGCGTCCGGATCGTGCACCCGTTTGGCGACGATCCGCTCGACGGTATTCATTCCGTCCCTCCGAGCCTGCGCAGTACCTGGTCCTCCGTGGGCATCGCGTCCGAACAGGCGAGTTCCCCGGCGACATGTGCGCCCGCGGCGTTCGCGAAGCGCATGATCCGCTCGATGTCCCAGCCGGACAGCAGCCCGTGCACCAACGCGCCGCCGAACGCGTCGCCCGCGCCGAGGCCGTTGACCACCTCCACCGGAACCGGCGGCACCTCTGCCTCGCCGGTGTCGTCCACCGCAAGCACGCCCTTCGGTCCCTGCTTCACCACTGCTAGCGAGATACCCTTGTCCCGTAACGCTTTCGCTGCTTCCCGCGGTTCGCGCAGCCCCACCGCGGTGTCGCATTCGTCGAGGTTGCCGACCGCGACCGTCGCGTATTCCAGCGCCTTGCCGACCCATTCGCGCGCCTGCTCGCGGGACTCCCAGAACATCGGCCGGTAATCGAGGTCGAGCACGGTGATGCCCTTGCGGCCACGGGTTTCCAGCGCGGCGAGCGTGGCCGAGCGGCTCGGTTCCTGCGACAGGCCGGTCACTGTCGCCCAGAAGACTTTCGCCGAGCGGATCGCGTCGAGATCCAGGTCGTCGACCGTGATGTCGAGGTCCGGTGCCTTGGGGAAACGGTAGAAGTAGAGCGGGAAATCGTCGGGTGGGAAGACTTCGCAGAACGTCACCGGCGTCGGCAGTCGCGGCGAGGTGCCGACGTACCGGTCGGCCACGCCGTACCCGGCGAGCGCGCGGCGCAGGAACCGGCCGAACGGGTCGTCGCCGGTCTTCGTGATCACCGCGCTGCGCCGGCCGTACCGGGCGGCGGCGACCGCGACGTTGGTCGCGCTGCCGCCGAGGTATTTGCCGAACGAGGTGACGTCCTCCAGGCCGACGCCGGTCTGCAGCGGGTAGAGGTCCACCCCGATCCGGCCCATCGTGACGAGGTCGAACCCCGTGGTCATCGCGTCCTCCTCGCAGGCTGTGCCCCGACCGTGCCCGGTTCCCGAGGACTTTGTCAAGACATATGGACATACGCACGGTAGGCTTCGGCGATGAGCACCAGTCCGGCCTGGGACCCGGTCCGCGGGATCGCGGTGGACCCGGCGAGCCCCGAGCCGCTGTACTTCCAGGTCGCGCGCCAATTGCACGCCGCGATCGACGACGGCCGCCTCCCCGCGGGCTCCCGGCTCGCGAACGAACTCGACCTCGCGGCGGGGCTGCGGCTGTCGAGGCCGACCGTGCGGCAGGCGATTCAGTCGCTGGTCAACCAGGGTTTGCTGGTGCGCAAACGCGGCGTCGGCACCGAGGTGGTGCGCACGAAAGTCGCCCGGCCGCTGCGCCTGAGCAGCCTTTTCGACGACCTCGCCGGACTGGGCGAGACGCCGTCGTCGCGGGTGCTGGTCAACCGCGTCGAACCGGCCGATGCCGAGGCCGCCGCTGTGCTGGAGGCTCCCGAGCTGCAGCGAGTACGCCGGTTGAAGCGGATCCGCTGCACGGGAGGCGAACCGCTGGCGGTCATGAACAACTGCCTCCCGGACGGCGTTCTCGACGTCGTCGACGACGAATTGCGCTCGCAGGGGCTCTATCAGCTGCTGCGGCAGGCGGGGATCCGGCTGCATTCGGCGCAGCAGAGCATCGGCGCGCGGCTGGCGACCGAGGAGGACGCGGCGCTGCTGGACGAATCGCCCGGCGCGGCGTTGCTGACGATGCAGCGCACGACGTACGACGAGACGGGCCGGGTGGTCGAGTACGGCTGGCACGTTTACCGGGCGTCGCGGTATTCGTTCAATCTGCCGCTGACGCACGGTCCGCAGTGAAGGGTTTCCCCGCGGACCGCCGCGTCTGGTTGGTCAGCTTTCCCGGTCGTGCACGCGGGTGAAGTCCGGCTTCCGCCGCTCGCGATGCGAAGCGAGCCCTTCGCGGACCTCAGGACCGGCGAAACCGTAGAACTCCAGCGCCAGCGAGGAGTCGAAGATCGCGCCCGCGAGCTGCCGGTACCAGAGGTTGAGGCTCTGCTTCGTCCAGCGGATCGCGTTCGGCGCGCCGTTCGCCAGCTCGTGCGCGATCTCCCGCGCGGTCGGCAGCAGCCCGGCCTCCTCCTCGACACACAGCGACACCAGCCCGATCCGCTCGGCCTCGGCTCCGGTCATCGGACGGCAGGTCATCAGGTAGTACTTGGCCTTCGCCATCCCGCACAGCAGCGGCCAGCACACCGCCGCGTGGTCGCCCGCCGCGACGCCGAGGCGCGTGTGGCCGTCGATGATCTTGGCGTTCGCGGCGGCCACGGAGATGTCCGAGAGCAGCCCGGCGACCAGGCCCGCGCCGACAGCCGGGCCGTGGATCGCGGAGACGGTCGGCTTGGCGCAGTCGATGACGTTGTAGACGAGGTCGCGGGCCTCGCGCATGGTGCGCGAACGGGCCTCGAAGTCGTTCGCCAGCTTCTCGACCAGGTCGAATGACCCGCCCGCGGAGAACCCCTTGCCCTCGCCGCGCAGCAGGACGGCCTTGACCTCGGGGTCGCGGTCGAATTCGCGCCAGACGTCGGCGAGCTCGCCGTGCGCGTCCTCGCTGACCGCGTTGAGGTGCGGCGCGTCCAGGACGAGTTCGATGACGCCGTCCTCGTCCGGTCCGTCGACCCGCAGGTTCTCGAACTGCGCGTAGCGGCTCATTCGGCTTCCCTCCGTCGTCCGGAACATCTGCGTCACCTTGCCATTGCTCCGGACACTGCCGCCAGATCACGAGCCCTCTCCGGACAGTTCGACGGCGAGGCTGGTGCTCAGGCCGGACGGGCCGAGCAGGTCGAGCGTGACCGAACGGGCGCCGGGGCTCGCCCGCAGTTGCGCGGGCTGCCCGCAGAACAGCGGCGCCTGGTTGCGATGGCTGATCCGGCGCACCCGCGAGGCGGGGGAGTCGAGCCGCAGCACCTCGGCGAGGGCAAGTGACATCAACGGCCCGTGCACGACGAGGCCGGGATAGCCCTCGACTCTCGTGGCATACGGCCAGTCGTAGTGGATGCGGTGCGCGTTCGCGGTGGCCGCGGAGAACCGCATCAGCAGCGTCGGATCGGTGACGAACTCCCAGCTCTGCCCGTCGGTGCGGCGGAACGGCGAGCCCACCGGTTCGAGCGCGGCGGCGGTTTCCGGTACCGCGGGCGCGGCGAGCGGTCCGGCCTCGCGGTAGAGCATGTCCTGACGTTCCTCGACGTACAGCGTTCCGTCCACTCCGGACAGTTCCGTGCGCACCCGGACGATCGCCAACTTCCCGGAACGGCCGGACTTTTCGGTGACAGAGTCCACAATGGATTTTCGGCGAACGGTCTCGCCGACCTTCGGCGCGCGGTGCACCACGACCTCGCCTCCGGCGAACATCCGCCGCGGCAGGTCGACCGGGGGCAGGAACCCGCCGCGCACGGGATGGCCGTCCAGGCCGAGGCGTGACGACACCGGCCAGCGGGGGAGAGCCACCCAATGCCACAGCGGAGGGAGGTCGTCGCCTTCGCCAGGCGCGGGGAGCCCGTTGTCGAACAACGCCGCCAGCGCGGCGACCGGGCCGGGTTCGAGCACTTCTTCGCTGGTGGCGGCGTAGGGCTCCCAGGCTTCCGGTGCGGACATGGGGTTCCTCGGATCTGGTTTCGGACGAGGCAGTCGGGGTGAATACTTTATCAGGAATTACCCGGTGCCTCGCGGGCTAGTGGCGCTGTTCGTTCAGCTGTACGCAGCATCTGGCCGTGGTGAACGGCGGCCGGTGGCGGGCTCGAACAGGGCGGCTTATGTAATACTTTATCTGCTCGAACATCCGCCAGAGGGGAGGCCGGGGCGATGCCCGAAGCCACGGGCGCCGGACTGCGCCGCAGCGGTCCGGCGAACCTGAAGGCGCTGGCCGCGCACGAGATCCGGCGACGGGTCTTCTCCGGCCAGTTGCGCGCCGGGGCGAAGATCGACCAGGAGGCGCTGGCGGACGAGCTCGGCATCAGCAAGCTGCCCATTCGCGAGGCCCTGATCACGCTCGACCACGAAGGCGTGGTGGAGCACATCGCCCGCCGAGGCGCGTTCGTGGCGCGGATGACGCGCGACGACATCCGCGACCACTACCGCGTGTTCGGCCTCGTTTCCGGCTTGGCCGCCGAGCGCGCGGCGAAGAATCTTTCGCCGGAAAGCCTGCGGGCGTTGCACGATCTGGCGGACCGGATGGAGTCCGGAGTGGACCGCGGCGAACAGGAACGGCTGAACTTCGAGTTCCACCGCAGGATCAACTACGCCGCCGATTCCCGCCGGCTGGTGTCGATCCTGGGCATCCTGGCGAAAACGGTGACGCACGGGTTCTACGAGGCGCACGAGGACTGGCCGGAAAAGGCGCACGACGACCACCGGAAGATCCTGAACGCACTCAGCGCCCGGTCGGCGTCGCGGGCCCGGTCCATTGTGGAGAAGCACTTCTCGGACGGCGGCGAGCGTGCGGTTTCCTTGCTGGAGAAGCAAGGTTTCTGGGACCGCTGACCCTGGGCGTCAGCGTCGCTTCAGCAACTGTGCCAAGTGGACGCCGCGCACTCCGGCCAGTTGATCGGCTTGCGTGCGGCAGGAGAAACCGTCGGCGAGGAACACGGCGTCCGGGTTGTCTCGCAAGGCCGGGAGCAGTGCGTTCTCCGCCACGGCAACGGAAACGTCGTAATGGCCGCGTTCCATGCCGAAGTTCCCGGCCAGACCGCAGCACCCGGCAAGAGTGCGCAGTTCCGCTCCGGTCGTCGCGAGCAGAGCCTGATCGGCCTCGAAGCCCATCACCGAATGATGGTGGCAATGCGGCTGCGCGATCACTGTGACGCCGGACAGATCGGGCGCTCGCCAGCCGTCCGTCTTGGCAAGGAGTTCGGCGAGCGTCGTGACCGCGGCGGAGACCGTCGCGGCGTCCGGATCGTCGGGGAACAGGTCCAGCAGATCGGACCGCAGAACGGCGGTGCACGACGGTTCGACGCCGACGATCGGAAGCCCGGCCCGCGCGTACGGGCGCAGCGTGTGCACGAGGTCGCGGAGCTTCCGGCGAGCGGTGTCGAGCTGACCGGTGGTGATCCAGGTGAGCCCGCAGCACGGCTGCCGCGGCGGGACGAGCACGCGATATCCGGCGTCGGCGAGCACGGCCGCGACCGCTTCGGCGACCTCGGTGTCCATACCGTCCGAAAAGGAATCCGCCCACAGCACGACTTCCGGGCCCTGCTCGCGGATCCTTCGCCGGGACCGGGTGAACGACCGGCGGGCGAACCTCGGTGCGTGGCGGCGAGTGTCTACTCCGGACAGCGCTAACAGGACCTTCTCGACCGGGCGGAGCGACATCAGCGCGTTGACGACAAGCGGGCCGAACACCGGGAGCCGGTGCAGCAGGCGGATCCAGTCCGGCAACCGGCCCAGCGTGTAGTGCGAAAGAGGGCGGATCTTGTGCCGGTATTTCCGGTGCAGAGCTTCGGATTTGTACTGTGCCAGGTCCACTCCGGCCGGGCAGTCGCTGCCGCATGCTTTGCAGGACAAGCAAAGGTCGAGCGATTCGTGCACCGCGTCGTCCGACCAGCCGGACACCAGCGAGCCGTTCGCGACCTCCTGCAGCACCCGGGCGCGGCCGCGCGTGCTGTCCTTTTCATCACGAGTGGCGAGATAGGACGGACACATGAAGCCGCCGGCCGCCCGGTTGTCGGCGCGGCATTTCCCGACTCCGACGCAGCGGTGCACGGCACGGGTGAAGTCGCCGCCGTCGTGCGAGAAGGAGAAACCGCCCGCGACGACCGGGAGCGGATGTGCTTGCGGGCGGCGGAGATCGGCGTCGAGCGGGTGCGGCCGGACGACGACGCCCGGGTTGAGGAGGTCGTCGGGATCGAAGAGGTTTTTGACCGCGCCGAACAGCTCGATCGTTTCGGCCGAGTACATCTTCGGCAGCAGTTCGCCGCGCGCCCGGCCATCGCCGTGTTCGCCGGAGAACGAGCCGCCGTAGCCGACGACCAGATCCGCGGCGGCGGTCATGAACGCGCGGAACACCGACGCGTCGCGTTCGAGCGGCAGCCCGAGCCGGACGTGCACGCAGCCGTCGCCGAAGTGGCCGTACGGGAGCCCCTCGAGGCCGTATTCGTCCAGGAGAGCGTCGAAATCCCGCAGATACGCGCCGAGCCGTTCAGGCGGGACGGCGGCGTCCTCCCAGCCCGGCCACGCCTGCTCGCCGGTCGGAGTCCGGCCCGCCAGCCCGGCCCCGTCCTCGCGGATCTGCCACATCGCGGCCGCCTCGGCACCCTGGGCCAGTACAACGTGGTCGAGCGCTTGGGAATCTTTGACGAGCCGCTCAGCGTTGTGCCGGGCCGCGGCTTCGGTCTCACCGCCGACCTCGATCATCAGCCAGCCGCCGCCGTCCGGGAGCGCGGGCACGTTGCCGCGATGGTGGCGCACGAGGTCGACCAGTCGCGCATCGAGCCCTTCGACAGCCAGCGGCCGGTGCGGCAGCAGCCCGGGCACGACGTCGCCAGCCGTCGCCATGTCCGGGTAACCGAGCACGACGAGCAGCCGCGCGGGGGAGATGTCGACCAGGTCGACGGTCGCCTCCAGCGTGACCGCCAGGGTGCCCTCGGCGCCGACCAGCGCGCGGGCGAGCGACCGGCCGTTCTCCGGCAGCAGGTGCTCGAGCGAGTAACCGGAAACCTGGCGGCTGAACCGGCCGAATTCGGTGCGCAGCAAGCTGAGCCGGGTGTCGATCAGCTCGGCGAGGCCCGGCACCGCGTCGGACGGACCAGCGGTGAACTGGCGTCCGGTGCCGTCGACCACACTCAACTCGCGAACGTTGTCCGCGGTCCGGCCGTAGGCGATCGCGTGCGGGCCGCAGGCGTTGTTGCCGATCATGCCGCCGAGCGTCGCGCGGGCGTGCGTGGACGGGTCGGGACCGAAGCGCAGCCCGTGCGGCGCGGCGGCGCGCTGGAGGTCGGCGAGGATGACGCCGGGCTGGACGACCGCGGTCCGTGCTTGCGGGTCGAGGTCGACAATGCGGTTGAGATGCCGCGAAAAGTCGATGACCACGCCCGGCCCGATCGCGTTGCCCGCGACCGACGTGCCCCCGCCGCGACTGGTCAGCGGAACACCGTGGCGGCGGGCGATCTCGAGAGTCGCGAGTACGTCCTCGGTCTCCCTCGGCAGCACGACGACCTGCGGTACGACACGGTAATTCGACGCGTCGGTGGAGTACTCGGCGCGACGGCGGACGTCGGCGTGCACCTCGCCGCGAACGTTCGCGCGGAGGTCGTCGAGCAGGTCAGTTTCGGTGCGCATCCCGGCCTGAATTTAGGTGTTTGAAACAGTGCCGTCAATCCGTACGCTGGCGCGATGACCTCGGGACGGAGGGGACCGCCGCCGGAGCTGGCCAGGGTGCGGCGGGTGAGCGTGGTGGATTCGCTGGTCGAAGAGATGACCCGCAAAATCCTCGGCGGCGAATGGCCTCCCGGGACCGCGCTGCCGTCGCTGCGGCACTTCGCGGCCTCGGCCGGGGTGTCGATGCTGACCGTCCGGGAAGCAGTCCGGACGCTGCAGGCGCGCGGCTGGGTCGAAACGCGCCAGGGCGTCGGAACGTTCGTGCTGGAACCCTCGGCGGCGCGGTTCGTCCCGTGGCAGCTGGGTGCTTCGGACGTGGCGGAGTATCGCGAACTGGTCGAGGCCAGGGAAGCGATCGAATCGACCGTCATCGCCTTGGCCGCCCGCCGCCGAACCGCCGCTGAGCTGGCGGTTTTGACGGATTTGGTCGACCGGATGGCGGCGGCTTCGACCGACCGGGACCGCTTCCTGGAGGCGGACGCGGAATTCCACGTCGCGCTGGCCGAGGCCGCGCACAACCGGATCCTGCTGCGCAGCATGCTCGCGATCCGCCTCCCGCTGCGCCGCCTGATGGCCGACCGGCTCTTGGCGGAACTCGCCGAACACGGCGACCTTTCCCGGTCGTGGGAGGACCACCGGACGATCGCGTCAGCTGTCCGGGCGGGGGTGCCGGAGCCAGGATGTGCCGCCCTGGCACGAATCGCCGCCCGGGGCCGGTCCTATGTGGACTCTACGTTGCCAGGTTTGCCGTCTCGCGGTCCGGGTAACCGGGCTACCGACGACTCCGGGAGGTGATCGAGGTGGCCGCGCACGTGGACGACGACCTGTGGACGGAATTCCACCGGGTGGTGAACATGACCTCGCGGGAGCTGGCCGACTGGCTGCGCACCCGGGAAGCCGGAACGGAGACAGAACCGCTGCCGGACCAGGCGGGGCCCGCGACCGGCCGTCAGGTGCTGTCGATCCTGGGCAAACGCCGGTCGGACGTGAACGACAGCGATGTCGAGGTAATGCGCGACGTGGTGGACCGGGTGCACGCCGCTCGCCGGGATGATCTGGAGCCGGTGGCGGGGGATGCGGGGTGGCGGCAGGGATTGATGTCGCTGGGGCATGATCCGGTGAAACCGGTGCGGGACTGAATCTGGCCGGGTTTGGCGGGACGGCCGCGTGGGGCCCGTTGCGGGGGAGAGACTGACCGTTCGGGCTGGGCGAGTTCCGTCTTCTGGCGCAACGGAGCAGTTTCAGCGTGCCGGATCTGACGCGAGTGGTTCCGCCGCCCCGGCTCGGCGTGGGTGCACTTGACTTGATGCCAAGGGCTTCAGCGCGTGGAGTTTGGCGCGGCGGGTCTGTCGCGCCCGGCTCGGCGGCGACCGGCCCTGGCGGAAGCAGCTCCGGTGCCAGGGAACCCGGCGAAATCTGTTCCAGCAGGCGTAAGCCCCGGGCCTCGGTGCGCCCCCGGGACGCACCGAGGCCTGGGGTTCTTCCCCTCGGCCGGTGGTTCGTGGTCAGCCGCCCGCCATGGCTCCGATGATCAGGAACGGCTCGGCTCCGGATAGGACCGGGGCGGGCAGTGCGGTGTCCGGGGCGGTGTTCGACAGGTCTTCCTCGCAGGCGAAGAACCGGACGAACGCCCGGCGTTTGCCGGTCGTCGTGTCGCGGACCGTGCCGCGCAGTTGCGGGTACGCGCGTTCCAGGGCGTCCAGCAGGGTTTCCCGCGTCGGCGGGTCCTCGACTGGCAGCTGGATCTCTCCCTCGACCTTCGCCAGGCGGCGCAGGTGCGTGGGCAGCTTGACGCGGACGACGGTGGTCATCGCAGGGTTTGCACCTCGACCGAGCACACCGCGGGCAGGTCGCGCACGATCGGGGCCCAGCTTTCGCCCGCGTCGTGCGAGGCGTAGACCTGGCCGCCGGTGGTGCCGAAGTAGATGCCGGCCTCGTCGAGGGAGTCGACGGCCATCGCGTCGCGCAGGATGTTCACGTAGCAGTTTTCTTGCGGCAGGCCGTGGGTGAGCGGTTCCCATTCGCCGCCGCCGGTGCGGCTGCGGTACACGCGCAGCTTGCCCTCCGGCGGATAGTGCTCGGAATCGCTGCGGATCGGGACCACGTACACCGTTTCCGGTTCGTGCGGGTGCACCGCGATCGGGAAACCGAAGTCGCTCGGCAGGTTGCCGCTGATCTCGCGCCAGTTGTCGCCCGCGTCGTCCGAGCGCATCACGTCCCAGTGTTTCTGCATGAACAGCACGTCCGGCCGCGACGGGTGCAGTGCGATGCGGTGCACGCAGTGGCCGACCTCGGCGTCCGGGTCCGGGATGCCGTCGGAGTGCAGGCCGCGGTTGATCGGCTGCCAGGTTTCGCCGCTGTCGTCGCTGCGGAACGCGCCCGCGGCGGAGATCGCGGCGAACATCCGCTTCGAGTTCCCCGGGTCGAGGATGATGGTGTGCAGGCACAGCCCGCCCGCGCCCGGCTGCCAGCCCGGCCCGGACGTGTGCTTGCGCAGCCCGGTGAGTTCGCGCCAGCTCTTCCCGCCGTCGGTGCTGCGGTACAGCGCCGCGTCCTGTGCGCCCGCGTACACCGTGTCCGGGTCGGTCAGCGACGGTTCCAGGTGCCAGATCCGCGTGAACTCCCACGGCTTCGGCGTTCCGTCGTACCAGAGGTGCTCGCCCGCCCCGCCCTCGTAGACGAACTCGTGGTCGACCTGGTTCCAGGTCTTCCCGCCGTCGTCGGAACGCTGGATCAGCTGGCCGAACCACGACGTGGACTGCGACGCGTACAGCCGGTCCGGGTCCGCGGGCGAGCCGGCGAGGTGGTAGACCTCCCAGCCGCCGAAGTGCGGGCCGTCGACCTCCCACCGCGTGCGTCCCTCGTCCGAGGTGAGGATGAACGCGCCCTTGCGCGTGCCGACCAATACTCGAACTCCAGGCATGCTTTCTCCCTGACAACGGGCTGTGACCTGGTTCAACCTAACCTCGCCAGACGGGAGCCGCCTCTCCATTCTTGCGCTCCCTCCGACGCCAGCGGAGGCAGCGCGACCAGCACCGGGGGCGACCACGCGGGCGCGACCTCCAGCCGGACGTCCTGGCGCAGCGGCACCGGCCCGGCCCGGATCCGCACCGGGCGCGCGGCCGAGCCGACCGCCTGCACGCTCGGCGCGAGCTGCGCCCGCGGATCGGCGGCCGAGGGCAGCGCGCAGGCCAGCAGCCGGTAGGCGCCCGGCGGAACGTCGAAGAGGGCGAACTCCAGGTCGGGCCCGAGCAGCGAGCCGCTGACCGGGACGCCGCGCGCCGACGACCCGGCGAACAGCCCGACGTACACCGCCGGCGCCCCGTCGAGCGCGGCGACCGCGTCCGGGCTCAGCAGCGCGCGGCCGGTGACCGCTCCGCCCGCGCAGTCCGGGCCCGCGACCCGCACCGGTTCCGGCGGGTGCTCGGCGAGGAGGCCGGGCAGCTGCCGGAACCGGTGCGGGCTCACCCCGACCGCCGCGGTGAAGCGCGTGGTGAACGTGCCCGGCGCGGAGAACCCGACCTCGTGGCAGATGTCGACCACCTTCTCGCCGGTGTCCAGCAGCAACTCCTTGGCGAGCTGGAACCGTTGCGCGGCAAGGAACTTCCCCGGCGGCAGGCCGATCTCCCGCTCGAACGCGCGCGCCAGGTGGAACGGGCTGTACCGGACGTGGTCGGCCACGTCCTCGAGCGTGAGCCGCCGGGTGCGTCCGGCGGCCAGGAACCTCGCCGCCTCGAGCACGGCGTCCCGCATGTGCACACCTCCTCGGATGTGCCGCCATGGTAAATCCGGGGACCGACAATTCCGGGCGTCAGCTGTTTCGCAGCTCGATGACGACGGTACGGGCGTGGATGTTTGACGCAGTCGGGCAGGTAGTTGTCGGTGAAGTACCGCGGAATGAGGCAGTTGCTGGGCGCGGATCCAGGGATGGGCGATCCGGGATAGCCGGCGAGGACTAATCCAGGGGCTCGACAATCCCCGTGTCAGTTGTCTTCCAGTTCGACGACCACCGCCGAGCGAGGGCGGCCGAGTGAGGCAGTTCGGCTGTTTCATCGCGACATCCCCGAACGCACGGCGCTGTAATCGGGCGAGCTGTGCGGCGAAGACGGTTTCTCCTCGGACCGGCTCGCGTGCAGCAGCGAGATCCGGCTGCGACCCGGACGCGAAAGCCACGTGCGGAGGACGCCCATCATCGGCATGATTCCGCTGCCCGCGGCCATCAGCACGAGGTCGGCCCACGCCCGCCGACCGTCCACAAAGGACGTCATCGCCGCCGGAATGCCTGATTTATCACCATGTGGCCAGGTCTTGAAGTCCGTGAGGGGAACCCTGAGGGAATCAGATTCCCTCAGGGTTCCCCTCACGGACGCCCCGCCCCACCCAGGTCCGCCGCGACCTGGGCACACCGCACCTGCGGCACCGCATCAAGTCCCCTGCATCGCGGGCCGGGATGGAACGAACCGGACGGGCCGCGCACCGAGAGGCGGTCGCCGACCTGCGGGCGGTCGTGAAGGCAAGCGGAGAATCGGCCGTCCTCGACACGTTTCACGGTGGTCGACCCTGCTGGCTGAGATAGCCAGGTTTTCGCTGTTCATACCTATATTGTGAGCTTTAGCTCGGGTATTCGGCCGCACGCTTTCGCGGCTGTGCGAAACCGGTGTTCAGCGGGGATCGGCCGCAGCGGCTGCTCACATTCCGAGGGTCACTTCGCCGCGGCGCGGTTGGCGTTGAAGCGCGCCTTCTTCTGCCGGTTCCCGCACGTGTTCATGTCGCACCAGCGACGGGTGCGGCTCTGGCTGGTGTCGAAGAAGGCGGCTTGGCAGGTCGGCGAGGCGCACAAGGCCAGTTTTCCGTCGCGTTCGCCCGAGATGATGCTGATCGCGTCGGCGGCGATCACGCCGAGGGCGTCTTCGACTGAGGTGAGCTGCCAGCGCCGTTCGCCGTCGGGCGTCAGGACGGCTGCGGCCTGGCCCCGGGCGCTGTGGTCGTTGATGACCTGGACGGCGGACACGGGCAGGGCCTCGCGGCGTGCGGCCGCGGTCGCGGCGGCGTGAATCGACTCCCGCAGTTCCTTGGCGAGTTCGAGCTGGTCAGCGGTGCAGGAGTCCACGGCGAGGCCGCTCACCGCCAGCCAATCGGCGAGTCGCCGCGGCGTCGGAACGCGCTCGACGGCATCGCCGCAACGCTCCGTGAGGGTCGCGGTGAAGCTCGTCGCGAGCACAGTGCCGAGGCGGAAGTCGGGGAACGCGGAAGGCATGGAACCAGCTTAGCCGGTTGCGCTGGGGTGCGGGTGACTGCTAGAACCGTCTTAGCCGGTTCCAATCCATCGAGGAGGACTCATGACCGCTCTGACCAGCGACGTAGCGGCGTTCGAAGCCCGTGCGACGGACGCTGACCTCGACGATCTGCGGGCTCGGCTAGCCGCGGCGAGGCTTCCGGAGGCCGAGACGGTGCACGGCCCGCGCCGATGGGATCAGGGCCTTCCGCTCGCCGACCTGGTCGAGCTCGTGAACTACTGGCGCACCGAGTACGACTGGCGGGCGTTCGAAGAGCGTCTTGACCGGATCGGCCAGTTCCGCACGACCATCGACGGCCTGGGAATCCACTTCCTGCACCGCCGGTCCCCGCGTGCGGATGCCACTCCGCTGATCGTGACCCACGGGTGGCCGGGAAGCATCGCGGAGTTCGTCGACGTCGTGGACGCATTGGCGGATCCGGACGACGTCAACGCGCCGGCATTTCATGTCGTCGCTCCGTCATTGCCGGGCTTCGGGTACAGCGACAAACCGGCGACTGCCGGGTGGGGGACGGAAAAGATCGCGGCCGCGTGGGCCGAGCTGATGGGGAGGCTCGGTTATCGCCAGTTCTTGGCTCACGGCGGCGACTGGGGCGGCAATATCACCACGGTTCTCGCCGGCCGGTTTCCGGAGCACGTTCTCGGCGTCCACACGTTGTTCGCGGAGGGGCCGCCGGGGCTGTCGACGGACGGGCTGACGGCGGACGAGCTCAGGTGGACCGAGGAGACCCGCCATTTCTGGCGGCACCGTGCGGCGTACGCGAAGCAGCAGGCCACGAGGCCGCAGACCATCGGGTACTCGCTCGTCGACTCGCCGGTCGGGCTTCTTGCCTGGCTCGTGGACAAGTTCGCGGAGTGGTCGGACACTGCGGACAGTCCTTTTGAGACTATCTCCCGCGATCGTGTTCTCGACGATGTCACGCTGTACTGGCTGACCCGGTCCGGTGCTTCGGCGGCCCGGATTTACTACGAGAGCCACAATTCGCTGGATCCCGAGCTTCGGGTGGACGTTCCGGCGGCGGTCACCATGTATCCCCGGGACACCGAGAAGACC
Organism: Amycolatopsis halotolerans; assembly: GCF_042647905.1. Lineage (NCBI taxonomy): Bacteria > Bacillati > Actinomycetota > Actinomycetes > Pseudonocardiales > Pseudonocardiaceae > Amycolatopsis > Amycolatopsis halotolerans. Next base: position 198,739 of record NZ_JBHRWI010000007.1, read on the forward strand.
CCTCGTCCTTGGGCGAAGGAGCGGTTCCGGCAGATCGTCCGCTGGCGGGAGCCGGAGCGGGGCGGGCATTTCCCGTCGCTGGAGGTGCCGGGGTATTTCGTCCGGGATCTGCGGGAGGGGCTCGCCGCGGTGCTGCGGGGGTGACAAATGGCAGGGGTCCGGTGCGCCGTCGGCTGGTGTGGTGAATCAGCAACTCCGATCCGAAGAGGAGAGCTGAATGCGAAAGACCATGCCGATCGCGCTTGCGGTCGCGGCGTTGGCAGGAGTGGTGTCGGCGGCGCCCGCGTCGGCTGGGCCGTTGCGGTGGGGTGCCTGTCCAGGCGGTGGTCAACTGCAGTGTTCGACTGTGGCCGTTCCGCTGGACTATCGGCATCCGGACGGGCGGAAGATCGATATCGCGGTGTCCCGGCTGTCTGCGGCGAAACCGGAGAAGCGGCGCGGGGTGCTGCTCGTGAATCCCGGCGGTCCGGGTTTGGCCGGGTTGCGCGTCCCGGTCGCGCAGCCGTTTCCGCAGGCGGTGCGGGACAGTTATGACATCGTCGGATTCGACCCGCGCGGGATCGGCTCCAGCGCGGGGCTGACCTGCGGGCTGAACGACGCGGACAAGGCGCTCGCGGCCAACCCGCCTTATCCGCACAATCCGGCGGAGGTGGCGGAATCGGCCGCGCTGGCGGAGCGGATCGCCAAGCAGTGCACCAGTTCGGAGACCGCCGATCTGGTGCCGTTCATCACCACCGCCAACACGGCGCGGGACATGGACCGGGTGCGGGAAGCTCTGGGCGAGGCGAAGATTTCCTATTACGGGGAGTCGTATGGCACGTATCTCGGGGCGGTGTACACGACATTGTTTCCGGAACGCAGTGACCGGGTCGTGCTGGACAGCAGTTTGCCGCCGGAGGGCTACGACGTCGAGGCGTTGCGGGCGCAAGGCATGGGTTTCCAGGTGCGGTTTCCCGACTTCGCGAAGTATGCCGCGAAGCACGACGAGGAATACCGCCTCGGCGCTGCTCCAGCGGACGTGACGGCGAAGTACTACGAGCTGGCCGATCGGCTGGACCGGAAGCCGGAGTCCGGGTTCGACGGGACGGCGTTCCGCGGCTTCACGTCGGGGGAGCTTCGGAATGACGGCAGCTTCGAAGAGCTTGCCACGTACTGGCATCTCCTCGACACGCACCAGCCGCTTCCCGGCGCGGCAAAGGCAACGGCGAAGGCGGGCGATCGTGGCAGCTTCCCGGTCGGCTACCTCGGGGTGATCTGCGGGGATTCGCAGTGGCCGACGTCGGTGCGGACCTATCAGCGCAACGTGGAAGTCGACCGGGCGCGGTATCCGATGTACGGCGCTTACACCGCCAACGTCCGGGCGTGCGCGTACTGGCCCGCGCCGGCGGAGCCGAAGGTGCGGATCACCGGCGACGGACCGGCGAACGTGCTGATGGTGCAGAACCTCCGCGACCCGGCGACACCGTTGCCCGGGGCGTTGCGCACGCGCTGGGCATTCGGCGGCCGGGCCCGGATGGTCACCGCCGACCAGGGCGGGCACGTCGCTTACGGCGCCGGTGCGAACAAGTGCCTGAACGACACGACGACGGAGTACCTGGTCGGCGGGGACTTCCCGGCGCGGGACCGCTTCTGCCCGGCCGAGCGTTCCTGATCTACGTCCGTGAAGGACTCCTTGAGGGAATCAGATTCCCCCAAGGAGTCCTTCACGGCTATCCGGCGCTGAAGATCGGGGCGAAGAACGCGGCCAGCTCGGCGGTGCCGGTGAGGGGGAGGACGTTCGCGACGTACTGGTCCGGCCGGACCACCACGATCGCACCGTCCGGCGAGATCCCGCGGGCGGCGAAGATGTCGTCTGCGGGATCCGCCGCGTAAACCTTCTCGTAGTCGATCAGCGAGAAGGGACCGGTGCGGGGCAGGAAGACTTCCGGGACCTCGCCGAGATCGATCTCCTCGTACGGCCCGGGGTAGATCACCTTCACGTCGAACCAGGCGTCGACGTCCAGATTCTTCGGCGTGTGGGCCACGACCGGGGAGTCCGGAGAATTCCCCAGCCAGCTGGCGAAATCGGCGACCGGGGCGGCGGGCCCGAAAACGTAGACGCGCCACCGACCGTCGGCCTGGGCATGGTGTCCTAAGTGGACCAGGTTCGCGTCGCAGACCCGCATGACGGGAGCCGACTTGAAGCGTTTGCCGACCGGGAACCCGGTCGCCAGGTCCTGGTGTTCCGGCGAGGCGACGATCGCCGAGGGCTGGTAGCACGTCAGGAAACCGGACGGGAATTCGAAGGTCTTCACGTAGAACTCTTCCAGTTCCGCCGGATCGGCCAGGTTCTCCGGCCGGGTCGCCATGAGCGTCGACCATTCCTTGTCGAAGTCGATGAGGTTCTTCGCGATCAGCTGGCGTTCCGCGGAGTAGGTGGCCAGCAGCGAAGCGGGACCGCGGCCGTCCAGGACGTGGCCGAGTTTCCAGCCGATGTTGAACCCGTCCTGCATCGAGACGTTCATGCCCTGTCCGGCTTTCGCGCTGTGCGTGTGGCAGGCGTCGCCGGTGATGAAGACGCGGGGCAGGCGGGTGTCGCCGACGGGGACGTCGTCGAACTTGTCGGTGAGGCGGTGGCCGACCTCGTACACGCTGTGCCAGGCCGCATTCTTCACGTCCACTGTGTACGGATGCATGATCGCGTTGGCGCGCGCGATGATCTGGTCGATCGTCGTCTTCCGGACGGCTCCGCGATCGTCCTCGGACACCTCGCCCAGGTCGACGTACATCCGGAACAGCGCGCCGCCTTCGCGGGGGATCAGCAGGATGTTGCCGCCGTCGTGGGACTGGATGGCGCATTTCGTGCGGATGTCCGGGAAATCGGTGACCGCGAGGACGTCCATCACGCCCCACGCGTGCAAAGCCTGATCACCGACGAGTTCCCGGCCGATCGACTCGCGTACCGCGCTGCGTGCGCCGTCGCAGCCGACCACGTATTTGGCCCGGACAACGCGATCCTCGCCGGCGCGCGAGCCGACAGTATGGCGCAGCGTGACAGAAACAGGGTATTCGTCGCCTTCGGTAATATCGAGTGCCTGGAATTCCAGGCCGAAATCGGGCGTCATCCGGCTCGGCGAGTTCGCCATGTACTCGGCGAAGTAGTCCTGCACGCGGGCCTGGTTCACGATGAGGTGCGGGAATTCGCTGATCCCGGTGGGGTCGTCGGGCACTCGCGAGGAGCGGACGATGCGCTTGGGGTCGGCGGGATCGGGCTTCCAGAACGACATCGTGGTGATCCGGTACGCCTCTTCGACGATCCGGTTCGCGAAGCCGAACGCCTGGAACGTTTCGACGCTGCGCGCCTGGATCCCGTCCGCCTGGCCGACTTCGAGCCGTCCGCCGCGGCGTTCGACGATGCGCGTGGTGACGTCCGGGTACCGGGACAGCTGCGCGGCGGTGATCATGCCCGCCGGGCCGGTGCCCACGATCAGGACGTCGACCTCGTCCGGCAGTTCCGCGGGCCGGTCGATCCCGGTTCCGGCGGCGGGCAGGACGCGCGGTTCGCCGGAAACGTAGCCGTGGTGGTGGAACTGCATAAGTTTCCTCACTTCGCTGTGAAGCACCAGGGGGACCGTGTTCGATAATAGAACTTGTTGTTCAATTAATGAGTACATCGATGCTAAGGTGGGCCGCTCCGGTGCACAAGACCCCGCGGGGAAGGACCGAGTCGTGACGGAAGCCAGGCAAGCGGCCGGGTCGCAGACGTTGTCGCGCGGGCTCACCGCGCTGGAAGTTCTCGCCGAGGCCGACGCGCCGCTGTCGATCGGCGAGCTGGCCTCGCGGCTCGGGCTGCACCGGTCGATCGCCTATCGGATCGTGCGCACCCTCGAGGACCACGGCCTGGTCGTGCGCGGCGCGAACGGCGAGCTGGAGCTGGGCGCGCGGCTGGCGGCGTTGGCGCGCAACGTTTCCCGCGATCTGCAGTCCACTGCGTTGCCCGAGCTGACCGTGCTCGCGAACGAACTGGGCATGACGGCGTTCCTCGCGACGCTCGACGGCGAGGATTCCGTCGTCACACTGGCCAGCGTCGAACCGCGACAGGCGACGGCGGCGGTGGCGCAGCGGCCGGGCAGTCGGCATCCGATCACCGACGGCGCACCGGGTCGCGCGATTTCGCAGCAGCTGCGCGGGGAGAAAGCGCCGTACGAAACCAGCCATGACGAGGTGATCCCCGGGTTGTCGTCGATCGCGGTGCCACTCGCGGTGCCCGGACAGCACCCGGCCGCGCTGGCGGTGGTGTATTTGACCGGTCCGGTCGATGTCTCCGCGATCGGTGCGCGCCTGGCGCAGGCGGCGCAGGTGATCCGGGCCGAGCTGCATCCGTAATGGACGCGGTGGACAGCGGCCGGGCCCGGGAAGCACGATGGCGTCCGTGGTACAGACGACGCGCTTCGCCCGCTTCCCGCTCGGACACTTCCCGACCCCGCTCGAACCGCTGGAGCGGCTCACCGCGCGGCTGCGCGAACGCCATCGGGACGTTCCAGACCTCTGGATCAAACGCGACGACTGCACCGGTTTGGCGACCGGCGGCAACAAGACGCGGAAGCTGGAATTCCTCGTCGGCGACGCGCTCGCGCAGGGTGCCGACACGCTGATCACCCAGGGCGCGACGCAGTCCAACCACGCCCGGCAGACCGCCGCGGCCGCCGCACGCGCCGGGCTGAGCTGCAAGTTGCTGCTGGAACAACGTCAGGTGCGCGACGAGGAGTACGAAAACTCCGGCAACGTGCTGCTCGACGAACTGCTCGGCGCGGAGATCGTGGACCGCGTACCGGCCGGAACCGACATGCCGGCGGCGATGGAGACGGTCGCCGAGAAGCTGCGCGCCGGGGGACGGCGGCCGTACGTGATCCCGGGCGGCGGGTCGAATCCGATCGGTGCGCTCGGGTACGTCCAATGCGCGCTGGAGCTCGATGCCGCGCCGATTCCGGTCGACTGGGTCGTGCACGCGACCGGCAGCACCGGCACGCAGGCCGGGCTCGTCGCCGGATTGCGCGCGGTGCACAGCCCTGCTCGGGTGCTCGGCGTCAGCGTGCGACAGCCGGAAGCGCGGCAGATCGACGCGGTGCACGGGCTCGCCAGCCGGACCGCGGAGCTGATCGGCACCGAGGTTTCCCGCGACGACGTGCTGGTGGACGACCGCTGGGTCGGCGAGGGCTACGGCGTGCCGACGCAGTCGATGGCGGACGCGGTGCGGCTGCTTGCCGAGACCGAAGGGATCCTGCTGGACCCGGTGTACTCGGGAAAGGGGTTCGCCGGTCTGCTCGGCGAGATCGAGGAAGGCCGGTTCGCCGCGACCGACACCGTCGTGTTCGTGCACACCGGCGGCGCCGTGGGGCTGTTCGGCTACCGGTCGACCTTCCAGTGATCGCGGGCATTCTCGGCGGCATGGGCCCGGCGGCGACCGCGGAGTTCTATGCCAAGCTCATCGCGCGCACGGCCGCGGAGCGCGACCAGGACCACCTGCGGGTCGCGATCTGGGCGGATCCCACGGTGCCGGACCGGGTCGCCGCCGTGCTCGACGGGAGCACTGACCCGTATCCGGCTTTGCTTGCCGGGGCGGAAAAACTCCGCGATCTCGGCGCTTCCGTGGTGGCGATTCCTTGCCACACCGCGCATTTCTTCCTGCCGCGGTTGGCTGCGGACAGCGGCGTGCCGTTCGTGGACATGGTCGCGGAGACAGCGAAATTCCTGGCCGGACGCACGGGTCCAGTCGGACTGCTCGGCACTCGCGGGACGATCGCCGCCGGGCTGTACCAGCGGGGAGTGCCCGAGGCGGAGTGGGTGCTGCCGTCCGAGGCCGGGCAGACGGCGGTGGACGCGGCGGTGGCGGCGGTGAAACGCGGCGACCTGGCGGGCGGAGCGGTGCACTTCGATCGGGCGCTCGCGGACGTCGACGCGTCGTTGTCCGTGCTGGCCTGCACGGAACTTCCGCTGGTGGCAAGACAGGCTGCTGGCGTTCTCGATCCGACCGACCTGCTCGCCGACGCGGTGATCCGCAGGTGCGGCGGAAAACCGGTCGACTCCCGGCGGCCCGCCTGACAGAGTCCGAGAATGACTGATCTGCTGACCGCCTCGGACGTGCTTCTCATGCAGGAGCTCGCGCAGCGGGTCACCGCCGTCCGCCAGGACCTCGTCAACAGCGACGCGGCCTACGGCGAACTGGCCTGGAACTGGGGCAAAGGGCATGCCGCGCAAGGCGCGAGCTGGGTCCGCCGGCTGTGGTTCGCCGGCGACGACCTCGTCGCTTGGGGCTGGGCGCAACTGCCCCGGAGCGTGCGGCTCAACGACGGCTCAGTCAAGGACGTCACCGGTGCTTACCTGGCCTATCAAGTCCATCCCGATCACGCCGCGCTGGTCGACGAGGTGATCGACTGGTTCGACGCCACCGCGGACGGCCTCGAACGCACCGTGCTCCCCGGGGCGGCCGACGAGTTCGGCCTGGAACGCTGGGCGGCGCACGGCTACGGCCCCGATCCAGACAGCCTCGGCGACACCGGATCGTGGACGCAGCTGAACGAACGCGACCTCGAGGTGCTCGAAACGCCGGTGCTGCCGGACGGATTCCGCTTCCGCACCGCCGCCGAGGCCGGACCGGAGGCGGCGGTCCAGTCTCATGTGGACGCCTGGGGCGTGACCGCGTATACGCTGGAAAGCTACGAAGGCGTCCGCGCGACCCCGGCGTACCGCGGCGACCTCCACTTCCTGGTCGAAGCACCGGACGGGACGATGGCGGCGTCCACGATCATGTGGCTCGACGAGGCGAACAAGACCGCCGAATTCGAGCCGGTCGGCACCCACCCGGGCTACCGGCGGCTCGGACTGGGCCGCGCGATGCTGCTGCACGGCATGGACCGCGCGCGGGCGGCCGGAGCCACCCACGCGACGGTCGCTTGCCTCGGCGCGCCTGGGCATCCGTCGGCGCGGGGGTTGTATTTCAGCGTGGGGTTCAGCGAGATCTCGCGGGATGTTCCGCTGCTCAAGCCCGCGTGACGCGCGGGTGCACCCGGCAGTTGGTGTGGAGGTACTGCGCCGGGCCGTTCGCGAAATCGTAGATCGCGACTGACTGGGTGTCTTCGAGCGGATCTGTCGGCGGCATCAGGAAAAGCGTCTCGCTCACCGGCAGCAGCTCGTAGCGGACGCGGTCCGGTTTCCTCAGGAACTCCGCCCGCGTCGGGTCGATCGCCAGGGTCAGGCTCAGCTGCCCGGCTTCCGCGGAAACCTCGTATCGCGCGCCGGGCCGCTCGTAGACGCCGACATACCTTTCGAGGTCGAGTTTCAGCTCAGGGTCCGGCGCGGGCAGCGACGGGATAGTGTGCTCGGCCAGGATTTCGGCGAACACGGTGCGGGAGAAGCTTTCCCTGGGCCCGCCGTTGGTGAGCATCGCGACGGCGGTGTTCGATTCCGGCAGGATCCGGAGCCGGGAGTTCTGGCCGACAGTGCTGCCGTCGGTCGCGTAGACGGTTTCGCCGTTCCAATCGCAGACGATGAGACCGAGCGCCCATTCCGGTCCGAACATCAGCGGATCCGGTATCGGCACTCGCGAATTCTTCATTTCCCGGAGGAGTTCCGCCGAGAGCACGCGGTGTCCGTTCGGCGCGACGCCGTCGTTCAGCAGGACGTGGGCCAGCGCGAGGACTTCTCCGATCGTCGACGTGATGCCGCCGCCCGGGCCGAATGCGCGCGGCAGGTAGTCGATCGGGGTCACGATCGGGCCTTCGGCCAGGGACCGGACCAGGTGCCCGGTGGCCTCCCGGGCCTGGTCGGCTTGCTCGGGCCGGGTGTTCGTGCTGGTCAGGCCCATCGGGCGGAAGAGCCGGTCGCGCATGGCGTCGTCCCAGGTCTTCCCGTCCGCCACCTCGAGGACGCGCGCGAGGACGGCGTAACCCAGTGCCGCGCTGTAGCCGTGAGTGTGGCCGAGCGGGAAGACCTGCGGTGCCTCGGCGATGGCGCCGACCATTCGCTCGCAGACGTCGTCGCCCTCGCCGGGGTCGCCGTATGCTTCCTCGATCCCGTTGGTGTGGTTCAGCAATTGCCGCGGCGTGACCTGTGCGGTGGTCATGGGATCGGCGACCGCGAAACCGGGCAAGTACGTGCGGACGGGTCGGTCGAGATCGACCTTCCCCTCGTCGACGAGTTGCAGGAACGCCAGCGCGGTCCAGGTTTTGGTCATGGAGCCGCATTGGTAGACCGTGCCGGTCGTCACCGGTTCCGAGGTTTCGACGTTCTTGACGCCGGCCGCGAACTCGGTGCGTTGCCCGTCTCGGAGGATGCCGATCGCGGCGCTCGGGATCCCGTACTCCGCCAGGAGTTCGGCGAGCCGCGGCGCGTCGAAGGTCATCGGGCCAGACCGACCGCGTTCGCGGCGTCCGCTTCGAAGTATTCCGTCGCGGCGTAAGGACCGGCATGAGCCTCGAAGAACTCGCGGACTCCGTCGACGGTGTCGTGCGCGATCACGTTCACCGCCCTGTTCCCGTCGGTGCTCGCGATCGCCAGCTTCCACTTCGCGCCCTGGGGGAGCTGAGCGTGCGCCTTCTTGAGGCCGCTCCAGAGCTTGCTGTGGTCCGAGACCGTCGATACGGCCAGCACGTGTGTCATGGGTTTTCCTCCCTTTCCGAATAACGAAAAGCTACGTTGCGTTTCATGGTGCGTCAACATTCACGGGGCGAAAATGGCCAGCTCAAGCTTAATTATTGCAATGAGTCTGTGGGTAAATGCAATGACCTGAAATTCGCCGTTGCACTGTACTGTGGACAAATGCACGAGAGGGCGCACTGATGCCGGGGGAGCGGCTGACCCGCGAGGAGCGGCTGCGGATCGAGGCCTGGCTGGCCGAGGGGCTCGGGTACGCGGAGATGGCGCGGCGCCTCGGCAGGCCGACGTCCACGATCAGCCGGGAGGTCGCGCGCAACAGCGTCGTCGGTGTTTACGCCGCGGGCAACGCGCAGGAGACCGCCGGCCGCCGAGCCCGCCTGCGCAAGCCCGCTCGGCCCGCCGAGCCGGTGCACGACGGGTTCCCGTCCGCGTCAGCGCGCGGTTTCGTGGACGAGTTCGCCGGGCTGCTCGCCGCGACCGGCCTGCCGCGGATGACCGCGAGGGTGTTCGCCTGCCTGCTGATCTCCGATGGCCTGACCTCGGCGGACCTCGTGCGGAGGCTGCGGGTCAGCCCGGCGTCGGTGTCCAAATCGGTCGGCCACCTGGAATCCATGGCGCTGGTGCTGCGCCGCCCGGATCCAGGCGGCCGTCGCGAGCGGTACGCGGTCGACGACGGCGCCTGGCTCCGGGCGTGGCAGGCCGACACCGCGGCGCACGGCCGGATCGCCTCCGCCGCACGGCGGGGCATCGAGCTTTTCGGCCCCGGCACCCCGGCCGGCGCCCGGCTCGGTGAGATGAGCCGATTCTTCGGACGGCTCAGCGAGCAGATGGGCGACAGCGGCCTCGCGGAAGCGGTCGGGTACGACGCCTTGACCGTGGTCGCCGCGCTGGTGCAGGCCGCTCGCCCGCTCGGCCTGGACGCCTTGTCCGCCGCGCTCGGCTGGCCGCGGGACCGGACGAGGGCCGCCGCGGAGGCGCTCCGGCGCCGCCCGGTGATCGCGGACCCGCTCGTTGTGCGGGTGACCGGAGACCAGACGTATCGCTTGGCCGTGCGGGCGGATCGGCTCAGCCCGGCACAGCGCGAGGCGCTCGAAAAATAAGCCTGGCCGCTGGCAGCTCAGGTTGTCCCATCCGCATCGCCCCGAACTTCGCCGACGTCCGGACCGCGTCGAAGCCGTAGCCGATCATCGCCGTTTCGTACTCCCGCAGCGCTGGGAGGGGATCGGTACCGGCCTCGGCGAGCTTCGCGGCGAGCAGTTCGGCGTCGCGCAACGCGGTGTTCGCGCCGACGCCGACCGCTGGGCTCATTGCGTGGATCGCGTCGCCGAGCAGGGTCACTGGGGTGGTCGGCCAGGGCTCGATCGGCACGCTGGTGCGCATGAAGATGGGGAACAGCGTCTCGGGATCGGCGAGGGACAAGAGCTCGCTCGCTTTCGGATTCCACTTGCGGGTCAAGGAAACCGTCATGTTCCGCAGCTGGCGGCCGGTCGCGGCGCGGAGTTCGTCGTCGGAGTACGGCAGCAGTTCGGTACGGGCGGCCAGCAGGCACATCACGTAGTCGCTGGTGTCGGTGAGGCCCGGCAGCGGTGCGGGACGCCGGGCGTGGACCGGGGCGATTCCGACGTGCTGGTTGTCCGGACCGACGAGCCCGCTGTAGATCCCGAACCACTCATCGGGGATCAGTTCGGCGGTCTCGCGGGTGAGCGGGAAGCGGCCGTACATGATGCGGATACCGGTGTCGACCACGCGTGCGTGCGGCAGATATTGCCTCCGCAGCACCGAATTCACGCCATCCGCGGCGACCAAGACGTCAGCGGAGGCAGTGGATCCGTCGGCGAAGGTGGCGGTGACGGTGTCGTCCACGTGGCAGCCGGTGCACTCGCGGCCGAACTCGACGACGTCCTCGAGGCCGTGCAGGAGGATCTCGCGCAGTGTGAGCCGGTTGATCGAGACATTCCGCTCGACCGGCTCGGCTGGCTGCGTCCCGTTGAGGAAGCTGGTCCGCGACGGCGTCGAACTGGCATCCCACACCGCCTGGCTGAGCCGCGCGGGGAGCAGCCGGTCGAGCGCGTCGAGACCGTTCGAGTCGATCCGCAGGCGGTACCCCTGCAAGCGGCCAACCGCCGAGGTATCGCGCTCGCAGACCGTGACGGCAACCCCGGCGCGACGCAATCCCTGGGCGAGTGCGAGCCCGCCGACGCCGGCGCCGATGATCAGGACGCGAAGTTTTCCAGGCACAGCGAATTCCCCTTCCGGACACGGAGCAAGGGGACGTGCTGGACGCACCGGAGGGGTGCGAGTACGAGCGCTGCGCGCCGCCCGGACTACCTACCGGGCTGTGGCTTTCGACGTCCTCCGGTCACCATAGCTTTTTCCGGAAGCGGATTGTCAAGGCCCGATTTCCGCTTAGGCTGGGTGCCATGTGCGCGACCGGGCCGGAGATCCGCGGGATCCGGGTGGAACTGCTGACCTCCCCGGACTGCCCGAACGCGGAGGCGGCCCGATCGGTCGTCGCGGGCTGCCTCGCCGAGAGCGGTCTCGACACGACGCTCGTCGAGCGCGTCGGCCGGTACCGCTCGCCGACGATCCTGGTCGACGGGGTCGACGTGATGGGGACGCCCGGTTCGGTCGCGGGGGACGCTTGCCGGCTCGACGTGCCTACTCGGGAGCGGGTGCTGGCCGCGTTGGCTTCGAAGCGCGGCTGAATCAGCGCCGCGACACGGTAAAAGCCTCACCGGAAACCGCTGTTCCCCGCGAGTTGTGCCCGGGATGCCGGTGCCGGTGACGCCGCTCTGGTCTACATTACAGATGTAATGTAGCTTGAACCCCGAGCGAAGCCGAGGAGGTGCGGATGAGCCGGTCCGGAACCGCGGACGAGGCGACCGGGATGAAGCTCGCCCTGCGCCGGGCGGCCGTCGGCGTGGTCGCTTCCGACGGCCTGCGCGGGCTCACCTACCGGGCGGTCGCCCGGGCGGCGGGCTGCACCACCGGCGCGGTCCAGCACCACTTCTCCTCGATCGACGACCTCCTCCAGTCCTCTTTGGACCTCGTGCTGGAGGAAAGCGCGGAGAACGGCCTGATCGGCGCCCGCACCGGCGTCTACGCGGACGGTCCCGAGGTGCGCCAGCGGTTCCGGGACAGTGCGGACCTGCAAGTGTTCCAGTATCAGCTGGTCGTGGAATCGGCGCGGCGGCCCGAATTGCGGCCGATCGTCCGGCGGCTCTACGACGGCTATCTCGCCGCGGTCGGCACGGAACTGTCGGCCGGCGGCGGGCTGGCCCAGCTCGTCTTCTACGCCCTCGACGGAATGTTCCTGCACCAGGTGGCGGACCCGGACGTCGATCCGGGCCCGGCGCTCGAAGCCCTGCGCGGCCTGCTCGCCGCCGCGGCTCGCCCGGAAGACAGCTGAACACGGCACCCTCCGGCCCGCCTGGCGTCGGTCCGTGAGGGGAACCCTGAGGGACTCAGAGTCCCTCAGGGTTCCCCTCACGGACCCGCGCCGCCGGAGCTGGAGTGGTGCCGTTTTTATTGTGCGACAAGGATTTTCGCAATATTTTCGGTGTTGACTTAATCAACACCTAGGGGTCAGACTCGGCGCATCCCGAATCCGCCGACCCGAAAGGCGTACCGATGCCCGACACCGCCGCCGCGACCTTGCTGATCGACGGCCGCTGGCAGTCCGCCCCGGCGACGTTCGACGTCGTCGACCCCGCGAGCCTCGCCGTCCTCGGCCAGGCCGCCGACGCGGGGCCCGAGCAGGCGCGGGACGCACTGGCCGCCGCCGCGCGGGCCGCCCGGGGCTGGGCGGACACCGACCCGGAGACCCGCAGCGGCCACCTCCGCGCCGCGGCCGCCGGAATCCGGGCGCGGCAAGGCGAACTCGCCGCGTTGCTCAGCCGCGAGAACGGAAAACCGCTCGCCGAGGCGAACGGCGAACTGGCCGGAGCCGCCCGGATGCTGGAGTGGGCCGCCGAGGAGGGCCGTCGCGCGTACGGGCGGGTCACCCCGGCGAACGCGGCCGGTCCGGGGCTCGTGCTGCGCGCGCCGGTCGGCCCGGTGCTCGCGATCACGCCGTGGAACTTCCCGGCCAGCATGCTGATCCGCAAGGTCGGGCTCGCACTCGCGGCGGGCTGCCCGGTCATCGCGAAACCGGCCGAGCAGACCCCGCTGATCGCCACCGCGCTGCTGGAAATCGTGCAGGACACGGGATTGCCGAACGGTGTCCTGCAGTCGCTGACCACTACCCGGCCCGCCGAACTCGTCGGCGCGCTGCTGGCCGACCGCCGCCTGCGCAAGGTCAGCTTCACCGGCTCCACCGAGGTCGGACTGGGCCTGCTGCGCCAGACCGGCGACATCCTCCGCCGCACGTCGCTCGAAATGGGCGGACATTCGCCGGCCATCGTGTTCGAGGACGCCGACCTCGAAGCCGCCGCGGCGGGCGTCGTCACCGGGAAGTTCTTCAACGCCGGGCAGAGCTGCACGGCGGTGAACCGGCTGTACGTCCACGAAAGCGTCCGCGACGACCTGCTTTCCTTGATCGAAAAGAAAACCGCCGCGCTGAAGGTCGGCCGGGGCGACGCCGAGGACACCAACATCGGACCGCTGATCGACGAGGCCGGGCTGGCGAAGGTGGAAAACCAGGTCGCGGACGCGGTCGGCAAGGGCGCGCGCGTGCTCGTCGGCGGCAACCGCTGGACGGATTCCGCGCTGCCGGGCCATTTCTTCGAGCCCACCGTGCTGGCCGACGTCACCCCGGACATGCTCATCAGCCACGAGGAAACGTTCGGCCCGGTGCTCGCGGTGGCCACGTTCCGCACCGACGACGAAGCCGTCGAACTGGCCAATGCCACCGACTACGGCCTCGCCGCCTACGTGTTCGGTACCGATCTGCGCCGCATCTGGCGCACCCTCGACCGGCTCGACTTCGGCGTGTTCGGCGTCAACGACCCGGCGCCCGTGCGTCCGGAACTTCCGTTCGGCGGCCAGAAAAACTCCGGCCAGGAACGCGAAGGCGGGGCCGAAGGCATCGACGCCTACACCGAGACCAAAGCCGTCGCTCTGCGGTTCTGAACCGCTCCCCGAAAGGAATCCGCATTGACCACCGCTGACCTCGCCGCCGCCGACCAGCGCACCCTCATCCATCCGCACACCGTCATCGGCGCCCCGGCCGAACCGCTCGTCCTCGACCGCGGCGAGGGCGCGCTGCTCTGGGACACCGACGGCAACCAGTACCTCGACGGCACCTGCGGGCTGTGGCAGTGCCCGGTCGGCCACGGCCGCGCCGAACTCGCCGACGTCGCCGCCGAGCAGATCCGCAGGCTGGAGTTCTACTCGTCCTTCGGCGACTACTCCAACGCCCCGTCGATCCGCCTCGCCGAACGCCTGCTGTCGCTCGCCCCGGCCGGGCTGGAACGCGTTTTCCTCACCAACGGCGGGTCGGAGGGCAACGAAACCGCGATCAAACTCGCCCGCCTCGCCTTCCACCACGCCGGTTCACCCGAGCGCACGGTGGTGCTGGCGCGGCACGGCGGTTACCACGGCATGGGCGGCGCGTCGCTGGCCGCGACCGGGATCGAGGGCCTGCGCGCCGGGTACGGCCCGCTGCTGCCGGACGTCGAATGGCTCGGCAAACCGCACGGCCTCGAACACGGTCCCCATGCGACAGATCTTCTCGTGGCAGAGCTGGAAAAGCGGATCGAGGAAATCGGCGCGCACCGGATCGCCGCGTTCATCGGGGAGCCGGTGCTCGGCGTCGGCGGAATGGTGCCGCCGCCGGAGGACTACTGGCCGCGGGTGCGGGAAGTGCTGCGGCGACACGGGATTCTCCTGATCATGGACGAGATCGTGACCGCGTTCGGCCGCACCGGGCATTGGTTCGGCAGCGAGCACTTCGGCGTCGAACCGGACATGATCGTCACCGCGAAGGGGCTCACCAGCGGGTACATTCCGATGGGTGCGGTCCTCATCGGACGCAGCGTGCTCGAACTCGCCGAAGGCGCGACGTTCCTGCACGGTTTCACCTACAACGGCCACCCGGTCGGCTCCGCGGTCGCGCTGGCGAACCTGGACATCATCGAAAAGGAGAACCTGCTCGAACGCGCCACTGTCCTCGGCGCCCGGCTGCGCGCGCGGCTTGACCCGCTCGCCGAGCTGCCGCACGTGCGCGAGGTCCGCGGCGTCGGCCTGATGCTCGGCATCGAGTTCGCCGACCAGCCCACCGCGCCGGTGCAGGCGGGCTGCCGCGCGGACGGCGTGGTGGTCCGCGCGTCCGGGACCAGCATCGTGCTGTCCCCGCCGCTGGTGATCACCGAGGACCAGATCGACACCTTGGCCGACGTGCTGTGCAAGCACGTCGCGGCCGCGGCGAGCTGAACGGAGGAGCCATGAGACGCCGGATACCGACGCTGCTGTCCGCCGCGCTTCTGCTCACCACTGCCGGCTGCGCGATTTCCGAGGGCGGCCCGAACTCGCTCGTGTTCGCCTCCTACGGCCAAGGCGCGTACCAGGCGGGCCAGCGCGACGCGTGGCTCGACCCGTACGAGAAGCAGACCGGGACCACGGTCACCATCGACGGCCCGTCGAGCAACGCCAAGCTCAAGGCGATGGTCGAGGCGGGGAAGGTGACCTGGGACGTCGTCGACACCGACGCGTCCGCTGCCGCCGCGGTGTGCGGGAGCCTGCTCGAACCCGTCGACATGGGCCCGCAGGCCGCCGGGTTCCCGGAGGGCTCGCTCACCGATTGCGGGGTGCCGGACGCCTTCTTCGGCATGATGCTGATGTACGACTCCAAGGTCTACGGCCAGCATCCGCCGACGAAACTCGCGGATTTCTTCGACCCGAAGCAGTTCCCCGGCCGCCGCATCATCTACGGCGGCGACCCGAGCGTCGGCACCATCGAGGCCGCGTTGCTGGCTGACGGCGTGCCGCGCGACAAGCTGTATCCGCTCGACATGCGCCGCGCGCTGCGGATGTACGACCGGATCCGGCCGCAGCTGTCCATCACCAGCACGTACGGCGACCAGCAGCAACGGATGGCCGGCGGGCAGGCGGACATGGCGCTGATCGTCAGCGCGCGGGCGTTTTCGCTGCTCAAGGCCGGGGCGGCGAACTGGAAGGTGGTGCCGGGCATCCCGGTTCCGGTGACCTGGGACGTACTGGTGGTGCCGAAGGGGACGGCACGCGCCGAGGAGGCGAAGAAGCTCATCCGCTTCGCCTCGCAACCGGCGCAAGCGGCGGACTTCGCCGCGCGGGCGGGCGTGGGACCGGCCAACACGGCCGCCCCCGCCGCCCGCTCGGAGATCGGCCGCCAGCTCGACATCTGGGGCGAGGGCAAGGAGGACTTGCGAGTGCTCAGCAACGTGCGTTATTGGGCGGCGAACCGGCCCGCGCTGGTGAAGGCGTGGTCGGATTGGACGACCGGATGACCGCCGTGGCGACCCGGCCCCCGGCTTTGCCGCAGGCCGGGCCTGAGAAGCGGCGGACTTCGTGGCTGCTGCTTCCCGCGGCGGCGGTGGTGCTGGTGTTCTTCTTCTACCCGCTCGCCGTGATTTTGTGGCGCAGCTTCACCGAGCCGTCGTTCGGCGTGGGCAATTACCTGGCGGTGCTCGGCGACGAGGTGCAGATCCGCGTGCTGCTGCGGACTTTGCGGACCGCGCTGATCATCACCGCGGCCACGCTCGTCATCGCGTATCCCTACGCCTACGCGATGACGCTCGTCGGCCGTCGCGCCCGGGCGGTGCTGACGCTGCTGGTCCTGATGCCGTTCTGGACCAGCCTGATGGCGCGCAACTTCGCCTGGTACGTGCTCGAACAGCGCGGCGGCGTCATCGAGAAGGCGCTGTCGGCGATCGGCGTCGACGGGGTGGTGCTGCTGGGTTCGGTGGCCGGCGTGACGGTCGCGATGGTGCAGGTGATGCTGCCGTTCATGGTGCTGCCGCTGCAAAGTTCGATGCTCAGCATCGACCGCAGCCTGCTGCACGCGGCGGGCAGCCTCGGCGCGCGGCGTCCGGTGGCGTTCCTCCGGGTCTACGTGCCGCTGTCGATGCCGGGCGTGCTGGCCGGGGTTTCGGTGGTGTTCATCATGTCGCTGGGCTTCTACATCACCCCGGCGCTGCTCGGCACGCCGCAGCAGGCGCTCGTCGCGCAGGTGATCGGCACCCAGGTCAACGACCTGCTCGACTTCGCGGGCGCCGGTGCGCTCGGGACGATCCTGCTGGTCGTCACGCTCGCCGTGCTCGCCGTGCTCAGCCGCGTGGCCGCGCCGCTGGGCACCAGTGCGGCCGGAGGTGCCGGCCGTGGCTGACAATCCGTCCATCAGCAGGGCCGCCGCGGTGCGGCGGCGGAGCCTCGGCTGGGGCCTGCGCGTATGGGTCGTCCTCGTCGCGTTCGTGCTCGTCGCGCCGACGCTCGTGGTGATCCCGATGAGTTTCGGCGCGGGCTCGACGTTCGAGTTCCCGCCGAAGGACTGGTCGTGGCACTGGTACGCGGAGTTCTTCACCAGCAAGCAATGGCTGGCCGCGCTGGCGAACTCGGTCCAGGTCGGGGTGCTCGCGGCGGCGCTGGCGACCGTGCTCGGCGTGGCGGCCGCGCTCGCGCTCGACCGGATGCGCCGGGGCCGCGGAGTCGTCCGGCAGCTGCTGATGGCTCCGATGATCCTGCCCGGCATCGTCGTCGCGGTCGCGATCTACGGGGTGTTCCTGCGCTGGCAGCTGAACGGCACGATGCTCGGTTTCGTGCTGGCGCACGCGGTGCTGGGACTGCCGTTCGTGCTCACGTCGGTGCGGACCAGCCTCGCCGGGTACGACCCGATCATGGAGAAAGCCGCGGCCAGCCTCGGCGCTCCCCGGTTCACGACCCTGCGCAAGGTCGTGCTCCCGATCATCGCGCCCGGGGTGCTGTCCGGCTTCGTGTTCGCCTTCGCCACGTCCTTTGACGAGGTTGTGGTCGCGTTGTTCCTGCAGACGCCCGCGATCAAGACGCTGCCGGTGAAGATGTACGAATCGATCGTGCTGGAAATCGACCCGACGATCGCCGCCGCGTCGAGCCTGATCGTCGTGTTCACCACCATTCTGCTGTTCGTCCCCGCCGTTTTGCGCCGAAAAGAGCAATCATGACTGACGGAATCGCGACCGCCCATGTGACGAAGGCGTACCCCGGGGTCGACCGGCCCGCCGTGGACGACGTCTCGCTGCACATCGCCGACGGCGAGTTCATGACCTTCCTCGGCCCGTCCGGTTCGGGCAAGACGACGATGTTGTCGATGATCGCCGGGTTCACGCCGCTGACGGCGGGTTCGATCACGGTGGACGGTCACGAGATCTCGCGGCTCAAACCGCACCGGCGGAACCTCGGCGTGGTTTTCCAGCAGTACGCGCTGTTTCCGCACATGTCGGTGGCGCGCAATGTCGCTTTTGGACTGACACAGCGCAAGGTGCCGAAGGCCGAGATCTCGCGTCGGGTGGACGAGGTGCTGGAACTGGTCGGGCTGTCGGCGGTGCGGGATCGGTTGCCGCGCCAGCTTTCCGGCGGCCAGCAGCAGCGCGTCGCTCTCGCGCGTGCAGTGGTGTACGAACCGCGTGCGTTGCTGATGGACGAGCCGCTGGGTGCGTTGGACAAGAAGCTGCGCGATCAGTTGCAGCGGGAAATCGCGCGGATGCACCGGGAATTGGGGATGACGTTTCTCTTCGTGACGCATGATCAGCAGGAGGCGCTCACGTTGTCGGACCGTATCGCGGTGTTCAACGACGGCCGGATCGAGCAGGTCGGCACACCGGAGGAATTGTACGAGCGGCCGGAGACGTTGTTCGTCGCGCAGTTCATCGGGGAGTCCAACGCGTTGTCGCTGACGCCAGGGGAGGTGACGATCGTGCGGCCGGAACGGTTGACGCTCCATACTTCCGCAGATCCCGTCCCAAGTGGACACCAGCGGGCGAGCGCGCAGGTGACTGACATCGTGTACGTCGGCGATCACACGCGGATCTGGTTGCGGTATTCCGACGGTGCGCGCGGTTGTGCGGTGGTGTCGGCGGGGGTCGCGCACGAGCACCGGCCGGGGGACGAGGTGATCGTGGCCTGGCATCCGGAGCATCAGGCCGTGGTGCCGAGCGGCGGCGTTCCGGAATTGGCGGCGGTATGACCGAGGAATTGCTGCTGCGCGGCGGAGTGGTCCGGACTTTCGATCCGGTGGTCGGGACCGCTTCCGCAGTGCTGGTTTCGGATGGCCGGATCGCCGCGGTCGGCGACGACAAGACGGTTTCCGCCGCGGCTTCGCCGGACGCGCGGGTGATCGAACTGGCTGGCCGGACTGTCCTTCCTGGACTGAACGACGCCCATCTGCACCTGGCCTTCCATGCCGCCGCCGGTCCGGAGTTCTGTGTGGACCTTTCCGCTGTCTCTTCTTTGGACTCAGTGGCTCTTGCGCTGGCCGACGCGCCGCCGGGGGAGTGGATCGTCGGCCGAGGCTGGCGGGAGACGACGATCGCCGAGTTCGCGGACGGCCGTGCGGTGCCGACCCGAGCCTGGCTCGACAGCGTGACCGGTGCACAGCCGACGGTGTTGCATCACGCGTCGTCACACGAGGTGTGGGCGAACAGCGCGGCGCTTCAGCGGGCAGGAATCACCGCGTCGACGCCGGATCCGGAAGCCGGGGAGATCGTGCGGGACTCCTCCGGCGAGCCGACCGGGATACTGGTGGAGAGCGCGCAGGAACTGGTCGCCTCGCTGGTGCCGCAGCCGAGCCGTTCCGTCCGGCTGGACGCGATCGTGCGCGGCATGGAACGGCTGAACGCCCTCGGGATGACCAGCGTGACCGACCCGATCGTCCCGCCTGAGCTGTGGCAGGACTACCGGGACCTGCACGCCGCCGGCCGCCTGCGGATGCGGATCACCGCACTGCTGCACTGGAACTGGCCGTCGCCGACGACGTCCGCCGCCTCGCTGGCGCAACTGCTGGACGAGACGGACTTCGCCGTCGGGGACGACCTGCTGCGGATCGGCGGCATCAAACTGTTCGCCGACGGAGTGCCGACGCACTGCACCGCGTGGATGCACTCGCCGTACCCGTCGGGCGAGCACGGAAGCCTGGTGACCTTCGGCCCCGACGACGCCGCGCGGGTGCGGGAACTGCACGAACTGATCCTGGTCGCCCACGTGCGCCGGGTAAGGGTGCAGGTCCACGTGACCGGAGACCGGGCCGCGGACGCGGTTGTCGACGCGATCGAAGCGGCTCAGGCGGCTGACCCGTGGCCAGAGGCACGACACGCCCTGATCCACGGCACCTTCTTGTCCGATGCGGTGCTCTCCCGTCTGGCGCGATCCGGCATCGGCGTGATCACCAGCTCGCTGATGCGGACCTACAGCGGCCCGTCGATGGTCCGCGTACTGGGCGAGTCCCGGTGGGCCGACGCTTTCCCCGCGCGAGCTTTGCTGGACCACGGCGTGGTGGTCGCCGACAGCTCGGACGCACCGGTGACCGTCCCGGACTGGCGCCGAGGCGTCGCGACCTTCACCGGCTCACCCGGGCCGAACGCGTACTCTCTCGTGGCCGATCCGCTGACCAGGGAGGAAGCGCTGCGGCTGTGGACGACCGGCCCGGCCTGGCTCGAACACGCGGAGGCTTTCAAGGGCACGCTCAGTGTCGGCTCCCTCGCCGACCTCGCGGTTTTCGCCCACGATCCGGTCACCGCTGCGGACGAGGAGTTGCTGAGCGTACGGTCGGAATTGACCGTGCTCGGAGGACGTGTAGTGGCAGGGTGAGGGTTCGTGTACAGCAGCAATACCGACGCCGATCGCGGCGCTTTCGTGTGGATGGTGAAGAACGCCGTCGTCCCGCGCCCGATCGCGTGGGTGAGCACGGTGGACGGCGCTGGCGTGCGGAATCTCGCGCCGTTCAGCTACTTCGCCCCGCTGACGATGGACCCGCCGACGGTGGTCTTCTCGATTTCGGATACGCCGAAGGACACTCTGACCAACATCTCGGCGCACGGCGAGTTCGCGATCACGATCGCGCTGAGCGGCCAGGAAGAACTCGTCGCGCACACTGCGTCCACAGTGGACTCCTCGGTGGACGAGGCGACGCAGGTCGGTCTGTCGTGGGCGCCCGGGGTGCGGATCGCCGTCCCGCACCCCGCCGGGGCAGGCCCCAGCCTGGAGTGCACGCTGGTGAAGATCGAGGAATTCAGGGGCTCGCATTTGGTGTTCGGCGAGGTGGTCGGGGTGGCGGTGGACGACCGGCTGCTCCGCGCGGACGGACGGCTGGACCAGGACGTGTACCGCCCGGTGGGCCGGATGGGAGGCGCGACGTTCACCCGGGTCGACAACTGGGTGCGGGTGCCGATTCCCGCTCCGGAGGAGTTTCTCGCCGGGGATCAGCACTCCGACTTGGGCAGGTAGCCCCGCCTTGTCCAGGTCCGTGAGGGGCTCTGAGGCCCCAAGCCAGGGATTTAAGCTGCACAGCCCAGGCCGCCGACCGTCCACAAAGGACGTCGGTGCCGCCGGAATGCCTGATTTGTGACCAGGTGGCCGTTTGCTGAAGTCCGTGAGGGGAACCCTGAGGGACTCTGAGTCCCTCAGGGTTCCCCTCACGGACGCCTGGTCCGGCTCAAGTCCTTCGACCTGGGCAAACCGCACCTGCAGCGCCGCCTTAAGCCACTGGCATCGGGGCAGCGGTCCGTGAAGGGCTCCTTGAGGGAATCAGATTCCCTCAAGGAGCCCTTCACGGACCTTAAGGCCCGGCCACATGGTGGCAAATCGGGCATTGCGGCACGGTTTGCGTCCTTTGTGGATGGTCAGTAGGCCGGGGCCTCGGAGCGTGAGTTCCCGGCATTGAATCTGAGTCCTCGGGGACCGCAAAGCCAGCCACGCCGCCTCGGCCCGTATTCTCGGTCCGGTCCGTACCTGAGCTGGGAGGTTCCCGTGGCCGACGCAACCCTCTCCGGGGTCCTCGCCCGCCTGGCGGAGCTTGACGACCCCAAAATCCGGGCCGTCAACGAGAACCACGGCGACGACCACAGCGTCAACCTCGGCAAACTCCGTGCCCTCGCGAAAGAACTCAAAGCGCAGCCCGACCTCGCCCGCGAACTCTGGCAGACCGGCGACACCAACGCCCGCCTGCTCGCCCTCCTCGTCGCCAGGCCGAAGCAGTTCGACCGCGACGAGCTAGACGCCATGCTGCGCGAGGCGGGCAAACCCAAGGTCCAGGACTGGCTCCTCGCGAACATCGTCAAGAAAAGCCGCTGCGCCGAGGAACTCCGCGTGGCCTGGTTCGACGACCCCGACCCGGTGGTGGCGAGCGCGGGCTGGGCGCTGACCGTCGACCGGGTCGCCAAGAAGCCCGACGGGCTGGACCTTCCCGGGCTCCTCGACGTCATCGAAACCGAGATGAAAGCCGCCCCGGAGCGGTTGCAGTGGGCGATGAACCACTGTCTCGCGCAGATCGGCATCGAGAACCCCGGCCTGCGCGCCCGTGCGATCGGCATCGGGGAGCGGCTGGGAGTGCTCGAGGACTACCCGACGCCGCCGAACTGCACCTCGCCGTACGCGCCGGTGTGGATCGCGGAGATGGTCAAGCGGCAGGCTTAGCGAAAACCCCGATGAACACCATGCTCGAAGCCAAAAACGGTCCCGCGGCCAGCACTGCCAGCCACTGATCCCCGACTGCCCGGTCCAGCTGACCCGCGCGCACCGCGCGTTCGGTGTTCCGGCTCAGCCCGAGAATCTTGTCCGCTGCCTCGAAATCGCGGAACACTGGTGCGGCAACCGAAACGTCGAGCACCTCGAATCCCGCTCCTAAAGCCAACCGTGGCAAGGAACGGCCGATGGTCGCGTTCCGGACCATCGTCGAGCACACAAACCGGTTGAACGCGCGGTTCGTCGGCAGCTCCCCGGGATCGACCACCAGACTGTCCCAATCCGGCTCGGCCACGCACGCCAGCCCGCCCGGACGCAGTACTCGGTGCAGCTCACCGAAAACCGCGGCGGGATCGGCGACGTGCTGCACCATCCGGTCCGCCCGCGCCCGGTCGACGCTCGACTCGGCCAGCGGCAGCGCGTGCGCGTCGCCCAGCCGGACCGAGATCTGCGGCGTCCCCGAGACCCGCCGGCCCGCCTCCTCGACCATCGCCGGTTCCGTGTCCACGCCGAGGACCGCGCCCGACGGACCCACCGCTTCGGCCATGGCGGGCAGATCGGTGCCGGGGCCGCAGCCGACGTCCAGCACGGTCAGGCCGGGCCGCAGGTCGAGCGCGGCCAGCACTTGCCGTTTGTAATCGCGCCCGGCCTCGGCGACTTGGGCGTAGTAGTCGATTTTGTCCGGTCGCGGAACGCCGAAAGTCATGTTTCGAGTGAACCAGAGGCCTCGGCGAGTGCGATGAAGCTGCTCCAATCCGGATCGGACAAGCCGAGATGCGCAC
This sequence comes from Amycolatopsis halotolerans, assembly GCF_042647905.1. Taxonomy (NCBI): domain Bacteria; kingdom Bacillati; phylum Actinomycetota; class Actinomycetes; order Pseudonocardiales; family Pseudonocardiaceae; genus Amycolatopsis; species Amycolatopsis halotolerans. Next base: position 221,781 of record NZ_JBHRWI010000007.1, read on the forward strand.
CGGCTTCGGCGAGGGACGAAGCCGCGGAATCGAGGAACCAGGACGCGGTCAGCACCATGCTCGCCGCGACCGCGGGAGCGCGGCGGACGCCCTCGGGGGTGAGGTCCTGTGCGTTGAGCGTGTGGACGGCGGAGTCGAGCAGCCGGGCAACGAGACTGTAGGCGTTGGCCGCCTCAGTGGTGCGCGTGAGCGCCCGGAAACGGGGACGGGCGGCTTCGACGAGCGCCGGGGTCAGCAGGGTGCGCAGCCGCGGCCATTCCGCCGCCATGTGCTCGCCCAGCCACCCGGACAGCCGCTGGTACCGCGCGGCGGCCTGCTCGAACCGGCCTCGCAGGGCGATGAGTTCCGCCGGCTCGGAGTCGCCTTCCAGGAAAAGGATGCCGGTCGTCGCGACCACCGCCGGGTCGTTGAGGTCGACACATCCGACGGCCCCGTGCGCGGGATCGAGCCGCTCGGGGGCCGGACTGTCCGACCACCGGGCGGCCAGCAGCTTCAAGGCGTTGGAATCGCGCCGCCAGGCCGCGGCCTCCTCGAGCTTGAGCACCGAGTGGTAGCGCTCGTGCTCGCGGTGATCACGCGCCACCCGCACGTATCCGGCCAGTTCCGCAGGCGACGGACCGGGAACTTCGACAGTCATGTCTTCGAGTCAACCAGAAAACGCCTCAGTCCAACGCCAGTGCTTCCCGGAGGCCTCCGACATTGTCCAGCAACTCAGCCACCCCAGGACGACTCGCGGACGCGGCCGGATGCGCGAACCGGACCTCCACCTTCCACTCGCCGAGCGAGAGCGGCAACCGCCGCACCGTGCCCCGTTCGACCGCCCGTGCGGCGGCGAAATGCGGGACCACCGCGACATAATCGTCGTCCTCGGCGAGGTGCAGCGCGGTCCCCGGCAGGCCGATCGTGTGCACCGGCCGGTCCGCGGGCCGTTCCGGGTGTTCGAACGCCGCGGCGAGCGATTCCGCGCCGACGCCCCAGCGGTAGACGAGCACCGGACTGTCGGCGAGATCGCCGAACCGCAGCCGGGACCGCGCCGCCAGCGGATGGCCGGGACGGCAGACCGCGACGATGCCGGACCGTCCGATCCGGACTGAACGGAGGTCGTCCCCAGTCGGGCGCGACAGCAGGAAACCGGCGTGCGCGCTGCCGTCGCGCAGTCGTTGCAGAACCTCGTCGCTGTGCGCGACCCGGCAGTGCACCGCGACCGGCCGGCCCGCCAACACCGCCAGCACCGGCGGGAACACCGACGAACCGAGGCTGGCCGGCGCGGCGAGCACGAGCCGTTGCGACCGTTCGGCGCCGACCTCGGCGACGGCCTCGTCCAGCAGCCGCAGACAGCGTCGCGCGTACTCGGCGAGCTGTGCACCGGCCGTGGTCAGCACGCTGCCCCGCGCGCCGCGCTCGAACAGCTGGACACCGAGCCTGCGCTCCACCGCGGCGAGCCGATTGCTCACCGACGGAGCGGAAAGCTGCAGCTCAGCGGCCGCGGCGGAGAAGCTGCCGAGCCGGGCGGCGGCGTCGAGCACCACCAGGTCGGTCGTTTCGACGGGCACTTGAGCCATAGCCTCAGCTTAAGGCCAGCCGTAACGAATGTCCGGCTACCGCAATGCTCGCCGGTCCGTCACGGTGGACCGATGAACGAGGCAAGCAGAACTTCGGGCAACGACGCCGCGACAGTTTCCGCTGCGGCCGACCACCGGTTGCGGCGGGCGCTGGGCACGCCTTCGCTCGCGATGCTGACATTTTCCAGCGTGATCGGGTCGGGGTGGCTGCTCTCGCCCTACACCGTCGCGCGCGAGGCCGGGCCCGCCGCCCTGCTGACCTGGGTGATCGGCGGCGGGGCGACGCTGCTGGTCTGCCTGGTGTTCATCGACCTGGCGTTCCGCAACCCGATGTCGGGCGGCAACGTCCGCTGGCCGCGGATGGCGTCCGGGCCGCTGGTCGGCACCGCGGTGAGCTGGGCGATCCTGCTGCAGGCGGTGTTCGCCGGGCCGAGCGAATCGACCGCGGTGGCGCAGTATCTCGGCCGGTGGCTGCCCGGACTGCTCGGCGAGGACACCCTGAGCTGGGAAGGCCGGCTCTTCGCCGCAGCGCTGCTCCTGGTGTTCTGCTCGGCCAGCTTCTTCGGCGTCGTCTTCATCACGCGGCTCAACAACGTCGTCACCACGGTCAAGCTGATCGTCCCGGCCGCCACCGTGATCCTGCTGCTCGCCAGCGGTTTCGACTCGAACAACTACGCACTCGGCGGCGGTTTCGCGCCGTACGGCATCTCGTCGGCGCTGATGGCCGTGGTCGGCGGCGGTGTGGTCTACGCCTTCACCGGCATCAACGGCGCGGCGGTGATGTCCGGCGAAGCCCGCGACCCGCGCAAGTCCGTGCCGCGCGCGACGCTGATCGTCCTGGCCGGATCGGTGTTGCTGTACCTGGGATTGCAGGTCGCGATGATCTACACGCCGCCGGCCGGGCTGCTCGGTTCCGGCTGGCGAGGGATGAACCTGACGTCGCCGCTCGCGCAGCTGGCCGGTCTCCTCGGCATGGGCTGGCTGTCCGCGGTGCTGGTCGCGGACGCGGTGTTCTCCCCGTCCGGCAGCCTGCTGATGGGCACCTCGATCAAGGCCCGCTACACCTACGGCGCCGCGCAGAACGGCTTGCTGCCGCGCCTGTTCACCCGCGTCAGCGGCCGCTGGGGCGTGCCGTGGGCGGCGCTCGCGTTCAACGCGCTGATCGGCGCGACGGTGATTCTCAGCTTCGGGAGCTGGGAGTCGATTGTCAGCTCACTGAGCTTCTTCTACGGCCTCAGCTACGCCGTGGTGTCGGTCGCCGCGACGATCCTGTACCGCACCGAAGACGGCGAAGGCTGGCTCGGCCGGTGGGCGACCCCGGTCGGCGCGGCGTCCTTTGTGGTGTCCGGCCTGATCCTGTACTGGTCCGGCTGGGCGAAGATGCGGATCGCGCTGCCGCTGCTGCTCGTCGGGTTCGTTATCTACCTGATCCGCCGCGCGACCCGATCCGGCCGCTCGAATACCCCGGTGCTGCAAGGGGTTTGGCTGATCGGCTGGCTGCTCGTGCTCGGCGCGCTGTCCGCTTTCGGTTCCTTCAAAGGCGCCGGGACGATCGCGGCGCCGTACGACTCGCTCGCCGCGGGCGTGGTCAGCGCGGCCACCTGGTGGCTCGCACACCGGTCCGGCGTGCGGTACCGGATCGCGGAACAGACAGAATCCTCGGCGCGGCCCCAAGTTTTGCCCGCCCAGTGAAAGGGAGAAGAAACCAGATGACCGACACGCACGACCCCGGCTTCGCCTGGGACCTGGCGAAGTCCCGCGAGCGGCGCACGAAACGCTGGTCGGTGTACGGGCCGGACGTGCTCGACCTGACCGTCGCCGAAATGGACCTGCCGATCGCCGAGCCGATCCTGACGGTGCTGCGCGACGCGATCGAACGGCAGACCTTCGGCTACCCCATTCCGGCCGCGCGGTCGGGGCTGCCGGAAACGACCGCGAAGTGGCTCACCGAAACGCACGGGCTGACCGTCGATCCCGGCGAGATCCGGCTTCTGCCGGAGCTGATGAAAGGCATCACCAACGCGCTGCGCGAGTTCACCGCGCCGGGCTCCGCGGTGATCGTGCCGACGCCGACGTACCGGAGTTTCTTCGGCGCCGTCTCGCTGGCTGACCGGGAAGCGGTGCAGGTCCCGCTGCTGGACGGCCATCGGCTCGACTACGACCGCATCGACGCCGCCTTCGCCGCCGGTGCGGGGAGCCTCCTGCTGTGCCACCCGGCGAATCCGGTCGGCCGGATCTTCTCGCCCGCCGAATTGCGGCAACTTGCCGAGATCGCCGAACGCCACGGCGGCCGGGTGATCAGCGACGAGGTGCACGCGCCACTGCGCTACGGCGTGGATTTCGTGCCGTACGCCGCGGTCAGCGAGGCGGCTCGGCGGCAAGCGGTCACGCTGTTCAGCGCCTCGAAGGCGTGGAACATCGCCGGATTGCGCTGCGGTTTCGTCGCGCTGACCAATCCGGACGACGTCGTCCGCTGGGACCGGCTGCCGGGTGCGGCCAGCGGGGGCATCAGTCCACTCGGGATGGTCGCGTCCGCCGCCGCGTTCGAGCACGGCGCGCCGTGGCTGGAGCGCGCGCTCGCCTTCCTGGACGCCAACCGTCGCCGGTTGGCCGATCAGTTCGCCGACGCGGGCATGCCTGAGGTCTATCACCCAGCCGATGCGACCTATCTGGCGTGGCTGGACCTGCGACGGCTGGGCTTGGCCGATCCCGCGCGGTTGCTGCGGGAGAAGGCCGGTGTCGCGGTGACCGCGGGGCCGGACCACGGGACGAGCGGTGCCGGGTTCGTGCGGCTGAACTACGCCACGCAGCCGGACGTTCTGGCCGACGCGGCCGCGCGGATCATCCAAGTGCTGGAATGATCCACATGACCGTCCTCACCGAAGACCGCGCCCGGTACTGGCTGGACCGCTGGGACCGGCAGCAAGAGCACTACATGCCCGACCGCGAGGAACGGTTCGCGGTGCTCGGCGATGTGCTGGACGAGCTGATCCCGCGCCCGGACCCGCTGGTCGTCGACCTGGGCACCGGTCCGGGTTCGCTCGCGACGCGGCTGGCGGCGCGGTTCCCCGGTGCGCGGGTGGTCGGAGTGGACGCTGATCCGCTGCTGCTCGGTCTCGCCGATCTCGCCCGCGGCAGCGCTCGGTTCCGCACTGTCACGGCCGATCTGCGTCAGCGTGGGTGGTACGAGGCGCTCGGGCTTGACCGCGCGCCCGACGCGTTCGTCAGCACGACCGCGCTGCATTGGATGAACCGCCTGCCGCTGCGTGATCTGCTGGCGGTGTGCGGCGAAGTCCTTGCTCCCGGCGGGGTCTTCGTCAACGGCGACCACCTCTATGAGGGCGATGCCGGACCTCGGCTGGACACCCTGAACCGCGCGCTGACCCAGCGGCGCGCGGCTCGGGCCGGGGTCGCGCGCGACGAGGACTGGGCGGCTTGGTGGCAGGCCGTCGAGGCGGCCCCGGAGCTGGCCGGGTTGGTCGCGGAGCGGGCTGGCGGGTTTGCACATGAGGTGACTGATCGGCCGTCTGTGCATGATTACCTGGCCTTTTTGCGGGAGGCGGGGTTCGTCGAGGCGGGGGCGGTGTGGCAGGTGGGGGATGATCGGATCGTCGTGGGGATTCGTTGAGTTGGGGTGCGGTCGGCTGGTGTTGTGAGCGGGTGGGGTTCGTCGAGGCCGGGACCGTGCGGCAGGCGGGCGACGATCGCCGCGTTGTCGGGATCCGCTGAATCCCGGCGTGCGGTTCGCGCTTCGGCGGCTCGGCGTCGCTCGGCCGGGCCGCCGGATCCGATTTTCGACATCGGGCACGACCGGGCCGTCGATTCCGTCTGGCTTTTCGCGAGAAAAATTCGCGGCGCACCCCGCGGATCCGGCGCGGTTCCAAGATGGGAATGGCAACACCCCTTCAGGGCGTGACGGGTAGCGAAAGGAATCGGCCGCGTCCTCGTCCAGGACGCGGGTTTGACCTGGTTGGGGTCCCCCTATGCGGTGATTCCTTGCTCGTGAACTCCCCGCCACGGGGGAGAGCGCGGTACGAATTCCCCTGCCTGGTGTCGATGAACGCGGGTAAGCAGCTCGACAATTCCGTCCTTCTCCGTGGGAGCTTGTGTGATGGCCCGTCGTTCCGGATTCATGCGCTCCCGCGGGAAGCGCGCCGCCGCGGCACTCGCGGTGATTTTCGCTGTGGGCGTCGCGAGCGCCGCACCGGCGATGGGCGCGACCTTGCCGCCCAGCGTCAGCCCGGCGAGCCCGTCCTCGGCGCAGGTCGGCGCGGCATCGGCAAGCCCGGCGCCGTCCACTTCGGCCACCTCCGCACCGAACAGCCCAGCACCCGCCGCAGCGCCGACCACCTCAGCACCCGCCGCCGCAGCTCCGACCAGCTCAGCACCCGCCGCCGCAGCGCCGACCAGCTCGGCACCAGCCACCTCAGCACCAGCCGCACCGCAGCCCAGGGCGGTCGAACCCCGCGGCCTGGGCACCCCGCGCAAAATCGGCCCCGACCCGGCCTTCTCGACAGTCGCCCACGGCGCGATCACGATGGCGGCCAACTCGGTCGTCAGCTGCGGCACCACCCCCACCGCCTGCGGGGAGACCGCCAACAACTCCAGCTACGGCTACTGGATCAAGAGCGACCCGGCAGCCCCTGGCAACACCGCCTCGAGCGCGAACCTGACCATCCCGCCCGGAGCGACCGTCCTGTCCGCGCGGCTGTACTGGCAGGTCAACCCGATCTCCTCGAACGCCGAATCCGGCGATCCCTCCCGCGCGAACCAGGTCGCGTTCAAAGCCCCGGGCTACGCCGCCTACCAGCGCCTCACCGCCGACACCTACGACTGGTTCGACGCGCTGGGCGGCGGATTCCCGCAGATCACCGCGCACGCGGGCGTCAAAGACGTCACCGGGCTGGTCAAACAGGCCGGCGGCGGCTCCTACACGGTCGCCGACCTCCAGGCGTGCCGCGGCAACTCGGCCAACAACGTCAGCAACCTCGGCTGCTGGGGCGGCTGGTCGCTGGTCGTGGCCTACGCGCTGGACACCGAACCACTGCGCTACCTGCAGGTCTGGGACGGGTTCGACTGGGTCCGCGCGGGCGGCAGCCCCACCTCGACGAACATCGACCTGAACGGCATCCGCACCCCGGCCGACCACGCGCCCGCCGCCACCCTCGGGGTCGTGGTCGGCGACGGCGACGCCAACATCTCCGGCGACTACCTCGAATTCGGCCGGGACGCCTCGTCGCTGCAGCGCCTGACGCTGCCCGCGCCCGGGGGCACCAGCACGACCAACGCGTTCAGCAGCCGGATCGACCGGGTCACCGCGTCCGGCACCGGCAGCAACGTCACCGATCGCACGCCGAACCCGGCCAACAACTTCGGCTACGACGCGCGCACAGTCGACGTCACCGGCAAGCTGCCCGCCGGCGCGGACCGGGCGCAGCTGAAGGTCGGGACCACCGGGGACGCGCTCTACCCGCAGACCGTCTGGCTGATGGCCGAGGCCAACGAGCCCAACCTGCAGATCGTCAAGACCAACGACCCCGAGGGCAACCTGCAGGAGCGCCCGCCGGGCTGGGTCGGGCGCGGCGGCGAGATCTCCTACGGGCTGGACGTCGCCAACCGGAACCCCGACGGCAGCACCACGAACCTCGACACCGCGACCGGCGTGGTCGTCACCGACACGCTGCCCGCCGGGGTGTCCTATGTGGCCGGTTCGGACCCGCGATGTTCGGCGTCCGGCCAAGTCGTCACCTGCACTCTGCCCGACCTCGCCCCGGGACAGAGCACGCACGTCGGCTTCCGCGTCACCGTTTCGCCGACGGTCGCCCCTGGTACCCGCCTCGACAACACCGCGTCGGTGGTCTTCCAGGGCAAGCAGACCGGCCGCGAGCAGAGCCGGACCAGCAACACCGTCCGCAACGTGGTCGCGGTGCCGGAGTACACGCTGACCAAGGTCGTGGACAAGGCGAACGCGCTGCCCGGAGACCAGCTGACCTACACCGTCACCCTGGACAACACCGGCAACCTCCCGGTGCCGCCCACGACGGTCACCGACACCCTCCCGCCAGGCACGACCTTCGTCGGCGCGGACACCACGAGCGGCGCCGTCACCGGTACCGGCCCGCTGCAATGGCGCACCGCGGCGATCCCGCCGGGCAGCCGGGTCACCATGACCGTGCACGCCCGGATCAACGACGCGACCATCGGCGCCACGCTGATCAACCGCGCCAAGGTGACCGAAGGCCCACCGCCGACCGTCCCGCCGGACCGGCAGTGCGCGGACGACGGCACGGCTTCCTGCGCCGAGACCGTCGTGCCCGGCACGAAAATCGAGATCGCCAAGACCGCGGACAAGACATCGGCGAATCCCGGCGACACGGTGAAGTACACCGTGGTGGTGCGCAACACCGGCCAGGTCGCCGCGCGCGGCGCGACGTTCACCGACGACCTGTCGAAGGTCCTCGACGACGCCGTCTACAACAACGACGCCGCTCCCGCCGCGCAGATCTCTTACACCGCACCGAAACTGACCTGGACCGGGGACCTGGCAGTCGGCGCCTCGGCGACGATCACCTACAGCGTCACCGTGAAGAACCCCGATCCCGGCGACCACAAGCTGACCAACGTCGTCACGTCGACGACCCCAGGCAACAACTGTGCGGCCGGGTCGGCCGATCCTCGGTGCGGCACGACGACTCCGGTGTCCGGGATCCGGATCAGCAAGACGGCGGATCCGGCCAGCGCCAAGCCCGGCGACACCGTCAAGTACACCGTGACCGTCGCGAACACCGGCCAAACTCCGTTGTCCGGCGCGACTTTCACGGACGACCTCTCGAAGGTTCTGGACGATGCCACCTACAACGGTGACGCTTCGGCTTCTTTCGGCTCGGCGAGCTATGCGGCGCCGCGGCTGACGTGGACCGGCGACCTGCCCGTCGGCGGCACCGCGACGGTGACGTATTCGGTGAAGGTCAACAATCCCGACACCGGAGACCACAAGCTGGTCAACGCCGTCACCTCGACCACCCCGGGCAACAACTGCACTGCGGGTTCGACCGACCCGGCATGCTCGACGACGACCCCAGTGTCGGGAATCCGGATCGAGAAGAAGGCCGACAAGCAGTCGGCGAATCCCGGCGACCGGGTGACGTACACGGTCGTCGTCGCGAACACAGGCCAGACTCCTTTGCCGGGCGCAACTTTCACCGACGACCTCTCGAAGGTTCTCGACGACGCGGCCTACAACAGCGATGCGTCTGCCTCAGTGGGCTCGGTTGCTTACGCCGCGCCTCGGCTCACCTGGACCGGTGATCTGCCGGTGGGCGCTTCGGCGACGATCACCTACAGCGTCACGGTGAAAAACCCCGTGACCGGCGACCATAAGCTGATCAACACGATCACCTCCACGACGCCGGGCAACAACTGCGTCGCGGGTTCGACAGACCCGGCGTGCTCGACCACGACACCGGTGTCCGGGATCGAGTTCGCGAAGACCGTCGACAAGACCAGCGCCAACCCCGGCGATCCGGTCCGGTACACCGTGACCGTCCGGAACACCGGCCAAACCCCGCTGTCCGGCGCGACTTTCACGGACGATCTGTCGCAGGTGCTGGACGACGCTGTCTACAACAACGACGCCACTCCCGCCGCGCAGGTCTCCTACGCCGCACCGAAACTGACCTGGACCGGCGACCTCCCCGTCGGCGGTTCGGCAACGGTGACCTACAGCGTCACGGTGAAGAATCCCGTGACCGGCGACCATAAACTCGTCAACACGATCACCTCCGCCACGCCAGGCAGCAACTGCGCGGCCGGATCCACCGATCCCCGGTGCGGCACCACGACTCCGGTGTCCGGGATGCGGATCGCCAAGTCCGCCGACCGCGACCAGGTCGTGCCCGGCGACAAGGTGACCTACACGATCACCGTCACCAACACCGGCCAAACCCCGTTGCCCGGCGCGACTTTCACCGATGACCTGTCGCAGGTGCTGGACGACGCCGTCTACAACAATGACGCCACCCCGGCGGCGCAGGTCTCCTACACCGCACCGAAACTGACGTGGACCGGAGACCTGCCGATCGGCGGTTCGGCGACGGTGACCTATAGCGTCACGGTGAAGAATCCGGACCCCGGGGACAAGAAGCTCCACAACGTCGTCACGTCCTCGACGCCCGGCACCAACTGCCCGCCGGGTTCCACCGACCCGTCGTGCTCGACCACGACGCCGGGCAAGGAACTGACGATCGCCAAGTCGGTGGACAAGCAGACCGCGAACCCGGGCGACAAGGTCACCTACACGGTGAAGGTGACCAACACCGGCCAGGTCCCGCTGCCGGACGCGAGCTTCACCGACGACCTGTCGCAGGTGCTGGACGACGCCTCTTACAACAACGACGCGTCCGCCTCGGTGGGCTCGACGGCTTACGCGGCACCGCGTTTGACGTGGACGGGCGATCTGCCGGTCGGTGCTTCGGCGACGGTGGCGTACAGCGTCACGGTGCACAACCCGATCTCCGGCGACCACCAGCTGCGCAATACGGTCAGCACTCCGGTGCCGGGCAACTGCGAACCCGGGTCGACGGATCCGAAGTGCTCGACCCTGACGCCGTTGCCGGGGTTGACGATCGCCAAGTCGGTGGACAAACAGTCCGCGAACCCGGGCGACAAGGTCACTTACACGGTGAAGGTGACCAACACCGGCCAGGTCCCGTTGCCCGGCGCGACGTTCACCGACGACCTGTCGAAGGTGCTGGACGATGCTGCCTATGGCAACGATGCTTCGGCCTCGGCCGGCTCGGTGTCGTATGCCGCGCCTCGGTTGACCTGGACCGGCGACCTCCCGATCGGTGCTTCGGCGACGGTGACGTACAGCGTCACAGTGCACAATCCGGCTGGCGGCGACCACCGGCTGACGAACGTCGTCACGTCGGAGACTCCGGGCGGGAACTGCCCGCCGGGGTCCGCGGATCCGCGGTGCGGGACGACGACGCCGGTGTCCGGCATCGCGATCAGCAAGGTGGCGGACAAGTCGTCGGCGAATCCAGGGGACAAGGTCACGTACACGGTGACTGTGGTGAACACGGGCCAGACTCCGTTGTCCGGCGCGACTTTCACTGATGACCTGTCGAAGGTCCTGGACGACGCCGCTTACAACGGCGACGCGGCTGCCTCCGGAGGTGTGGTGACTTACGCCGCGCCTCGGCTCACGTGGACCGGCGATGTCGCGGTCGGTGCTTCGGTGACGGTGACGTACAGCGTCACGGTAGCGAACCCGGTCAAGGGCGATCACCGATTGGCGAACGTGGTCACTTCCGATACTCCGGGCGCGAATTGCCCGCCAGGGTCGGCGGATCCGCGGTGCGGGACGTCGACTCCGGTTGCTGGCTTGGACATCTCGAAGGTCGTGGACAAGAAGGACGCTAAGCCCGGGGATAAGGTCACTTATACGGTGAAGGTGCGGAACACCGGTCAGACTGTCCAAACAGGAGCGACTTTCACCGACGATCTCTCCAAGGTGCTGGACGATGCCGCTTACGGCAACGATGCTTCGGCTTCGATCGGCTCGGTGTCGTATGCCGCACCTCGATTGACGTGGACCGGCGACCTCCCGATTGGTGCTACTGCGACGGTTACCTACAGCGTGACGGTGAACAACCCGGTCAAGGGTGATCACCAGTTGACGAACGTCGTCACGTCGGAGACTCCGGGCGGGAATTGCCCGCCGGGTTCGACGGATCCGCGTTGTGGCACGAAGACGCCGGTTGCGGGGTTGGATATCTCCAAGGTTGCGGACAAGAAGGACGTCAAGCCAGGGGATAAGGTCACGTACACGGTGACGGTGAAGAACACCGGCCAGACTGTCCAAACGGGAGCGACGTTCACCGACGATCTGTCGAAGGTTCTCGACGACGCTGCTTATGGCAACGATGCTTCGGCGTCGATCGGCTCGGTGAGTTATGCGGAGCCTCGATTGACGTGGACCGGAGATTTGCCGGTCGGCGCGACGGCGACGGTCACCTACAGCGTGACGGTGAACAACCCGGTCAAGGGTGATCACCAGTTGACGAACGTCGTCACGTCGGACACTCCCGGCGGGAACTGCCCGCCGGGATCGACCGACCCGCGCTGTGGCACGACGACGCCGGTGTCCGGCATCACGATCGCCAAGGTGGCGGACAAGAAGGACGCGAAGCCGGGCGACAAGGTCACCTACACCGTGACCGTGACGAACACCGGCCAGACCCCATTGCCCGGCGCGACGTTCACCGACGACCTGTCGAAGGTCCTCGACGATGCCGCTTATGACGGTGATGCGTCGGCGTCGATCGGCTCGGTGACCTATGCGGCTCCGCGGCTGACGTGGACCGGAGATTTGCCGGTCGGCGCTACGGCGACGGTCACCTACAGCGTCACCGTGAACAACCCCGTCAAGGGTGATTTCAAGCTGGCGAACGTGGTCACGTCGGACACGCCGGGCGGGAACTGCCCGCCGGGATCGACGGATCCGCGCTGCGGCACCACGACTCTCATCGCCGGTCTGGACATCACGAAGGTCGCGGACAAGAAGGACGTCAAGCCAGGGGACAAGGTCACGTACACGGTGACGGTGAAGAACACCGGCCAGACCGTCCAAACGGGAGCGACGTTCACCGACGATCTCTCGAAGGTTCTCGACGATGCCACCTACGGCAAGGACGCTTCGGCCTCGATCGGCTCGGTGACCTATGCCGAACCGCGGTTGACCTGGACCGGTGACGTGCCGATTGGCGCGACCGCGACGGTCACCTACAGCGTCACCGTCAACAACCCCGTCAAGGGCGATCACACGCTGGCGAACGTTGTCACGTCGGAGACCCCGGGCACGAACTGCCCGCCGGGCTCGAAGGACCCGAGGTGCGGGACCACGACGCCGGTCGCGGGGCTGATCCTGGCGAAGAAGGCGAGCGTCACCGAGGCCAAGGCGGGTGACCAGGTCACCTACACCGTCACCGCGACGAACACCGGCCAGACCGCGCTGAAGGACGCGACCTTCGCCGACGACCTAACCGGCGTCCTCGGCAACGCCGCCTACAACAATGACGCGACCGCCTCGACCGGCTCGGTGACCTATGCGGCACCCCGGTTGACGTGGACCGGCGACCTGCCAGTCGGCGCGACCGCGACGGTCACCTACAGCGTGAAGGTCAAGACCCCGATCGGCGACGGACAGAGCCTGCGCAACGTCATTACCTCGACGACGCCCGGCACCAACTGCCCCGACGCCTCCGCCGACCCGCGCTGCAAGACGACCACGCCGCTCACGAAGACCCCGCCCACGCCGCCGACCCCGCCGACAGTCCCGCCGACACCGCCGGTCCAGCCCCCGCCGCCGAACCCGCCCCTGGCGTGGACCGGCGTGGTGCTGATCCCGGTGGGAATCGTGGCCATCGCCCTGCTCGCGGGCGGAGGCGCGCTGCTGCTGATCTCGCGTCGCCGCCGCGCTCGGCGGTGACGGCTGCCGCAGCGGCCGTGCTGGCTCAGACACAACCGGCCGCCGCGGACCGACCGCGGACGGGAGAGTGCGAACGCTGGCGGCAAGCCCGTCGGCGAGGGCGGCGCGGACGTGCCGGGCGGGGACCAGCGTTCGCTCCGAGGGCTACGCCGAGCCGCCGGCGTGCGCCGGGGAGGGGAAGTCGGCACCGCCTCCGGACTCCCAGCGGCACACGTCGTCTTCGGCGGGCCGGGGAGTGGCTCCGGATTCTTTCAGGATGGCTTCCGGGCACGTGGTGCTGTTCTGGTCCGCGGCTGCCGACAGCGCGATCGCGGCGGCCGCCGGCGGTGTTCGAGCGGGGACGACGAGCAGCGTCAGCCGGCGCATCGAACCGCCGGTCACATGCACGACGTGCGGGTCCTGGGAGCGGAACCCTTCCAGCCGCACGAGCCGTCCCCGGGAGATCATCGTGGGCTCGGCGGGCAGCCAGGCCTGCGACGCGAACGCCACGCGCCATACCGGGCCGAGCCGGTCGGCGAGCGCCGCGGCGAGACCGGGCACTTCGGCCGCGAGGTCCTCCGAAGCGGGCCACCAGCCGCCGTCCACGAAGCCGGCGACCGGAAGCGGCGGTTTCAGCCGCGACTCGGCCGGTGCGGAGGAAGGATCTCGGCGCGGCGGCGTCGGCATGGAAAGCTCCGATCCCGGCATGTGGGCCGGCTGACGTGCTGCTGAACGACGAGGCCTGGGTGCGCGGGCTAAGCGGGTTGGCGCGAAAGGACGCCGGTGTCGCGAAGAATCTCCAGCGCGGCTCCGGTGCTGTCGCCGGCGGAGGCGGCGCTCAGCGCGCGTTCCGCCGCGTCCGGAGGGGCGTCCGGGGGGATCACCAAGAGCGTCACGTGGCGGATGCGCGGTCCGATCACCACGACAGTGTGCTCCTGGAGCCCGAAGAACCCGGCCAGCCGCACCAGGTTCGGGCCGTGCGCCAGCCGGAGGGGCGCGAGATCCCAGGCGGCGGGGTTGAAACCGATCCGGTCCACCCGTCCCGACCGGTCCGCGAGCGCGGCGACGAGAGCGCTGAACTCCGCGACCGGTTCTCGTGAACGCGGCCACCAGGCGCCGTCGAAACAGCCTTTCGTGGCGTTCGGCTCCTTGAGCCGCAACCGGTTTCCGAGCACGAGCGACTCGATCACCGGGCCGGCGGTGCGGTCCTGCGGGGCTGGCTTCATCGGGGCGCTCCCGTCCGATGGTGCGGATGGCCCGGCGGCGGATTGCCGTCGGCGCGGCGCGACGGAACGGGCTGCGCGCCGAAGAAGGGCTGAGCGTCAGCGGTGCCGGTGCCGGTGCCGCGTCCGGATTTCGCGCGGCTGCGGTTCTTCCCGCTCGCCGGGCTGGCGGAAGAGGCCGCCGTAGCGCTCGTCCTGCGGCAGGACGAGCGCGCCGGGCCGAGGCGGCTCGGCGACGGGATGGCTGAAAAGCGGTGTGCTGACCGAAGCGGTGATCGGATTTTCCTTTCCTGGCAATGCAAGATCCGCCGGTTGCTGGGAAACCAGGGGGCGGCTGGGCCACGCCGCACCACCGCCACTTCCCGGATGGGCGCCACCGGCTTGCGCCGCGCAGCGGCTGCAGCAAGGGCGGCTCGGCGGTCTCGAGGCCGCTGGGGTGACGGTGATGTGCCGCGGGCCCGAGGGCATGCCGTGCATTGTCCCTGCGGCGATGGGCCAGGGCTGCCGGCACGAGATGCTTCCGGACACCGCTGACGGTACACCTCCTCGTCCAGGCCGCGGGCGCCGCTGCGGACCCGGGCCGGCGCGGTGCGCTGCCGCACGATCGCCGTTTCACGCCCTCACCAGGGCGGGCCGCCGCATTCGGGTGAAGTGGATTTCGGTGCGCGGCCGGGCGAAACAAAGCAGCGCGCACGGACTTCGCCGGGCTGTCCGCCCGAGGTCCGTACGCCAGCGGCGAGCCCGCGCCCGCACTGGCGCGGGTGTAGGCTTCGGACAAGGACCTCAGACCTCGGTCGCGCCGATCGAACCGCAGCACGGCTGCCGACGACTGAGGAGACGCCGGGGCATGACGGAAATCCGGAAGGCAAGCCTCGTCGCCGCGCGACTTCACTGGCGGATGCGTTTCCGCTCCCCCGGATCCGGCGGTCTCCGCGCCCGATTTTCCGCTGTCGCGGCACGGTCTGTCCGCGGCTGCCAGCGGCGGCCCTCCGCCGCCACCCGATTTGGAGATTCCACAATGGACTTAACGAACCCGGCGGCCCCGCGAGGGCCCGGCCCTCCTCGCGGAAGCGAGTACGCCGAACTGTCGGAACTGGTGAAGGCGGCCGGGCTGTTCCGCCGCCGCCCGGTGCACTACCTGCTGCGCGGCGGGCTGGCGCTGCTGGCTTTCGCCGGGGCGTGGGTGGTGCTCGCGCTCGCCGGCGGGCACTGGTGGCAGCTGGGCACCGCGGTGCTGCTGGCGGTCGCCTACACCCAGCTGGCTTTCCTCGGCCACGATGCCGGGCACAAGCAGATCTTCCGCGGCAGGCGGGCGAACGACGCGGTCGGCACCGGGCTCGCCGGGCTGGTCGGGCTGAGCTACGGCTGGTGGGTGGGCAAGCACACCCGTCACCACGCGAACCCGAATCTCGAGAACTCCGATCCGGACATCGACATTCCCGCACTGGCGTTCAGCACCGGGCAGAGCCGGGCGAAGACGGGTTTCCTGCGGTGGATGGCGAAATACCAGGCCTTCCTGTTCTTTCCCTTGCTGTTGCTGGAAGGCGTCGACCTGCACTGGTCGGGGATCAAGGCGGTGCGCCGCGGCGGGACCAAGTCCCCTCGGCTGGACGCGGCCCTGCTCGCCGTCCACCTCGCCGCCTACCTGACGGCCGTGTTTCTCTTGCTGCCGCCGGGAATCGCCGCAGTGTTCGTAGTGGTGCACCACGCCGCATGGGGGGTCTACATGGGATGCTCGTTCGCGCCCAACCACAAGGCGATGCCGCATCTGGAACCCGGGCACCAGCTGGATTTCCTCCGCCGTCAGGTGCTGACGTCGCACAATGTCCGCGGCGGCCGGTGGATGACGTACGCGCTGGGCGGGCTGAATTACCAGATCGAGCACCACCTTTTCCCGAGCATCCCGATGGCGACCCTCCGGAGGGCGCAGCCGCTGGTGCGGGACTTCTGTCTCGCCCGCGGGATCAGCTATAGCCAGGGCGGGCTGTTCCGCACCTACGCGGATGTCCTGCGGCACCTGCACGAGGTCGGCGGCATGCTCCGGACGGCGCCGGCAGCAGCCGGAAGCGGTTCCCGATGACGGCGGCCCAGTACCGGAAAGTCCCGGCCGGAGGCAGCGAGCCCGCCGAAGCACGGGTGTCGATGAAGCGCGCCGGCTCCGAATCCGGGCACGTCGACGGCGGCTGGTGGCCTCGTTCGGCGGACCTCGCCGCCGAGCTGCCCGCGCTGGCGGCCGCGCTCGAAGCGCGGGTGGGCCCGCTGGCCCGGGTGTCGTATCACCTGGACGCCTGGGGCACGGCCGCGCGCAAGGTGCGCCTCGGCGATCGGATCGTGCGGCTGGAGGGGTTCCGGGCGACGGATCCGGACACGGTGCAGGCGATCGGGACGGACTCCCGGCGGGTGAGCCTGCTGGTGGTGCCGCCGGAGGCCCCCGGCGGAGTGGCCCGTGCCGTGCTCCGGTCGGCCGCGGACGGCGGCTCCACCGCCACCGTCGCGGAAATACTCTCCGGCAACGGCATCGCCGGAACGCGCTGAGCCGGCAGTGTCCACCAACTCGTTCGCGCGCGGCGTCGGCGCTCCGCGATGAGCATACTGTCAGCCGCACGGCGCATCGGTCGGTCTGCCGGAGCCTGCCCGGTCTGCCACCACGAGAAGGCCGGACACGACGCGATCGCGGACCGGTTCTGCGCGGCGACCGCGGCGGGCGGGTTCCGCCGCGGCTGCGCTTGCGCCGCGGGAAGCAGGGCAACCACTGAAGAGGACGGAAACATGACCAGCGAGCTCAGCTTTGTCTCACGGTACGAACAACGGCTCGCTCTGGTGCGGGATGTGCTCGAACAGGACACCGGCCTGACTGGACCAGCTTGCCAGACGCTCGCGGTGCGGCTGCTGCACCTGCTCGACGAGGCGCCGGAACGCCTGCGCCGGTGAAGGCCGGGTTCGACGCCGCCGAGGCCGTTCGGCGCTGAAGCCCGCGAATACCGCCTGTCCCGGCTCGGCAGCACGGAGACGGCACGCGGTGCGCCGGGGCCGCCCCAGCGACCCCGGCGCACCACGTCATCACCCCTTCACCAACCCCTGCATCTCGGCGATCTCCGCCTGCTGAGCGTCGATGATCCGCTGTGCCAGCGCCTTGGCCCCGGCATCCGCGCCCTGGGCCAGTTCCGTCCTCGCCATCTCGACCGCGCCCTGATGGTGCTTGACCATCATGTCCAGCCACGACCGGTCGAACGCCGGGCCCTTCGCGGCGTCCAGGCTCTTCATGTCGGCGTCGGACATCATGCCGGTCATCGTGTGGTCGCCGGACATCTCGTGGCCGCCGGGCATGGAGTGGCTGGCGGGCGCCGCGCCCCAGGCGGTCAGCCAGCCTTGCATTTGCCGGATTTCCGGGTCCTGCGCGCGGTCGATCCGGCCGGCCAGGTCGACGACCTTCGGGTTGCTGCTGCGCGACGGCACCATTTTCGCCATTTCCAGCGCCTGCTGGTGGTGCGGGATCATCTGCTGGGCGAACGTGACATCAGCGGCGTTGTGCCCCGCCTGCGCACTGGGCGCGGGGGATTCCGGGCCGCCGCACGCGCCCAGCAGGAGCGAAGCGGCCAGCACCGCGCCGGTGAAAAAGATTTTGCGCACGAAAAAACCTTCTCTCAAAAGGAAAATTGCGAAGAAAGACCGGAGCGAGAGCTGCCGATCAGGTGCGCAACACACAGAGAGAAGTCAAGACGATCCGGCCCCGTCTGTCGGGCGGACGGTCAGCGGCGGGGGACCCGCGAGTGCCGTCGAAAACCGCTTTTACGGCGGGGTGGCGGCGGAAGGCCAGCAGGCCGAGGACCAGTGCGCCAGCGGCGTACAGGACGGCCAGGCAGAGGTGCAGCATCGAGTGTTCGCCAGCGGGCATGCCGGAGTCCACGGCCGGTGCCGCGTCGTGCGTTTGGACGACGGACATCTCGCTCGTCATGGCATGCCCGGCGCCGGGGGAGGGCACGTGGTGCATCACGGCGATACCCAGCGCCAGCGCGAACAGCAGCAGCACCCGCTGCACGCTGCCGAGCCGGGACGTCGCCATGGGACCAACCGTACCGGGCGCCGGGGAATCGACGCGGGGCGGACAAACCGGTCACGCTGAGTGGTCGGCCGGAGGGCCCAGTACTGGAAGTTGAACCTTCACTCAACCAGGTTCCAGCCCGTGGCGCCGAGGCTGCCCCCGCTCGCCCGGGACGCGGGTGTGCTACTAGGTTCGAGGGGGCAAGACTTGATGTCGAAGACAGAAGGAGGGCCCCATGGCCCGGTACGAGCTGCCCGAACTCGACTACGACTACGGTGCCCTCGCGCCGCACATCTCCGGCGAGATCAACGAGCTGCACCACAGCAAGCACCACGCGGCCTACGTCAAGGGCGCCAACGACACCCTCGACAAGCTCGCCGCGGCCCGCGAAGCCGGCGACTTCGGCGGCATCGTGGGCCTGGAGACGACGCTGGCGTTCAACCTGGCCGGGCACGCCAACCACGTGGTGTGGTGGAAGATCCTGTCGCCGGAGGGCGGGGACAAGCCGACCGGGGAGCTGGCGGCGGCGATCGACGAGGCGTTCGGGTCGT